>JAFMFB010000009.1 GCA_017856435.1 Burkholderiaceae bacterium
AGATGCAAATTTTTCTCCAACTCTGACCACGATTCACAATGAGGGTCAGTTGAAGGCCCCGGAATTTCCGAAACTCGCAGAACTAGAGATTTGGAAATTTCTCAGCCCGGTATGGAACCGGAGGAATTGGTAGAAGACGATGCATTCACCAAGGGTAAGGTGACTTATCCATGAAAGCTCCAGATCAAAAAGGGGCTTTCGACTCGATTAATTAAACGCTGGATATGTCGAAAACCTGGACAGACGTTGCTTATGGAAACGGTTTGACGCCTGCCCAGAGGACTATCAAAAAATTACAGGTTTTATTAGAGGGCTTGATTAGGGGCTTATGAGCTTATATTTTTGTTATGTTTTTAGAGCGACTTTTATCATGGTCAGCAGGTTCAGGGTTTGGCTCAAAGCTCTCCAAATAAGGGGGCAACCAGAGAAATCCTCGTGATCTCACAGTGAAGTACGTCGACCAGAACCTTCATTCAAGATTGGCCATCTTTAACATTGCACCAAGCAATACATTACAGCCTGCTTCAATATGCTCTGGCAGCGCATCTTCAATCTCGTTGTGACTAATGCCGTCTTTGCAAGGTATAAAAATCATGCCAGCGGGGCAGACACGCGACACATATACTGCATCATGGGCTGCGCCACTGACAATTTCCATAGACGCTAAGCCATGCTGATCAGCAGCCCTCCGGACTGCAGCGACACAGTCTTTATCAAAAACGCTAGCCGCAAATTCCGAAACGATGGTAAGACTAATTTCCACCGAGCACTGCGCTTTAACCCGATCACAGGCCTGCTTAAGTGTCGCATGCATACGATCGAGGCCATCGTTATTGGGGTGTCGAAAATCTACTGAAAAAATAACTTGGCCAGGAATCACGTTTCTTGAATTTGGACTAACACGCATTGACCCCACCGTGCCACGGCCGTGGGGGGATTCCGATAGCGCAATGCGGTTGACATCTTGAACCAGCATTGATGCCGCCAATAAGGCGTCTTGGCGCAGGTTCATTGGAGTGGGCCCAGCGTGGGCTTCCAGGCCATTAACCACCACGTCAAACCAACGCTGTCCCAGTGCTCCAGTTACAACACCAATTGGCAGATTAGAGTCTTCCAATACGGGACCCTGTTCAATATGAGACTCAAAATAAGCCTTATAGCCGGCCTTTTTGCCACCAGGGCCAAGCAACTCTGAACCAAGATAACCGATGGCCTTCAGCTCATCTTTCACAACCTTGCCGTCAATATCTTTTTGACCCAGCACATGCTCAGCAGAAAAAACACCTGCCCAAACTCCAGAACCCATCAGCACTGGCGTAAAACGAGAGCCTTCCTCGTTGGTCCAAACACAGACTTCGATGGGTGCATCAGTCACTATATCAAGGTCATTAAGCGTGCGAACCACCTCCAAGCCAGCCAAGACACCATAGTTCCCATCGAACTTACCGCCCGATGGCTGGGTGTCGATATGACTACCGGTTGCAACAGGCAAAATA
This sequence comes from Burkholderiaceae bacterium, assembly GCA_017856435.1. Lineage (GTDB taxonomy): Bacteria > Pseudomonadota > Gammaproteobacteria > Burkholderiales > Burkholderiaceae_C > Hylemonella. The sequence continues at coordinate 1,497 of JAFMFB010000009.1, forward strand.
TCCGCCTTACCAGGTCGTCGCGCAAATATGTTGCCGACACGATCGACCCGAACCGTCAGACCGGCCTCCTTGAACCAAGAGACCACCAAATCTCGACCCTGCCCATCTAGTGCCGTCAACGCCAACCTACGGACACCACCTTTATCTGTGGCACCGATCTTGGCCAAATCCATCAGACTCTTCCAAAGCCGATCAATGTTGATTTTTGGATTCACAGGTTTCAACATAATCTAGTCTCCGCGTTGTTGCTCTGCCCAACGTGCCGCTTCCAATAGAGCATAGTCTGACCGAAAACGGCCGGCTAGCAGCACACCAACGGGCAGATTATTGCCACCCTTTACCCAAGGCAGCACCACACCAGGATTGCCCAGCGCTGTCCACATACGGCTAAAAATTGGATCGCCCGTTGTGTCCAATCCGACTGGCGCTTCGCCGCAGGCAGCAGGGGCTAACAATACGTCGAAATCTATATAAATGTCGTCCAGGAGTCGACGACATTTATCAACAATAGCGTAAGCCTGCAGCAGTCGCGAATCACTCACACGCAAGCCCTGCTGAATAACTTCAATCAGTTTTGCCGACATTTTTGAGCGATTCTGCTCATACTCGGCGCTTAAGGAAATTGCTGACTCTTTGGCGAGGATATCGTTTTGGGCAGTAACCATTTCTTTAAAAGGCGCCGGCAGTTCAAATTCGACAACCTTGGCGCCAGAAGCCGCAAGCCTTTTCGCCGCTGACTCTATAGCCTGCTGGGTTTCTGGCTGAGCATGTGCCCATTCGTACGTTCGGCAAACCGCAATTCGCGGGGCATTATTTATCACATCGGCCTTGAGCACCAAGTCGTGGCGTGCGCCAGCAGCGGCTGCAAATAGTGCAGCGTCTTGAACTGAATTCGCCAATGTACCCAATGTATCCAGCGAATCAGCCAACGGCTTGGTGCCAGCGCGGGCAATCGTGCCGAAACTTGGCTTATAGCCAACTACACCACAAAATGAGGCAGGCCGATAAATCGAAGCGGCAGTCTGGGTACCTAAGGCCAGAGGCAACATGCGATCTGCCACCGCAGCAGCCGATCCACTCGACGACCCGCCCGGCGTATGTTTCAAATTATGGGGATTTGCCGTTTTTCCAGGATTAAACAAAGCAAACTCGGTGGAAATCGTTTTTCCCAATACAATCGCCCCTTGCTTTTTCGACTGCATCACACAGGCCGCATCCACTGCCGGCAGATGATGTTTATAGATGGGCGAACCATAAGTGGTCAACATATCCTTCGTGTCAATCAAATTTTTTATGCCGATCGGAATACCAAACAGCAGTCCGCTGGGAGCCTGTTGGTCAGCCTGTTTTGCCAGGGCTATCGCCGCCTCTCGCTCAACATAATCAAAGGCGCCGACTTCCGCCTCTCTTGCGTCAATTCGCTCAATGTAAGCAGCCAATAATTCAGAAGGTTTCAGGCGATTTTGGGCAATATTCCATGCGGCCTGTGTTGCCGATAGTTGAATCAGATTGCTCATAATCTATTTGCTTATTTAATCCAGGCACGTATCAAATCGCGATAGCCATCAAATCCCTGCTCTAGACGATCCACCAAACAGTACTCGTCGGTCTGATGGGCCATCTGGGCCTCACCGGGCCCCAAAACCACGGTAGGCGTATTGACATAGGCCTGATGCAAGATAGCCGCATCTGTGAAATAAGATACGGTTTTGGCCTGAGGCGCCTCACCCAATTGCTTCTCCATCACGCCAAAGACTTCTTGAACCCAGTCATTTTTTGGGTCCGTAAAAACCGGACCAACATCGACTAGTGTATTCAACGTAATGTCAAGTCCGACGGCCTCTTGTATTAGGGCTTTGACATCGTCATGGTTCATGCCTGCAACAGTACGAATATCAATTCCAATACGTGCATAGTCTGGCACCGAGTTGATGTTCATGCCGCCGAAGATATTACCCACATTTAAAGTGGGGGAGCCCATTAGCCGGTGTTTGCAATCTGGAAAATGAAAGTTTTCCAATGCCATGACTGCCTTGGCGACCAAATAGACGGCATTTACACCACGCTCAGGCATTGAGCCATGCGCTGTGACGCCTTTCGCGACTGCTTCTAACCAGAGAGCACCCTTGTGACCAACCAGGGGGTAGTTATTCGTAGGTTCACCAACAATCAGTGCACCAACTTTTCCAAGCAGGGTGGCGTCTTCCACCAGTTGTTTTGCGCCACCACAGCCACACTCCTCGTCAGCGGTGATCACCATAGTAACACCTGCAGAATTGCGCAACTCATCAGCAACAGAAATAGCCGCGGCAACAAAAGCACCAACGCCACTTTTCATATCGGAAGAACCACGACCGAAAAGCTTTCCGCCTTCAAGTGATTCACCAAAAGCATCTTTCGTCCACGGCGCACCGCCCAACGGAACTGTATCGATATGCCCTGTAAAGCCGAGTGGAAGACGATCGGCTAGGCCACCGATCGAAGCAACCAAGCTAAGTCGGTTGTGACCGAGTTCTTTGTACCGACAGCAAAATCCGACCTTGCTTAGTGCATCGCCAAGGTAGCGAGCACATGCCGCTTCTTGACCGGGTGGGTTAATGGTGTTGAAACGCAATAGATCTTGTGTTACCGAGACCGGATTCGTCATTACAGTCATAGGACCTCGACGTTATTTGGCGTTAACTGGGAAATGGCAGGTCACGAGGTGGCCAGGTGATAGCTCACGGGCACCGGGTTCTTCTTTACGGCAGCGCTCCTGCGCATAGGGGCAGCGAGTATGGAAGTGGCAGCCAGCTGGTCGATTGATAGGGCTAGGCACATCGCCTTGCAACACGATCTGCGTGCGTCTGAGTGCGGGATCGGGAATCGGCACTGCTGATAGTAAAGCTTCAGTATAAGGATGCTTAGGGCTATCAAACAACTCGGGAGTCTCAGCAATTTCAACGATTCGGCCCAGATACATCACCGCCACACGGTGACTTATGTGACGAACTACCGCCAGATCGTGAGCAACGAAAAGATACGATAAGCCAAATTCCTTTTGTAAGTCGATCAACAGATTGATTACCTGCGCCTGGACTGATACATCTAAGGCCGAGACAGGCTCATCACACATGATGAGCCGTGGCTTAACGGATAGCGCCCGTGCAATACCAAGTCGCTGACGCTGACCGCCGGAGAATTCATGGGGAAACCGAATCATTTGATCGGGACGAAGACCAACTTTCTCGAAAAGATAGGCAACTTGATCTCGCCCTTCAGATCTGGAAAACTTCTGAAAATTGATCAACGGCTCAGAAACAATGTCGATAGCCCGCATCCGGGGGTTTAGCGATGAATACGGATCTTGGAAAACCGCCTGAATTTCTTGGCGAAATGGTCGCATGCTTACACGGCTTAACCCATCAATACGCTTGCCACGCCAACTAATCTCCCCCGATGTGGGATCGATAAGTTTTAGTACAGTACGGCCCGCTGTCGACTTACCGCAACCACTCTCACCCACAAGCCCCAGGGTCTCCCCTTGGCCAATGGAGAACGACACGCCGTCTACCGCATGCACCTGGCCGGATACGCGGCCAAAGAGCCCTTTTCGAATCGGATAGTATTTTTTTAAATCTTTAACTTCCAGCAAAGGCCGTAGCTGGATCATGCACGTACTCCAAACAGAAATTTTTCAGAATGCCAGCAAGCGGCAAAGTGTTCTGATTTTTTTTGCTCTAAATCAGGCGCCTCAGTACGACATTTGCCCGTAGCATGGGTACAACGGGGAGCAAACGCACAACCCAATATTGGCTCACGCAATGATGGCACCATGCCCGGAATCTCTTCTAAACGGGCGCACTTCTCCTCGTCGAGTTTGGGGATTGAGTTCATCAGTCCACGGGTATAAGGATGCAAGGGCGACGCAAAGAGTTCTTTGACATCAGCCTCTTCTACTTTTCTGCCGGCGTACATCACAACAACTCGCTGTGCCATCTCGGCCACCACACCAAGATCATGGGTAATCAAAATAATTGATGCGCCGGTGCGATCACGCAGCTCTCGCATCAGATTCAAAATCTGGGCTTGAATGGTCACATCCAGCGCCGTCGTTGGCTCATCAGCAATAAGTACGGTGGGGTCACAAGCTAGCGCCATGGCAATCATCACTCGCTGCCGCATTCCACCTGATAACTGATGTGGGTATTGGTCGACCCGGCTTTGAGCTTCAGGGATTTTTACCAAGCTCAACAACTCAATGGCTTTGGTCCTCGCCTGCGACTCGTTCATGTTCTGGTGCAAGACCAAGACTTCGGAGATCTGTTTGCCAATCTTCAAAACGGGGTTGAGCGATGTCATTGGCTCCTGGAAGATCATTGATATCTTGTTGCCGCGGATCTCGCGCATTCGAGCTTCAGATGCCTTCAGCAGGTCTTCGCCTTGAAACAAAATCTGGCCACCTTCGTTATGGCCAGGTGGCGAGGCAATAAGCCGAAGTATAGATAGCGACGTGACGCTCTTGCCACACCCAGATTCACCCACCACTGCCAAAGTCTCGCCAGCATTAACCTTGAATGAGACGCCGTCCACAGCACGAACAATGCCGTCACGTGTATGGAAATAAGTTTTGAGATCTCGAACCTCAAGAATGGGAGCCGATGTGTCAGATTGGCCTGCCATTTACATTCTCCGCGAAAGCCGTGGGTCAAGAGCATCGCGCATTCCGTCACCCAAGAAGTTCACTGCCAAAACCGTGAGCGACAAGAAAATGGCCGGGAAGACAATCAAGTAGCTGGCAATCTGGAACATACTGCGGGCCTCTGCCATGATATTGCCCCAACTTGGAATGTTCGGGGGGGTACCCGCACCAATAAATGAAAGTATCGCTTCCGTGATCATGGCCGAAGCACAAACGTAAGTTGCCTGAACTAAGAGTGGCGCCACCGTATTTGGAAGGATGTGTTTGACCAGCGTTTTGATTAATGGCGTGCCCGATGCGGTTGCCGCCTCGACATAAGGCTGTTCGCGCAATGAAAGCACGAGGCTACGGACCAGCCGGACAATCCGTGGTACTTCAGAGATCGTGATTGCAATGATTACGTTCTCAATACTGGCTTTTGTCAGAGCCATCAGTGCGATTGCCAACAAGATAGATGGGATCGACATCAGACCATCCATGATTCGCATGATGATACCGTCAGCCCAACGCAGAAAACCCGTAATTAGGCCAATCGCCAGACCGATGACCGTGCTGAGAATTGCTACTGAAATTCCGACACTAAGCGAGACACGTGCGCCATATACGACGCGGCTGTAGACATCACGTCCCAACATATCGGTTCCAAACCAAAACTCAGCACTAGGCGACTGCAGGCGATTGATTGGTGCAACGGCTTGGGGGTCAACCGTCCCCAGGAAAGGGGCCAGAATTGCAATCAGGCACATTAGGATTAGGACGATCGACCCAATCAACGCCGATGGATGTCGCCGGTACAAAGTACCAGCCTGCTTTTCAAAGCCAGACCACCACAAACTCAGACCATTTGTGGACATGTCAATAACTAATTCTTGGATCGAAGATCATGTACGAAAGGTCAATCAGAAGGTTGATCAACACATAAGCGCCTGAAAAAATCAGGATGACACCCTGAATAATTGGGTAATCACGCCGCAGAATTGCGTCAACCGTAAGACGACCAACGCCAGGAATTGCAAATACCGTCTCAGTTACGACAGCGCCACTGATCAGCAGACCTATGCCGATACCCACTATGGTGACGATTGGGACAGCAGCGTTTTTCAGCGCATGTCCCCACAAAACTTGCCGTTCTTTCATGCCCTTGGCGGTCGCAGTCCGAATGTAGTCCTGAGCCAAAACATCCAGCACGCTGGCACGAGTAATGCGGGCAATCAAGGCGGCATATACGGTTCCAAGCGCAATACTAGGCAAAATCAAATGTCGTAGCCATTCCCAAACGCCTTCACTAAACGATCGGTAGCCCTGCACTGGTAACCACTCCAGCATGACCGAGAAAACCAGAATCAAGCCAAAGGCAAGCACGAAGACCGGCAAAGAAAAACCAATCACCGATATGCCCATCACGATCTTGTCTAACAAGCTTCCTGCACGGGCCGCTGCAATCGTGCCCATCGGTACTGCCAATACGAGCGACACTACCAGCGTGCACAAAGTAAGAGAAATCGTTGGCTCGATACGCTGCCCAATTAGCCGGGAAACTGGTAGGTTAGTAAAAATCGAGGTGCCCAAGTCACCATGCGCAAGCGCCCAGATCCAGTTACCAAACCGGATTAAGAATGGATCGTCAAGGCCAAGTGATTGGCGAATACGCTTGATGTCTTCGTCAGTTGCAATATCACCAGCGATGACAGCCGCCGGATCACCGGGGGTCAAATAGAGAAGAGAGAAAACGAAGAATGCGACCACCGCCATAACGACGACGGTCGCACCTAACCGCTTTAAAACGTAACTAAACAAAGGCTAAGTCTTATTTTTTAGCTACGCATTACTTCTTTTCAACGTTCCAAAGGAAGGCCATGGGCGCGACAATCACGCCAGACAAATTGGTACGATATGCCGTAGGAAGAATGAACTGGGCCGTAGGTACATAAGGGAGGAACTCAAAGGCGCGACGCTGAACCGCTTCAGCAGCACGCTTGGCAGAAGCAGCATCAGGGGCTTTAAAGAAGTCTTCGCGCAAGTCTTCCAGCTTCTGATCAACAGGCCAACCAAACCACGCCTTTTGACCACTACCGCGAACCGCAAAGTTCACTGCCGGATTTAACAAGTCAGGCCCAACCAACCATGTGTGAAAAATCGACCAACCACCCTTTTCAATGGGCTCCTTGGAGGTACGACGGGTAATCAGGGTACCCCAGTCACCAGCCTGTAGCTCAACATTCAAGCCAAGCTTTTTCAGAAGCTCAGTGGTCAGCAAAGACTGCGACTGAACGATGGGCTGATCCGTTGCCGAGATAATCACGATCTTCTCGCCCTTGTAACCAGCTTCTTTGATAAGCTGCTTGGCTTTGTCGAAGTTGCGCGGGCCTTTCATGATCTCGGCGCCAACATCACTGGCCAGCGGCGTGTCACAGGTAAAGAATGATGTGCAGACCTTGCCATTTTTAGGACTACCTGCGATACCTAGCACATAGTCTTGCTGGTTCAGCACCATTGCTACGGCTTGACGCATCTTCGGATTGTTAAAGGGTGGGTGCATAAAGTTAAAGCGGATCATGCCCATTGAACCAAGAGGGTCAATGTTGTCTACCTTCACGCTCTTGTTGCGCGCCAAAATTGGGATTAGGTCAGGTGGCATTTGCTCCCACCAGTCTGCTTCTCCAGCATTCAATGCAGCAGCAGCAGTCGCGGAGTCGGGGATGTAGAGCCATTCCACCCGGTCGACTTTTACAACTTTGCCGCCCGATGCCCATGACGGCGCTTCTTTGCGGGGAATGTAGTCTTTGTTTTTTACATAGACCACCTTGTTACCCGGCACCCACTCCTCCTTAATCATACGAAATGGACCAGAGCCAGTGGGATCCGTGATATTGGTAAACGCGTCCGTCTTGGCGACCCGCTCTGGCATGATGAATGGCACGTTGGAGGATGGTTTGCCCAGGGCATCCAGTACAAAAGCGAAGCGTTCTTTAAGTTTTAGCTCAAAAGTCTTATCGTTAACAGCGCGCCAGCTAGCGGTGGCCTCAGCCATTTTTTGCCCAAGGGCATCTCGCTTGGCCCAGCGATCGATCGACGCAATCACGTCAGACGAACGTACGGGTGTGCCGTCGTGGAACTTAAGTCCATCCCTTAGGGTAAATGAGTAGGTCAGTTTGTCTGCACTGACCGTGTACTTGTCGACCATCTGGGGCTGAATCTGGAACTTGTCATCCATTGCAAACAAAGTGTCGTACACCATGTAACCGTGGTTACGGGTTATGTAGGCCGTAGTAGCAATTGGGTCGAGAATGCGCAGGTCTGCTTGCGCAATGAAACGTAGCGTTTTTTGTGCCTGGGCTTGGGCAGCACCCATTCCAGAAACCGATGCTAAGACTGCGCTGACCAGCATAAATCGACGAAGAACAGATTTCATCAGTTAAGCTCCAGTGAAAACATAATGGCAAAAACATACTAACACAAATAACATATCAACCATCACGGTAAAAACCCGATGCGTCGATCTATGATGTAACAAATCGATATGGAACTGGCGCGTTAGCCACTAGGGTAAGACAGATGGTCCAGCAAGATGAGGGGACGTGCAAAGCGTTATGGCCATCAAACTCATGAGCGGCGATGCAATTTCCACGCCCATCTTGACATCACAGATCGAAACATTCGCTGCATGGTCAAGGTGCGGCCATTGGTCATGGATAAAGTCTAGACGGCACACCCGCAATCGTTGCCAATCCGTCTCAGATAAATGCCGAACATACCCTAGTCCGGGATAACCAATTTGGCCTCTGGAAGAGTAACAACAAAAAAATGGTAGCGCCAAAAAGCCCCAGCACCGAGGTTGTAAATGTTGACTGAATCTGACCAACAGAACCTAGCGTTCAAAATTTTGCATGACTCGCTCGGCTAGATCTACCAAGGAGCGATCACTGCCTCTGGGCCCAACCAAAGACAAACCAATTTGCGCTCCATCATGAGCTACCAAAGGCAAGGTGATCTGGGGCAGGGATGCCAAGCCCGAGATACACAAAACCCTAAAAGTTTTTGCTCGATAAACATCGAGTGCTGCCTCAGATGTCTCCTTGAGTGGCGCAGGTTCGGTCATCGTGGGAATCATCAGAACGCCGTCAGTTTTTATTATTTTTTCGATGTGCGCGCGAAATTTTTCTCGAAAAAGTAAACCCCTGTCGTAGTCTGTGCGACTTAAACGACTCGCTGCTTCAAATCTTGCGGCAATGTCCGACCCCAATATGGGAGATTCTGTTGATATGAAGTTTCCGTGGTTTTCCCACGCTTCAAAACCCTGGATCGATCTAAAGTGAGTGAGCATTTCATCAAATGACGAGAGCGCTACTGGATTTGTTTTCGAGTTCGGAAAACAATGACGAACATGTTTTAAAACCGCATCGAAGGCTGCCAATAGGTTTTTCGGCACTTCCGACCAGACATCGCGTGGCTCCAGAATGCGAACGGAAGGGCTGAGAGCGCAGGTGTCTTTCCCCAAAAGCACATCCGCAACGCGCCTCAAGGTTTCGATATCCCTAGCAAACCAGCCCAAAGTATCAAAACTTGGGGCTAGGTCCATGGCGCCCTCTAAACTAACTCGACCGTGGGAGGGCCGAATGCCAAACAATCCACAATTACTTGCTGGTGCCCTTATTGACCCACCTGTATCGGTACCGATAGCAAAGTCCACCAATCCCGCCGCCACTGCCGCAGCTGAACCAGAGGATGAACCTCCTGAATACCGATTAGGGCTAGCCGAATTTAACGGAGCACCAAAGTGAATGTTCTTGCCAACAATAGAGAAAGCGAGCTCTTCAGTAATGGTTTTGCCAAGAAGCTGTGCCCCGCTATCAAGAAGTTTTTGAATGCTAGGCGCGGTTGTCTGTTTAATCCCAGACTTAGCAAGAATGAGCGGTTGGCCCCAGCTGGTTGGATATCCATGAATGTCGAACAAGTCTTTTACCGCAAAGGTCATTCCCGACAAGGGCCCTGATGACGCATGGGCGGATAGAACTGGGGGATAGGGCATGAAGCCGTAAAGCGTGCTTAGTTTGGACATTTTTAATGGAGTCAGACAAGTCTTGCACCCAGAGTAAATCAGCGCGGAACTTCGCCCGCAATCGTCGTACGGTAGAGTTCACGCCGGTACCCACGGTAATCGTTGTAGGCCTCATGCACACACAGGCGGTTGTCCCACAGGGCAAGCATGTCAGGCTCCCAACGCAGACGGCAGGTGAAGGCTGGCTGGGTGATGTGACCAACCAGAAACTGAAGGATGGGAGCCGCTTCATCATCGCTCATGCCTTCTATGCCAATGGCATAGGCACCATCTACATAGATCGCCTTTTCTCCGGTGCCAGGGTGAGTGCGCACCAAGGGGTGGCAATTACCTTTGACTTTGCGCAGCACATCTTCAGGTAGTCGCTCCAAGTCTCGGGTAGCTCCAAGTCGGCCAATCGGGCTGTCTCGTTGTTCTACGCCAGCTTGGGCAGATTTAAGCACATTGCGCATGGAAAAATGAACCTTTAGATCCTGGATCATGCGCTTGTAGGTATCGCTCAGATTGGCATAGGCCAATGCTGAATTGGCCCAGATGGTGTCACCACCAAATGGTGGAATCTCCACCGATCGCAGCATGGTGATCGATGGCGGCTCGGCAAGAAAGGGCGAATCGGTATGCCAGCCTCCGCCAAACACCATCTCCGAGCGATCATCAGCCTCCTTGATCAGCGGGTGCACATTCGGATGGTTGGGGATGCCTGAGGTGTAGGCATCTTCAGCAAAGGCTCCAAAATTCAAGCTGAAAGCCTCGTGCTGGGCATGACTCAGCTTTTGCCCCCGAAAAAAAATCATCTTATGGTGAAACAGGGCTTGCTGGATGTCCGCAAACTGCTCCTCTGTGGTCTGCCTCAGATCCACGCCCAGAATCTCTGCCCCCATGGCTGCCGCCAAAGGAAGCACCTTGATGTTTCGGTAGGTTCGAGCATGGTTATCAAAGTGGCCGGTTGGATGCAGGTGCATGAAATTACCTCTTTGAGATGAATGAACTTTATTCCCACTCAATGGTTGCCGGGGGCTTTGAGCTGACATCATAAGTTACTCGATTGATGCCACGCACTTCATTGATGATGCGCCCGGAGACTTTCTTGAGCAATGCATAGGGTAGTTCCGCCCAGTCAGCCGTCATGAAGTCACTGGTTTGTACCGCGCGCAAAGCCACCACATAGTCATAGGTGCGCCCATCACCCATGACACCAACACTTTTGACTGGCAGAAACACGGCAAAGGCCTGGCTGGTGAGCTCGTACCAGCTCTTGCCTGAATTGATCTCTATGGTGGAGCGAAGTTCTTCGATAAAGATTGCATCGGCACGGCGCAACAGGTCTGCATATTCTTTTTTCACCTCACCCAGAATACGCACCCCCAGGCCTGGCCCTGGAAAGGGATGACGATAGACCATGTCATGGGGAAGCCCCAGCGCCGCACCGAGCTCGCGCACCTCATCCTTGAACAGGTCGCGCAGAGGTTCAAGCAGTTTCAGACCCAACTGCTCAGGCAGGCCACCGACATTGTGGTGACTCTTGATCGTGACAGCTTTCTTGCTTTTGGCGCCACCCGACTCAATGACATCGGGGTAGATGGTTCCCTGGGCCAGGAAAGTGGCGCCCTTGTGGCCTTGCCCGCTGGCTTTCAGCTTGGCAGCTTCAGCTTTGAACACATCTACGAACAGCCCACCGATGATTTTTCGCTTGGCTTCGGGGTCATTCACCCCCGCTAACTTTCCAAGAAACAGGTCGCTGGCATCTACGCGGATGACTTTGGCGTGCAACTTGCCGGCAAACATATCCATGACCAGGTCACCTTCATTGAGGCGAAGCAGGCCATGATCGACAAAGACGCAAGTGAGCTGGTCACCAATGGCACGGTGGATCAGTGCGGCAGCTACAGAAGAATCGACGCCGCCAGACAGGCCCAGTATGACCTCTTCTTTGCCTACCTGCTTGCGAATCTGTTCGACAGCTTCACTCACATGATCAACCATCACCCAGTCAGGGCGGGCAGCACAGATTTGAAGAACGAAACGCTCCAGCATGGCGCGCCCCTGAACCGTATGGGTCACTTCAGGGTGAAACTGCACAGCATAGAAATTGCGTTGCTCATCGGCCATGCCGGCTATGGGGCAACTGGGGGTGGACGCCATCAACTTGAAGCCTGGCGGAAATTCAGTGACCTTATCGCCATGACTCATCCAGACCTTCAGCATGCCATGGCCCTCGGGCGTGGTGAAGTCAGCGATGTCTTTCAGCAATGCGGTATGGCCATGCGCCCTGACTTCTGCATATCCAAATTCACGCTGGTGGCCACTTTCAACCTTGCCGCCCAATTGCTGTGCCATGGTCTGCATGCCGTAGCAGATGCCAAGCACAGGCAATCCAAGTTCAAAGACGGCCTGGGGCGCCTTGTCGGTGCTTTCCTCATAGACACTGGCGTGGCTGCCTGAGAGGATGATGCCCTTGAGTTGGCCATCACCTGCATACTCACGAACCCAATCGTCACTGACATCACAAGGATGGACTTCGCAATAGACATGGGCCTCACGCACTCGGCGTGCAATGAGCTGAGTGACCTGTGAGCCAAAATCAAGAATCAGGATCTTGTGGTGTTGCATGAGGTAGAAACAATGAAGGCCCGAACACCAGCTTGCTTGCGTTCAGGCCTCGGTTAGCAGGGTTCAATCCAGGCGGTAGTTGGGGGCTTCCTTGGTGATCTGGACATCATGGACATGGCTTTCGCGTATGCCCGCTGAAGTGATCTCGACAAATTCAGCCTTGCTACGCATTTCTTCGATGGAGCCACAGCCACAATAGCCCATACTGGCGCGCAGGCCGCCAGCCATCTGGTAAACAATCGCCACCATGGAGCCCTTGTAGGGCACCCGACCCTCAATGCCTTCGGGCACCAGCTTGTCGGCATTGGGGTTGCCACCGGAAGTATCCTGAAAATACCGATCCGCACTACCCTGCTGCATGGCGCCAATCGAGCCCATACCACGGTAGCTCTTGTAACTTCTACCCTGAAACAGAATCACCTCGCCTGGCGCTTCCTCGGTTCCGGCAAACATGCCGCCCATCATCACAGTGCTGGCACCTGCTGCAACTGCTTTGGCAATGTCACCGCTGAAACGGATGCCCCCATCAGCTATTAGCGGTACCCCGGTGCCATGGAGCGCTGTCGCCACATTGTCAATGGCTGTAATTTGCGGCACACCGACACCGGCAACAATTCGGGTGGTGCAGATCGAACCAGGACCGATTCCGACCTTGACCGCATCGGCACCGGCTTCGACCAGGGCACGGGCTGCATCGCCAGTTGCAATATTTCCCCCAATCACCTCAACTTGCGGGTAATTTTTCTTGACCCAGCGCACTCGCTCGATGACACCTTTGCTGTGCCCGTGCGCAGTATCAACCACGATCGCATCAGCACCCGCCTTGACCAGTGCCTCGACGCGCTCCTCGGTGCCCTCACCGACGCCCACCGCCGCCGCCACCCTCAAGTGGCCAGCAATATCACGGGCTGCGTTGGGGAAATTGAGCTGCTTGGTGATGTCCTTGACGGTAATCAGACCCTTCAGCTCAAAGTCATCATTGACCACCAACAAGCGCTCCAGCTTGTGCTGGTGCAACAATGCCCGGGCCTGATTGGGCGTTGTGCCGTCGGGCACGGTAATCAGTCGCTCGCGGGGGGTCATGATTTCGCTTACCGGCAAATCCAGTCGGGTCTCAAAACGAAGGTCACGGCCAGTGACGATGCCAACCACACGACCGCCATCCACTACGGGAAAACCTGAGACACCAAGTTCATCTGAGAGGGCCATCACCTGGTTGACCTTGGTCTCAGGGGTGATGATCACAGGATCACGCAAGACGCCTGATTCATACCGCTTGACCTTGGCGACTTGGGCGGCCTGGTCGGCCACTGTCAGGTTTTTGTGAACGACACCAATGCCACCCTCCTGGGCAATTGCAATCGCCAGACGAGACTCGGTCACGGTATCCATGGCGGCCGAAACCAGGGGCAAATTCAGTGAGATGTTGCGGGAAAAATGCGTTGCAAGAGAAGTGTCCTTGGGCAGGACTTGGGAGAACGCCGGCACCAGCAACACGTCGTCGAAGGTGAGCGCTTTACCGAGTAGGCGCATAGAAGAGCTCCAAAAAACAGATTGTACCCGCCCGGGGATACACTAAAGCCATGAAGCTGATCCTTCTCTTGTGGCTCACCCTGGCAGCGGCCCCCAGCCTGGCTCAATGGCACTGGATTGACCCACAAGGGCGGTCGGTTTTCAGCGATCAACCACCGCCACCCAACCTTCCTGAGAAAAATATCCGCCGCAAGCCTGGCACGCGTGTACTGCCTCCCCAAGCTGACACCCCAACGCTCGCTGAGCAAGCTGCGGCTCCTTTGGTCAAGCCCAGTCAGGACGACCAGGCCCTGCAAACCAAGCGACGTGCGTTAGAGGAAGCAGAAGCTGCCAAAAGACGTGCCGAGGAAAACCGGGCTGCCCAGCTCCGCGCCGAGAGTTGCGTCCGGGCTCGGCAGGCCAGGGCCGGGCTGGATATGGGAGGCCGGATCGCTCGGGTCAATGAAAAAGGCGAGCGGGAGTTTCTGGATGAAGCAGGCATTGCCGCCGAGCGCCAGCGAATCGATGCCATCATGGCTTCCGATTGCCGTTGAAACTGATATTAGAGCCACTTGATGATTAAGCCGTCTCAGGGCAAGAACGTCAATGCCCAGGGCTAGCGGGTTGGCCTTGACCGAACAGCGCAGACCTCTCTAATAACCAGCCTTGGCACCCGGGCGTCGACGGGCAAACAGGCCCGCAGTACGCGCGCCTTGCTTGCTGAAGCGCTCGCGTCGAGCCACTTTGGGATCAACCCGAAGTGCTCGGTAAATTTCTATGCGATCTCCATCACGCAAGAGCATTTTGGAATTTGCCTTGCGCCCCCAGATACCTACACTGGCGTAGCCGAAGTCAAAGCTTGGAAAATATTTCAACAAGTCACCCGTTGCGATGGCCTGTCCTACCGTACTTCCCAAGGGCAACGTCAGTTCAGCCTGCCACACTTTTCTGGGCGCAGGTGAATACACCAGAGTAATTTGAATATTTTTAGTCACCATAGACCTGCTTGGCCCGTTGAACAAAGGCATCAACCAGACTACCTGCAATTTTGTCGAACACCGGGCCCACCATCATGGCCAAAGCCATGTTGGAAAAACCGTACCTCAGCTTGAACTCAACCTTGCAGGCACGTTGATCTTCTGGCCCAATCGTATGGAATTGCCATTGACCTTCGAGTTCTGAGAAGGGCCCGCTGATCAGTTGCATGTCCACCTGGTGACCAACGACATGCACATTGCGCGTGGTGAAGGTCTGCCGAATGCCGGCAAAGGCAATCCCTACTTCAGCCGTGGCGCCCTGGTCATGCTGTTCCAACACCTTGGCCTGATCACACCAGGGTAGGAATTTCGGGTAGTCAGCAACGGCAGTCACCAGGTCGAACATTTCCTTCGGGCTGTACCAGATGAGGACCGACTTGTGAATAGTTTTCATAGAATGCAGGTCTGGCCAATTGCCAGTCGATTGGCCATTGTAATTTTGATGGCCACGCCAAGGCGTCATTCATGCCCAAAAAATCAGATAGCAGCTCTCGCATCGCAGAAAATAAAAAAGCCCTCTTCAACTATTTCATTGAAGAGCGGTTTGAGTGTGGCATGGTGCTCGAAGGCTGGGAGGTCAAAGCTGTACGGGAGGGCAAGGTGCAATTGACAGACGGCTATGTCGTCATTCGCGATGGCGAGATGTATGTGATCGGGTGCCAAATCAACCCACTCAAATCAGCCTCGACGCATGTGCGACCGGATGCCGTTCGAACCAAAAAGTTGTTGCTTAAAAAAGATGAGATCCGACGCTTGATTGGCAAGGTCGAGCAAAAAGGCTACACCCTGGTTCCGCTCAACCTGCACTGGAAAAATGGCAAGGTCAAATGTGAAATTGCACTGGCCAAAGGAAAAGCTGAACACGACAAGCGAGATACCATCAAAGATCGCGAGGGCAAACGCGAAGTAGAGCGGGCCCTCAAGCACAGGCAACGTTGATCACCCAGCGGGCCGGCAGCCAAGCCGTTTCGGGCTTTGCCTGAAGCTTAAATCTCTGCCTTTTTACCCAGTCTAGCCATCAGAAGTGCGAGGATCGCGCCAGCACTGATTGCGACATGCACCGAGGTCAATCCCATGGGGCCAAAAGCGTCAACGGCCAACCCAAACGCGACGGTCAAGGCAGCGTATCCCGCCGCAGCACGAAGCGGTGATGAATTTTGCTGCCCCCTGCGCGCAGGGGCCCAAAGCTGACCACTCCAGGATAGGCCCCAGGCGGCACCATGGGTCAGAGCGAGACCCAGCAGGTCCCAGGGCTGGGTGGCTACCAGCGCCAGCAAGGCACCCGCAGCCAGAAGGACCGTGCATAAAAGTGACAGGAATTCCAGTGACCATCCAGCAAGCCAGGGTCTAAGAACAAGAGCCACCCCAAACATGGCTGCAAGGTGGAGCATCAGCAGGAGCTGAGGCGCAATAGCCGTCGTGCGGCACCAGTCAGCCATCAGAGGAAGTCCTGCCATCATGGGCAACATGGCCAAGCCAGAGAGGAGCAAAGGCCATTGTTCCAAATCACGCCAGGCGCCTGTGGGCCAGGCCGGCAAGGAGCAATCAAAAAGTCCGGCGCGACATCCGGGTGAACGGGCTTTTTCTGCAACACGATATTGCAAAAACGACATCAATAAAGAAAGCCCGATTACCAGGATCGAGAGTCGCACGCTGAGTGCCGGCAAATCGCCAGGATCGCCCAGAAAAATTCCTGCGATCAGAGCACCAACCCCAGCTGCCAGAACTGGTGGCTCTGGCAGGGCTCTGTGCATCAGGCGAAGGCTTCGTACCACCCCGGAAGCCAGAGCCGTCAGCACTGCCCACGAGACCAGGGACAGCAGGACCGCAGGAATGCCCCCGCCACGCACGGACCAGTTCAAACCACAAACAGTTAGTAAGGCACCGATCAGTAATGCCAGGGTTCGCAGATGTCGGCTGATACCTCCTCGAGTTCCGATCGCTGCGGCGGCGCCCAGACCCAGTAGCCAGACGGCCACCAGCGTAAAGGCCACAAAGGTAGAAGATGAAAAAACCATTGCAAAGCTGCCAACACCAATCCAGCCTGAAAGCAGCAAGGCCCAGGCGCAAGCGCGGCCGAGAGTCAATAGACGAAATCCAGGATCAGCAGTTTGGTTCACAAGCAATGATCTAGGCGAACATAGCAGGCCATTTCAACTCATGCCCCGTATGAAGCGTGAATTTTTCCAGGTCGGCGGGTGTGTCGATATCCATGAAGAAATGCTGATTTTCAGTGTCCATCCAGGCAACGGTTTCTGGATGCTTTTCGCGCCAGTTTCGACAGCTCAATTCAATGCCACCGGCCAGCCACTGATCTTTAAGTGCCGCATCGAAGATGACAGGATTGCCGGGTGCTGATCCTGCTGCAGGCGTGACATAACGTGGGACCACCATCGATTTATCGCCACGCTTCCTGAACGCGCTGATCAGGGCCGTGACATCGGCTGCATCGACCATGGGCTGATCAGCCAAAGCCACCATGATGGCATCCAGTTTAGGTGACAAGGCTTGCAGCCCGATACGCACCGATGATGCCTGTCCATCGTCAGGGTTCGGGTTTTTGACCACCGTAATAGGCAAGGATGAAATAGCGGCCTCTATTGCCTGGGCATGGTGTCCCAGCACGACCACCACCTCATCCACTCCGGCACCGGACAGGGCAATCAGTTGTCGCATGATGAGGGGGACACCACCGAGCTCCAACAGGGCCTTGGGGCGCCCACCGATTCTGCTGCCTGCACCGGCGGCCAACAGTATGGCGCCCACCGACATCCGGCTGTAAAGGCCATTGGCTTTGTACATGCATCCCATTTCGTACTCCTACAAATATATTCAGCGCAAGGCCTCGATTAGCCTGGGTAAAACCTTTTTCAGGCTGTTCAGATCACCAGCGGGTGCCAGCAAATCAAGATGCGGCAAAGCAGTCTGCATGCCCTGGCTGATTGGCTCGTAGCCCGGCTGGTCCAGCAGTGGATTGAGCCAAACCACCCGCCGGGCCCTGCGCCTTAGCTGGGCCAGTGAACTGGCGAGCAAACCTGTGTCTCCGGTGTCATACCCGTCGCTCAGTATCACCACGGCAGTCCGTGAATTGACAATTCGCGCGGCTTGTTCGCGATTGAATTGGGCCAGGCTCTCACCGATTCGTGTCCCTCCTGCCCATCCTTCAGCGAGCACATGAAGCCGTTCCTGGGCACGAGCAGGATCGGGATCATGCAAAGCCTTGGAGACGCCAGTCATATGGGTATGAAAAATGAAGGTATTCACATCCTGCATTTCTGCCCCGAGTGCTCGCGCCAATCGCAAATAAAAAAAGCTGTACTGCACCATGGACCGACTGACATCGATCAGCAGCACAAGTCGGGGCCGAACACGGCGACGGTCTCGCCATTGCAAATCAAAGGGGATGCCTCCACTGGAAACGCTGTGCCGGATGGTGGCATGCAAATCCATCTTTTTTCCGTTGCGCGCGCGCGCCAGGCGTCTCATGCGGATGTATCGAAGCTGGCGTGCAAAATGGCGGACCAGCGCTTCCACTTCAAGCAAGTGTTCTCGCTGCATCAATTCCCGAAAATCACTGGAGCTTGTCCTGGGTTGCCGACTCGCAGCCTGTCGGGGCCTGACCTCTTCCAGCGATGGATCCTCGCGCTCCTGTTGGCTGGGTGGGCCCAGCGCTTGCTCTCCACTAAGAAAGCCGTGCTTGCCATCGATTTTTTCAGGCCGCTGCCACTGGTTGGCTGGCAAAAACCACGCATCGAACAATTTGTCAAAACGCCGCCATTCATCGGCTCTGCCACATAGCAAGGACCGAAGACTCCAGCGCAGAAGGCTCGGATCAAACAGACCCACCTGATCAGCAACCTGTAATACCTCCATGCCAGCACCGGCACCAAGCGCGAAACCATTGGCATGTAAAAAGGTCGGGAACTGGGCCAGCCGATTGCTGGCCAATTTCTCGAGCGTGACCGTCGACTCCTCTAGCATGCTGCGGCAAGACGGGCCACGACCTCAGGCGTCAGTGTCACGTGGTCTTCACGGGTTTTGATCAGCGCTCCAAGGGTCTGCATGATTCGCTCAGCACCATCTTTTTCAATGGTGCTGATTCCCAACCGCAACAATGCGGCTGTCCAGTCGAGTGTTTCAGCCACACCCGGCTTCTTTTGCAATTCCAGGCGACGCAAACCCTGTACAAAGGCGACTATTTGCAGTGCCAACTGGGCCGGAGCCTGCGGCGCCTTGGCATGCACAATGGCCAGTTCCTTGTCGTAATCCGGGTAGTCCACATATTGATAAAGGCACCGTCTGCGCAAAGCATCCGAGAGCTCGCGGGTGCCATTTGAAGTGATGACTACCAGCGGACGACTTATGGCGTGCAGTGTGCCAAGCTCCGGAATCGACATTTGAAAGTCCGAGAGCAATTCAAGCAGATAGGCTTCAAAAGCCTCATCAGCGCGATCAACTTCATCAATCAACAGCACGGGGGGCTTGTCGCAGCTTATTGCCTCAAGCAAGGGGCGCCTGAGCAGGTAGCGCTCGGAGAATATGTCCTGCTCTTTTTGAGCCATGCCTCTTTCATCCTGCTCCAGCAACTTGATGGCCAGTAGCTGGCGCTGGTAATTCCATTCGTACATGGCCGAATGGGCATCCAGCCCCTCATAACACTGCAGTCGAATCAAGCGGGTTTTACGCAAGGCAGCTAGTACTTTGGCAACTTCGGTCTTGCCAACACCGGCATCACCCTCCAGTAGCAGGGGCCGCTGCAAGTCCTGCATCAAAAGCAGTGCTGCCGCAAGGCTTCCATCGGCGATATACCCGAGTTGTTCCAGATCACTCTGCAACTCGGTCAACATGAGTCCCCGATCCTCGATCATGGCTATTTCTTAGACCCCATCAAGCTTTTCAGCCAATCCTTGATGACGCCCCAAAGTAGACCAAAGGCACTTAAGTGGGTTGGGGCCGCTGACGGATCGGCTACAGCTGCAGTCGCTGATATTGAAACTGACGCTGCCCCGGGCTGCTGAAGGTTGCCTTCCGACCCGGTACCTGATCCAGCGGGTGAGGCTTGTGCATTCAGCGTCTGAACCCTTGCGGCAAAATTTGCAGCAAACTGCTTGAGAACCTGATCTGACACTGAAGACATCATCCGACCGCCAAATGCAGCGGCCTTGCCATTGACTGACACCTCACTGTGTCCGACCAGATTGGAACTGTTTTCATCAACCGCCTCAATTTGAGCCGTCAAATCCATCGAGGCGCCCGAGCTGCCGGTTGAGTCTGTTCCCTTGCCAATCAGGCGCAGTACCCGCTTGGATTCGTCTACCTGCTTGAGCTCGATCTCGCCGCGAAAGGACATGCTGGCCGGGCCAAACTTGACAGATACTGTTCCCTTGTAGTTGTTTGCATCCAGGCGTTCGGTAATTTTTGCGCCGGGCATACAGCCGGCTACGCTTTCTATATCTTGCAGCAGCTTCCAGGCAACGGACGCAGATCCCGGCATGGGAAAGGTTTTATCGAGTGTGACGTTCATAGGTTTTCTTCATCCATAAAAATAATGCCGGCACCGCATGCACGATGCCGGCATGCCACGCCTGTGGCTTAGCGTTTATTCACCCCGGTCGCATTGCAGGTCTGCCAGACCCTATAGGCGTTGTGGGGCATATCCATATGGGTCACTCCCAGATGGGCAAAGGCATCGACCACAGCGTTGGTGAAGCAGGGAATACCTCCCACATGAGGTGACTCGGCTACACCTTTGGCACCAATCGGATGATGCGGACACGGTGTGACCGTATGGTCAGTCTCCCATACCGGGGTTTCCACAGCGGTCGGGATAAAGTAATCCATCAGGCTGTTGCCCAGATGGTTGCCACTTTCGTCAAAGGGAACTTGCTGGCCCATCGCCACCGCATAGGCCTCGGTCAAACCTCCATGGATCTGACCTTCGATAATCATCGGGTTGATCCGTGTACCGCAATCGTCCAGCGCATAAAAACGCCGCACCTTGGTTTCACCGGTGTATTTGTCAATATCCACAACACACAGATAGGCGCCAAACGGATAGGTCAGGTTGGGTGGGTCGTAGTAGGACACGGCGTTCAAGCCCTGCTCCATGCCAGCTGGCAAATTACCCGTATGGGAAACGAGGCAGAGCTCTTTCATGGTCTTGAACTGTGACGGGTTGCCCTTGACTTTGAAACGGTCAATCTCCCACTCGAGATCACCCTCGGACACTTCCAGCAAGTGGGCAGCAATTTTCTTGGCCTTGTCCTTGATCTTGCGGGCTGCCTGGGCGGTCGCAGCGCCAGACACTGGGGTGGAACGTGAGCCCCAGGTACCTGCTCCATAAGGTGATTTGTCAGTATCGCCCTCCTCCACCACGATATCCGAAGCAGGCAGCCCCAGTTCGGTGGCGATGATCTGGGAGTAGGTTGTGGCATGGCCCTGACCCTGAGTCATGGTGCCCAATCGGGCGATGACACCCCCGGTCGGATGAACTCGAATTTCGCAGCTGTCAAACAGACCAATGCCCAGGATGTCACACACCTTGGTCGGTCCGGCACCCACGATTTCGGTAAAGGTAGACAAGCCAATGCCCATCAATGTCGGGCAGTTGGGGTCAGCACGCTTGGCGGCCTGCTCCTTGCGAAGGCCTTCGTAATCCACAGCTTCAAGCACCTTGTCCAGAGCGGTGTGATAATCGCCCGAGTCCAGCGTCCAGCCAAAGGGCGTGGTAAATGGAAACTGGTCTTTCTTGACGAAGTTTCGACGACGAATCTCGGCCTTATCCATGCCCAACTTCTGGGCCAGGACATCGATCATGCGTTCGATCAGATAAATCGCCTCGGTCACCCGCAGTGAGCAACGATAGGCAACCCCCCCTGGGGCCTTGTTGGTAAATACGGCATCCACTCGGCAGTAAGCGTTGGGGATGGCATATGAGCCAGTGCAGATGGAAAAAAGTCCAGCTGGAAACTTGGTAGCCGAAACATGCGAATTGAACGCACCATGATCGGCCAGCGCTGAAAATCGCAGCCCCTTGATAACGCCATTCTTGTCCGCAGCAAGCTCGCCCACGCCGTGGTAGTCGCGGGCAAAGCTGGAAGTTGAAATATTTTCAATTCTGGACTCGACCCATTTGATCGGCAAACCGGTCACGATGGACGCCACGGTTGCAACCACATAGCCCGGATAGATGGGCACCTTGTTGCCAAAACCACCACCGATATCGCCACCGACAACGCGGATCTTGCTCTCGGGGATGGATGAGAGCATGGCCAGCACAGTGCGAAATAGGTGTGGCACCTGGGTTGAGACGTAGACGGTAAGATTTCCAGTAGCCTTGCTGAAAGACGCCACACAACCACAGGTCTCTAGCGGGCTAGGGTGAACACGCGGATTCAGAATTTCTTCGCGGACCACCACGTCAGCACTGTTGAAAGCAGCATCTGCCGCCTCCTTGTTGCCAGCCTCCCAGGTAAAGATATGGTTGGGATGCGTACGTGGGCCGTGAGTCAGGTCCTTCTTGTCCACGATGTCTTCCCGCAAAACAGGTGCATCCGGCAGCATCGCTTTTTTGGGGTCGACGATGACAGGCAACTCTTCGTAATCGACCTCAACCAGGGCTGCGCCATCGGCAGCTGCATAGCGATCGCTGGCCAGAACCATGGCCACCTCTTGCAACTGGAAGTGGACTTTTTGATCCGCGAGAACAGCCTGTACATCACCTCCAACGGTAGGCATCCAGTGCAAATTGACCGGCTTCAGATCTTCTGCAGTGAGTACCGCCACCACACCGGGACAGGCCAGGGCCTTGGTTTTGTCAATTTTCTTGATGCGGGCATGGGCATAGGGGCTACGCACGAGGGCACCAAAGAGCATGCCGGGCATTTTGATGTCATCGACATAACTGCCCTGACCGCGGATAAAGCGAGCATCTTCCTTGCGGAGCATGGAGGTGCCCATACCCTGCAATTTATCTTCGCGTTCCTTCAGTTCATTCATGTTTCCCATTTGGAAGTCTCCTTAAAGTCTATTCGGATCAGGCCGGCGTGGCTGCAAGCCTTTGGGCTGCAAGCTGAACTGCCTTGACAATGTTCTGGTAACCCGTGCAACGGCACAGATTACCGGCGATTCCGTACCGGATTTCCTGTTCGGTCGGGTTCGGGTTTTCTTTCAATAGTCGGTAGGCGCGGGTAAGCATGCCGGGTGTGCAAAAACCGCATTGCAGGCCATGCGCCTCATGAAACGCTTGCTGCACAGCATGCAGCACGCCGCCCTGCTCCAACCCCTCGACGGTTAGCAGATCCGAGCCATCGCACTGCACCGAAAGGACAGTGCAGGATTTGACAGAACGTCCGTCCAGATCGACAGTGCAGGCGCCGCAATGAGAGGTTTCGCAACCTATATGGGGGCCTGTGTGCATCAATTTTTCACGCAATGTATGGATCAGCAATTCGCGTGACTCCACATCGGTTTGAACATCCTTGCCGTTTAGTTTGAAAGATACTTTATGGGTAGTGGCCATGTTGGGGTCTCCTAGATTTAATTAGGCCTGGTTGGCACGTTGATAGGCCAACTTCAATGCGCGCCGAGTCATCTCGCCGCACATGGCGCGTTTGTATTCCTCATCACCACGCTGGTCAGGCATGGGCTCGCAGATACTCATGGCCAGGCGAGCCGCCTCATTCAGTAGCGCATCATCAATGGACTTGCCCATCACCAGCGCTTCCGCGTCCCGAGCCCGCAAAGCGGTGGATGCCACATTGGTCAGGGCAATCGAGACCTGTGTGACCTTTGCGCCCTTGCACTGCATCTGCACAGCCGTTGCAGCCGTGGCGTAATCCCCCGTCTTGCGCTTGAGTTTCTGGTAGGCGCAGCCACTGCCAGCAGCAGGTATGGGAATCCGGATCTGGGTCAGGATTTCGCCAGGCTCCAGCAAAGTGGAATACAAGCCGAGAAAATATCCGTCCGCCTTGACCGTGCGAGAGCCTCCAGGTCCCTTAAGCACAAAGGAAGCATCCAGTGCCATCATCAGCGCCGGATGATCATTGCCAGGATCGCCATGTGAAATATCGCCCCCGATAGTTCCCTTGTAGCGAACCTGCGGATCTGCAATCAGGGCGGCACCCTCAACCAGCAGCGGGACCTTGCTGGCCAGCAGGCTGGAGTTGACGATTTCATGTTCGGTAGTCATCGCCCCGATATGGATTTCATTGCCAGCCTCTGCAATGCCCCGTAACTCGCCGATCTTTCCCAAGTCTATGAGGTGGGCCGGTTCTGCAAACCTGAGCTTCATCATGGGCAACAGACTGTGCCCGCCAGCCAGCAGTTTGGCATCTTCGCCAAGATCGCCCAGCAGTTTCAAAGCCTCAGGCACGGTTCGAGGGGCGTGGTATTCAAAGTGTGAAGTGATCACGTAGTCTCCTTGTACAAAGGTTTAAATCGATGTCCAGACGCGCATGAATGTTCAATTTTTGAACGACTCATGGCCCATGAAATGGATCGTTAGGCTATGGCCGGAATTATTGAAAGCGGAAATCATGCACGAAATCATGACGATCTGCAGTGAAGTCGAGAAAATTACCCCCCAGGGGATCAACCCACCCAGCGCCGAGCGTTTTGCCACAAGCGCATCCATGGGCTTGGGCGGCTTCGGTCCGCGCTGGTCCAACTCATCTGGATATTTCGAAACACCCGCTCAGGGTGGGGCATCATGGCAGTGAAACGACCATCTGGTGTCGTAACGCCCGTCAGTCCGCCAACACTGCCGTTTGGATTGGCAGGATACGTCTCGGTCGGAGCGCCGAAGTTGTCGACAAACCGGAGGGATGAAATGACTTTGGCCGCATTGCCACGCTGGGCAAAATTGGCAAACCCTTCCCCGTGTGCCACCGCAATCGGCATCCGGCTGCCAGCCATCCCCTGAAAGAACAGACTGGGAGATGCCAAAACTTCCACCATCGAAAAACGCGCCTCAAACCGCTCGCTTCGGTTGGTGGTAAAGCGCGGCCAGTCCTGGGCACCCGGGATAAAGTCTGCCAGTTCGGCAAACATCTGACATCCGTTGCAAACACCAAGCCCGAAAGTGTCCTGGCGTTCGAAAAATTGGACAAATTGCTCAAGCACAGAAGGGTTAAAGGTGATGGACCGCGCCCAGCCAATGCCAGCCCCCAGCGTGTCCCCGTAACTGAAGCCGCCGCAAGCGACCAGTCCCTTGAATTCCGACAGTTGGGCGCGACCATTTTGCAAGTCGGTCATATGAACATCGTAGGCGTCGAAACCGGCCTCGGTAAAAGCATAGGCCATTTCAATATGAGAATTCACCCCCTGCTCACGCAGGACCGCGACTCTGGGGCGAGCGCTCAGCAAGCCGGGCGCAGCGTACACACTTTCATCGGGATTAAATGTGAGGCGCAGGTGCAGGCCCGGATCGTTGGGTGCGCCAGCGCTTTCATGCTCCTGGTTGGCACACTCGGTATTGTCGCGTTGCTGGCAGATTTTCCAGCTCACGCTGTCCCAGACCTGATGCAAATCTGCAAGGGATGCAGTAAATACCAGCTTGGTATCACGCCATATCTGTAGTTCATCTGCGCCAGCCCCGCTGGGTCGGGTCTTGCCGATTACATGACTGTTTTTGGACAGACCGTATTCGCGCAAGACCGCCAAAGTCGCATCGCGTTGGGCGGCTCTAACTTGCAGGACCACGCCCAGCTCTTCATTGAACAGGGCCTTGAGGGTGAGCTCGTCGCGCCGGGCGCTGACCTGGGATGCCCAGTTCTTGCCATCTCCGGCGTCCATGCGACTGTCTGAAATGCCATCGCCTTCGGTGACCAACAAGTCAATGTTAAGGGCCACCCCGACATGGCCAGCAAAGGCCATTTCAGCCACGGCAGCGATCAGACCACCGTCGCTTCGATCGTGGTAGGCCAGCAGGAACCCCTGCTCGCGCAAGTCATTGACAGCTTTGACCAAACTCACCAGGTCCTGGGGGTCATCCAGATCCGGAACGAGATCCCCCGTCTGATTCAGGGTTTGGGCCAGGATAGAGCCAGCCATGCGGTTACGACCCTTGCCCAGATCCACCAGGATCAGGCAACTGTCCTCGGACCGGTCCAGTTGTGGCGTCAATGTTGCGCGTACATCGGGCAAGGTAGCGAAGGCACTGATGATCAGCGAGACCGGAGAAGTGACCTTGCGTTGCTCTTGGCCTACCTGCCATTGGGTTCGCATGGACAAACTGTCCTTGCCCACGGGGATCGAAATCCCGAGAGCCGGGCACAATTCCATGCCCACTGCTCTGACCGTTTCGTAAAGCGCTGCGTCCTCTCCAGGCTCGCCGCAGGCGGCCATCCAGTTGGCAGACAACTTGATACGTGACAACTCGATTGGGGCCGCTAGCAGATTGGTAATAGCCTCAGCCACTGCCATACGGCCTGATGCCGGGGCATCCTGCACGGCCAGGGGGGTACGCTCTCCCATGGCCATCGCCTCCCCGGCAAACCCTTTGTAATCGGCCAAGGTCACTGCCACGTCAGCAACCGGCACCTGCCAGGGGCCAACCATCTGGTCGCGGTGGGTCAGGCCGCCCACCGCGCGGTCACCAATGGTGATCAGAAATCTCTTGGACGCCACCGTCGGATGACTCAAGACATCGATCACTGCCTTTTGCAGCAGGACGCCATCCAGGTTAATTGGCGCAAAGTTACGCGCTACCGTGTGAACCTGCCGATGCATCTTGGGTGGCTTGCCCAGCAGGACATCCATAGGCATATCCACCGCAGGAGACTGCCCAGCTTCAGCCAGAACCAGTTGGCGCGCCTCGGTTGCCACCCCAACGACTGCATACGGACAGCGCTCCCGCTCACAAAAGGACTTGAAAAGGGGCAAGGACTCAGGCGCAATGGCCAGCACATAGCGCTCCTGACTTTCATTGCACCAGATTTCCTTGGGGGCCAGCCCCGACTCTTCGAGTGGAACGGCCCGCAGATCAAAGCGGGCGCCGCGACCGGCATCGTTGGTCAATTCAGGAAAGGCGTTGGACAAGCCTCCCGCCCCCACATCGTGAATAGCAAGAATTGGGTTGTTGTCTGCCTGAGCCCAGCAATGGTTGATGACTTCCTGGGCTCGTCGCTCGATCTCTGGGTTTCCGCGCTGTACGGAATCAAAGTCCAGTTCGGCTGCGTTGGCGCCGGTGGCCATGGAACTTGCCGCTCCCCCGCCCATGCCGATGCGCATGCCGGGCCCACCCAGCTGAATTAACAGGGTGCCACTGGGGAACTCAATTTTCCTGGTCAGCCTGGCGTCAATAGTGCCCAGCCCCCCTGCAATCATGATGGGCTTGTGATAGCCACGCAGCACCGTGTCCTGCTGGCTGGTCACGGTTTGCTCGTACTCACGAAAATAACCGCACAGGTTGGGCCGGCCGAATTCATTGTTGAACGCTGCGCCCCCCAGAGGTCCTTCCACCATGATCTGCAAGGGACTGGCGATGTGATCCGGTTTTCCATCCGGCCGATCGGACCATCCGTTCCAAAGCCTGGACACGGTAAAGCCGGTCATGCCGGCCTTGGGCTCAGACCCTCGGCCTGTCGCGCCTTCGTCACGGATTTCCCCACCGGCCCCGGTGGAAGCACCGGGGAAAGGTGAAATGGCTGTGGGGTGGTTATGTGTTTCCACCTTCATCAAGACATGCTGCAGGGCTTGTGTCTTCTGATAGAGAGGCAGGATATCGGGCGCCATTTGCGCCACAAAACGTTCGGCAACCACCCCTTCCATCACCGAGGCATTGTCCGAATAGGCCACCACCGTATGCTGCGGGCTGACCTGATGGGTGTTGCGGATCATGCTGAACATGCTGCGCTGCTGATTCACCCCATCGATGGTGAACTCGGCATTGAAAATCTTGTGGCGGCAATGTTCGCTATTGGCCTGGGCAAACATCATCAGTTCGACATCGGTCGGATTGCGCCCAAGGGTTGTGAATGCCTGAACCAGATAGTCGATCTCGTCATCTGCCAGGGCAAGCCCCCAATTCAGATTGGCCTGTTCCAGTGCCGCGCGACCGCCCGCCAGGATATCCACATGGTCCATGGGAGTCGGACTCAATTCGGTGAAAAGAGCCTGGGCTGCTTCGCGCTGTTGCATGACACTCTCGGTCATTCGGTCATGGAGTAACTCAGCCAGGTGTCCCAGTTGCTCAGCTGAAAGCGCATCCGGACCAACCCGGCCCGATCCCAGCTGAAAACGGTACTCGACAATGCGTTCCAGGCGGTGTACCGCCAAATTGCAGTTATGGGCTATGTCGGTCGCCTTGGACGCCCAGGGCGAAACCGTCCCCAGCCGGGGCGACACAATCATGCACGGGCCCTGCACGGGTCCCTGATAGGGCTCCCCATAGGCCAATAGATCGGACAGTTTCTCTTGCAGTTCAGGAGTGGGGGGCTGGTGGAATGCCGCCAGGTGCACATATCGCGCCGAGATCGATTGGATCTTGTTGTTGATTTTCTGCAATCTGGGTAGCAGCTGCCGGGCACGGAATGCGCTAAGGGCATTCCCGCCCTCAAAATAAGATATGTGCAGGGTCACAGCAGTGGCCTTGTGAGAGGTAGACGGGAAGCCATAAAGCTGGTGATTTTACTGCGCCAGACTTGAACCAAAGCCCCGAATGGGATAATCGACACCATGACCATAACCTTCAAAGACGAGGCCGGAATAGCTGGCATGCGCCTGGCCGGTCGACTGGCCTCAGAGGTGCTTGATTTTTTGGCCCCCCATATCAAACCGGGCATCACAACCAATGAACTGGATATGCTCGCCCATGGTTACATCGTTGATGTACAGGACGCCATACCTGCACCGCTGAACTACACCCCCTCAGGCTACAACCCCTACCCCAAGTCCATTTGCACCTCAGTGAACCATCAGGTGTGTCATGGCATTCCCAATGACAAAGCACTGAAAAAAGGTGACATCGTCAATGTGGACATCACAGTCATCAAGGACGGCTGGCACGGGGATACCAGCCGTATGTTTCAGGTCGGGGACAGCTCGATCGCTGCACGGCGTCTCTGCGCCATGACGTATGAAGCCATGTGGCACGGCATTGCCCAGGTCAAACCGGGTGCACGCTTGGGCGATATCGGCCATGCGATTCAGAAATTTGCCGAGCACCACGGGTTTTCCGTAGTGCGGGAGTTTTGCGGCCATGGTATCGGGCGCGGGTTTCACGAGGAACCGCAGGTTTTGCACTATGGCAAGCCTGGCACCGGGGTTGAGTTGCTACCGGGCATGACCTTTACCATTGAGCCGATGATCAACGCTGGCAAACGCGACATCAAGGAATTGGGCGATGGCTGGACCATTGTGACCCGTGACCACTCTCTTTCTGCCCAGTGGGAACACACTATTCTGGTTACACCAACCGGGTATGAGGTCTTGACGCTTTCGTCGGGAAGTCCGCCTCCGCCTGGCTTCATGTCTTTGCCAGCCTGAAACCCTAGCCAAACCAGCGTCATGCCCAAGCCACAAGCTGCGCCGGTACCACCAAACGGTTCACTCGCAGTCAAGGAAGTCTATCGCTCGCGCAAGCGCGCCATGCTCGAGCCACTGTCCAAGCCGGGTCGCCCTCTACGTCAGGTCACCAAGGTACTGCGCCAACTCTCGAAGCTGGCGGACTCTGCCCTGGAGCGCCTTTGGCAACAGGCCGGATTGCAAGACAGCCCACTTTCATTGGTGGCAGTGGGTGGATACGGTCGTGGTGAATTATTTCCACACTCGGATATTGATGTTCTGGTTCTGCAACCCGATGACCTGATACTGAACGATCAACCTTTGCTCAGGTCCCAAATCGAGACCTTCATCAGTTCCTGCTGGGACTGCGGACTGGAAATCGGCTCGAGCGTCAGGACCTTATCCGAATGTTTGGATGAGTCTGCGCTAGACATCACCGTTCAAACTTCTTTGTTGGAAGCACGGCATGTTTGTGGGCAAGTGACCTTGTTCAATCAATTCCAGCAGCGTTACCAGGCTGCCATGGACCCAGCCGCTTTTTTCAGGGCCAAGTCGCTGGAACTGCGCCAGCGCCACAGCAAGTTTCAAGACACGCCCTACGCGCTTGAGCCCAATTGCAAGGAATCACCCGGCGGCCTGCGTGATTTGCAGATTATCTTGTGGGCCACACGGGCTGCGGGCTTTGGCAGCTCCTGGACTGATCTTGCCAGCAAGGGTTTGGCCACTGAATTTGAGGTCCAACAGCTACGGCGCAACGAAATTCTTTTGTCGCTGATAAGGCTCCGACTGCATCTGATCACTGGACGGCGCGAGGATCGTCTGGTGTTTGACCTACAGAGCGCAGTTGCCGAAGCATTTGGCTATACCCGCGCGGCACCGCCAGCAGAACCCTCCGGCTCCATCAAACCTGAAACTGCGCCGGGTCGCGCCAAACAGGTCATGCGCCCCAGCGAATTGCTGATGCGGGAATATTACTGGGCTGCCAAAGCAGTGACGCAACTGAACCAGATTCTTCTCCTCAACATCGAGGAGCGCCTGATCCCCAGTTTGCAAAGCCCCCAGGTCCTGAATAGCAATTTCAGCGACAAAGATGGGTTTATCGAAGTCAATCAAGACGACCTCTACCTGCGCAACCCGCATGCCATTCTGGAAACTTTTCTGATGTACCAGAGGACCGAGGGCGCCAAGGGTCTTTCAGCCCGAACTCTGCGCGCCTTGTACAACGCACGGCATGTGATGGACGCTGACTTCAGAAAGGACAGCGTCAACCATCAGACCTTCATGCGTATCCTGCAGGAACGAAAAGGCGTCACCCATGCCCTCAGGTTAATGAATCAGACTTCTGTGCTGGGACGATATCTCTGGGCTTTTCGAAGAATCGTGGGGCAGATGCAGCATGACCTGTTTCATGTTTACACGGTTGACCAGCATATTCTCATGGTGGTGCGCAATGTCAGGCGTTTTTTTATCGCCGAACATGAACACGAATATCCGTTTTGTTCTGAACTGGCCGCAGGCTGGGATAAACCATATCTCCTATACACTGCCGCCCTCTTCCATGACATTGCCAAGGGCCGTGGCGGTGATCATTCAGTCCTGGGCACGCTGGAGGTGAAGCGCTTTTGCAGGCTGCACGGCATCGGACGCGATGATCTTCGCCTGCTTGAATTTTTGGTGCGGGAACATCTGACCATGAGTCGGATCGCCCAGAAATCAGACCTGAGTGATCCAGAAGTGATTCAAGGATTCGCCCGACATGTCGGCAATGAACGGTACCTGACTGCCCTCTATCTGCTAACGGTCGCTGATGTGCGGGGTACCAGTCCGGCAGTATGGAATGCCTGGAAAGCCAAACTGCTGGAGGACCTTTATCGACTCACTCTGCGAACCCTGGGGGGGCAAGTGGCGGCCCCGGCTGCGGAAGTCGAAGCGCGCAAGCGAGATGCGCTGGTCAAGCTGGCTCTCTACGCGCTGCCGCACGAAGCCCACAAAAAACTCTGGGACACGCTGGATGTTGGTTACTTCATGCGACATGAAGCTGAAGAAATAGCCTGGCACACACGTCATCTTTCACGCCATACCGGCGCTGGTCAAATCATTGTGCGCGCTCGCCGCTCACCGCTGGGTGAAGGGCTGCAGGTACTTGTCTACGCACCCGATCAGCCTGATCTCTTTGCGCGTATTTGTGGTTATTTTGACCAAAGCGATTTCAGTATCCAGGATGCTCGAATTCACACCGCTCGCAACGGCTACGCCCTCGATACATTCCAGATCATCACAACCGCACTGCCCGAGCATTACCAGCAACTCATCAGCATGGTGGAGGTGGAGCTTTCCCGCGCCTTATCACATGCTAGTCCGCTTCCAGAACCGAGCCGGGGTCGTTTGTCGCGACGCGTCAAGAGTTTTCCTATCACCCCCAGGGTCAGTCTCAAACCCGATGAAAAGGCGCAGCGCTGGTTGCTCGGGATCAGTGCCAGTGACCAGCCAGGCTTGCTCTACAAGGTGGCGCGAATACTGGCGCATCACAAGATCAACCTGCAACTGGCCAAGATCAATACCTTGGGCGAGAGGGTTGACGATGTGTTTCTTGTCGATGGCGCGGCATTACAGAATAATCGGGCGCAGATCGCCATTGAGACCGAATTACTCCAAGCCCTGGCAGCCTGAGTTGGACCGCCTCGCGCATCAGGACAGGGGCCAATCAATTGCCTACAACATTCAAGCGTCCCGACTGGTCCATCGCCTCACCAACACAAACCACATGGCAATGCCAACGGTGGCACTGGCTGCCAGCAGGATTGAATTAAGAGACAGGGCCTCCATGCGAAGGGTCTGCGCGATCGGTGCCACATAGACAGCCGCACCCAGCAGGACGAGCGTGAAGCCCGAGACCCACCACAATAGTTGATTCGGACTTCGCAGTGATTCCAACAGAGGCCGATGCCCGGCCCGATTAAACAGGATCAATGCCAGGTTACCCAGCACAAGCGTGCTGAAAGCCAGCGCCCTTGCCTCCTGCTCTTGCATGGTCTGAAGGGCCCAGGCATATGTGACAAGCACCCACGCCAGGACACCTAAACCCTGCAGTACGGCATGGGCCAAGGTAAGACCACTGATCAACGATTCATTGAGATCACGCGGCGGGTGTTGCATCACATCCTTGTCAGCGGGTTCGTTTTCAAAAACCAGCGCACAGGCCGGGTCAATGGCCAATTCAAGCATGGCAATGTGTATCGGGAAGAGAACGACCGGCCAACCAAAAAGAAGAGGAAACAGCGCCATACCAGCGATTGGCACATGAACGGCTAGGATGTAGCGCATCGAGCGACGCAGGTTGGTATAGATGCGTCGGCCTTGTCGGATAGCTCTCACGATCGAGGCAAAATTGTCATCAACCAGCACTATGTCGGAAGCCTCTCGAGCCACGTCGGTACCGCGCGCCCCCATGGACACCCCTACATGGGCCGCCTTGAGGGCTGGTGCATCGTTGACGCCATCCCCCGTCATGGCTACCACTGCACCTTCAGCCTGCAAGGCCTTGACGATGCGAAGCTTTTGTACCGGCGTGATACGGGCGCAGATACTGGTCGTACGCAAGCGCTGGCCTAACCTGTCGTCATCCAATTGATCAAGCTCATCTCCGACCAGAACCTGGCTGGCGGAAAGTCCGGCTTGGGTAGCAATTGCCTGGGCAGTTACCGGATAGTCACCCGTGATCATGATGACCCGTATACCGGCCTCATGGCATTCAGCAACTGCTTTCGGAATCTCTGGTCGCAGGGGGTCCGCCAAACCGAGCAGACCGAGAAATTGAAATTCAAAGTCTTGCTGATTTTTCGGTCTTGTGTCCCTGTCACCACGACCCTTGGCCACGGCCAGGACGCGCAGGCCTTTGTTGGCCATGGCATCGGCGGCTGCAGCAAGCTGGGCCCGATCGGCCAAATCAAGGTGGCAGATGTCACTGACGGCTTCAGGTGATCCTTTGGCGGCCACAAGGTTTTGGCTACCGCTCGTTGCACTCCAGACATTCGTCATAACACGAAGCTCTGACTGGAGGGGGTACTGGTGAACAAGCACCAGATTTTCATCACGCCGGGACGCGCCAAGCCGACCAAGTTGGTACAGCTTTCCCAGACGATGGAAGGCCAGTTCCATCGGATCATAGGGATCGAGCTGACTGGCGAGAATTGCATAGTCGACCAAGTCAGCAAACGGCTCCGGCAAGCTGCCTTGGTCGGCATCCTGAACCATCCAATCCGTACCGGCAACATGCATTTGGGCCACCTGCATTCGGTTGATGGTGAGGGTTCCGGTTTTGTCAGCGCACAAGACCGAAGTCGCACCCAGGGTCTCGATGGCTGCCAAATGCCTGGTCAGAACCTGCTGACGAGATAAGCGCCAGGCTCCCAGCGCCGGCAATACCGTCAGAACGACCACAAACTCCTCGGGGAGCATGGATATGGCCAGGGCAATGCCAGACAGCAAGGCAGGTAACCATTCGCCGTTGCGCAGCACCAGAAGCAGAACCAGCGAAAGGCTCAGGCCGGCACCCAGCCAGGCCATTCGGCGGACCAACCTGGCTGTCTGAAGACGAAGCGGTGATTCTTCTGAGGTCACCGATTGCAACGCCTGACCAATCTGGCCCATCTGACTGCGGACCCCGGTCGCGCTGACCACCGCCCTGGCTTGACCACGAACCAGCAAGGTACCGGCATGCAAAGTCTGTCCGATCGACTTGTCAACTGGCACCGATTCACCGGTTAAAAGCGACTCATCCACCAAAAGATCAGTGCCGCTGATGAGCAAGGCATCGGCCGCAATGCGGTCACCTTCTGCCAATTGCATCAGGTCTCCACGAACCACCTCAAGGCCAGACACCAGAAGTGGTTGGCCATCGCGTATGACACGAGCGCGCGGGCTGGACAATTGCCGCAGCGCCTGAACGGCCCGTTCGGTCTTGCCTTCCTGGTATAAGGTGAGGCCAATCACCACGACAACCATCAGCAGCAGGCTTAACCCTTCACGCAGATCCCCTAGCAAAAGGTAAAGGCCCGCAGCAGCCAGCAAGAGCGAGAACATCGGGTCCTTGACCGTGCCCAGCACAATCTGCGTCCAGCCACGGCCGCCCTCCCCGGGCAGGCTATTCGGGCCCTCATCAGTGAGGCGCTGTGCGGCCTCTTCGGCGGTCAACCCGACGTTGTCATTTGGAGTAGGCATGTCCACCATTGTGAAACATGCAAATCATGGGGGACAGTTATCCCCCAGTAAATTACTTGGCAATCACATCCGAGGTGGAGTGTTCAGCATCGCGCACGCTGCGTGTGTCTGCACCTGGTGCATGTTTGCGAGCCAGCAAGGTATACATGGTAGGAACGACAAAAACGGTGAGAACTGTCCCGAGCGTCATACCTCCCACGATGACCCAGCCAATCTGGATTCGACTTTCAGCGCCGGCGCCGGTTGAAAGTGCGAGCGGTACCGCTCCAAGGACCATGGCACCCGTTGTCATCAAAATCGGACGCAAGCGCTGGCTGGCCGCCTTGATCGTTGCCTCCATCATGTCCATGCCTTGCTCGCGCATTTGATTGGCAAATTCCACAATCAAAATTCCGTGCTTGGTGATCAACCCGACCAGGGTGATCAAACCAATCTGAGAATAGACATTGAGCGAGCCATCGCTCAACTTAAGCGCCAATAACGCTCCGATCATGGACAGGGGCACTGAAAACATGATGACGAATGGGTCAATAAAACTTTCGAACTGGGCTGCCAAAACCAGAAAAATGAAGAGCAAGGCCAGGACGAAAACTATCGTCAAAGAGCCCTGAGAATTTTTATATTCTCGGGATGTGCCGTTGACGTCAGTTGTGTACCCCGGTTTCAGTATCTTGGCAGAAACGCCATCCAGAAAGTCCAAGGCTTCACCCAGCGAGTAGTTGGGCGCGAGATTGGCGGTAATGGTGACAGCACGGCGCTGCGCAAAATGGTTCAACTCACGGGGCGCAACAGATTCACGCACCGCCACAAGCGAAGCCAGCGGGATCATCGCTTCATTGCGACCCCGAACAAAAATGCGCTCAATATCATCCGGCGTATCGCGCCCGGCCGATTGCGTTTGAACAATCACATCATATTGCTCGCCAGCACGCTTGTAGCGAGTGACCAACCTGCCGCCGAGCATGGTTTCAATCGCACGCGCCACAGCGTCCACGCTGACACCAAGATCGGCAGCCTTTTCACGGTTGACATCGATCTTGAGTTCAGGTTTGTTGAGCCGAAGATTGACATCCGGGGTCAGAAATCCGGGATTTTTCCCTATCTCGTCGAGGAACTGTCGGGTGACCTGATTGAGATTTTCATAACTTTCGGTCGTCAAAATAACGAAGTTGACCGGTCGCTCACGGAACCCTTGCCCCAGTGAGGGGGGCGTGATGGGGAAAGCTGAAACCCCTGCCAGGCCGTTGATCTTGGGTTGCATCTCGCGGGCGATTTCAAGGGTGGTGCGTTCTCTCTCCTCCCAGGGCTTGGCTCGATAAAACACATTGCCAACGCTGACTGTCGGATTACCCATCACGACAAAAATCCGATCGAATTCTTTGTAACCCATACCAATGCGTTCGATGGCTGAAGCGTACTTGTTGGTGTAATCCATGGTGGCACCATCCGGTGCATTGATCACATTCAGGATCACGCCCCGATCTTCCAATGGGGCAAGCTCACGCTTCATGCTAGGCAAGATATTCCATATCGAAATCCCAACAAACGCCATGACAAGCAACACGATCCAACGCATGGTCAGTACCCGTCGCAGCAGGTATTCATACCCCTTGCTCAGTCCTGTCAGGATTTTTTCCATCCAGCGATCGAAAAACCAGGGGTTGGGGTTATGGCGCAACAATTGAGAGCACATCATGGGCGAAAGGGTTAGCGCAATAAACCCAGACACCACCACCGCGCCGGCCAGAGCCAAGGCAAACTCAATGAACAGTCTGCCCGTGCGGCCCGGCGTAAAGGCCAGTGGCGCGTAGACCGCCGCCAGGGTTAAGGTCATGGCCACTACGGCAAATCCCACTTCTTTGGCACCTTTGATGGCGGCACTGAAAGGATCCTGCCCTTCTTCAATATGACGGTAAATGTTTTCCAGAACAACAATGGCATCGTCCACAACCAGCCCAATCGCTAGCACCAAGGCCAGCAAGGTCAGGGTATTCACGGTGAATCCGGCCAAGGCCATCAATGCAAACGTGCCGATCAGACTAACCGGAATGGTCACAATCGGAATGATCGAGGCCCGCACAGTCCTCAGAAATAGGAAGATCACCAGGGCCACCAGGACTACCGCCTCAACGATTGTCTTGAAAACATTTTTGACTGAGCGATCAATGAACACTGAGTTGTCGTTGGCAATACTGATATTGATGCCAGGCGGCAAATCTGCCTCCAATTTTGGGATCATCTCTCTGACCCCGGCACTCAGTTCCAGCGGGTTGGCAGTTGCCTGCCGGATCACACCCGCCGAGATAGCAGGCTTGCCATTGAGCCTGACCGAGGTTCGCTCGTCGGCTGCCCCTTCCTGAATGCGGGCAACGTCACGCAGCTTGACTGGGAAGCCGTTGACAGTCTTGATCACAATTTCACCGAACTGAGCGGGATTCGATAAATCGGTATTGGATGTAACTGAAAATTCCCGCTGTGAGCTTTCAATCCGACCGGCCGGAACTTCCAGATTACTGCGCCGAATGGCATCTTCAGCATCCTGGGTGGTCAGCTTATAGGCCGCCAGACGGTCTGGATCGAGCCAGACCCGCATCGCGTACTTGCGCTCGCCGTAAATACGCACATCGGCTGCGCCGGTGACGGTTTGAAGACGCGGCTTTGCAATCCGGTTGACCATGTCATTGATTTCAAGCGCACTGTGGGTGTCGCTTGAAAAGGCCAGCCAAATGACCGGGAAGGCATCTGCTTCGACCTTGGCAATGACGGGCTCTTCAATCGCTTGCGGCAGCTTGTTGCGGACACGGGCTGTGCGATCCCGAACTTCGGCCGCAGCTGCATCTGCATCCTTCTCCAATCGGAACCGAACGGTAATCTGGGCCTGCTCTGCCCGCGAAATCGAAGTGATGACATCGACGGCATCAATGCCTGCGATCGAGTCCTCCAGGGGCTTGGCCACCTGAGATTCGACCACCTCAGCCGAGGCTCCGGTGTATTTCACCGTGACCGTTACCTGAGGCTCATCGATTTTTGGATACTCACGAACTGGAAGCTTGGTAAAGCTCACCGCACCGATCAGCAAAACCAGCAGCGACAGGACTGTGGCAAATACAGGCCTGCGAATTGATATTTCAGGCAATTGCATGAAGCACTCCTACCTATTGGCGCGAGGAACTGTTGGCGCTCAGATCGAGGACCTGCACCGGGGTGCCATCTTTTTGAAGTCGCTGGTGTCCGGCGGTCACCACACTGTCATCCGCCATCAATTCACCACGAACCTCCACCACTCCGGGACGACGGATACCCACCTTGACCTCAACCCGCTTGGAGATGGGCTTGCCCTCAGAATTTTTGACCACTTTGATCACAAATATTCGCCCCCCCAGTGGCTCAATTGCCTCTTCTGGCACGACCAAGGCAGCTTTTCGTTCACCAAAGACGGAGGTCACCCTGGCAAACATGCCAGGACGTAGTTCAAGTCTGCGGTTATCAATGCTGGCACGAACACCAATGGAGCGTCCGTTGGCGTCGATCAGCGGATCGACTGCCACAACGCGCGCATCAAAACGACGTCCCGGCAGGGCATCGAGTTCCAACGTGGCGCGTTGCCCCGTGCTGACCCGGGTTTGCAGGCGCTCAGGTAGGCGGTAGTCAACATACAGGGTGTCAATATCCTCGACATTGACCATGTCTGTGCCGTCCTTGAGATAGTCACCAACATTGATGCTGCGTATACCGGCAATGCCATCAAATGGGGCGACAATCTTCAGTCGCGCTGCCGTGGCCTCTGCCAACGCGAGTTTGGCCTGGGCGACCTCAAGATTGGCAGCACTTTCATCAACCGTACGCTGACTGATGAAATTCTGAGCCAGCAATTCCTGATTTCTCTTGTGATTGGCCTGGGCAATCGACAATTCGGCGCGGCTTTGCTTGACCTGTGCCAGTGGCAACTGGTCGTCGAGCTGAACCAGAAGCTGGCCTTTGCGAACCCGCTCACCATCTTTGAAATTGATCTGTGTGACGCGCCCGCTGACTTCAGGCCGCAACATGACGCCCTGGCGGGAGCGAAGACTTCCGACAGTCTGGGCATCATCCACAAGATCCATCACTTGAACCTTGGCAATTTCGACCGAGGGCGCACGCCCACCGCCTCGACCCGGGCCATTGCCCCCAGCAGGCACACCCCCTCTGCCTGCAACTGGCGCAGCTGAGCCTGGGGTTGCCACTTGAGGAGCGGCTTGTGCAGCCGGATTACGTCCCTTGTTCTGGTACCACCAGGCGCCTGCTGTCGCCAGGCCGATGCCAACAACAGCAATCAGAAAATATCTGAGTCGAGAAGTCATGCCTTGATCTCATTGGGTTGGATTGAAGTACCGTCCATGGCAGTAGGTACGGTGGCAGAGGAATATACACCCTTCGCGCATCGATGACCTGACTGAATGCTGACCAGGCCTGATGCTTTGTACAAATGCAATTAGTCAAACTGTCTAGCCATGGCAACCCCCTGATTGGCCAACTGATCGGCCCGCTCGTTGCCAGGATCACCATCATGTCCCTTGACCCATCGCCATTCGATATGGTGGCCTCGCTGATTGACCAATGCATCAAGTCGCTGCCAGAGATCCACATTCTTGACCGGCTGTTTGCTGGCAGTCCTCCAGCCCTTGGCCTTCCAGCCAGGCAGCCATTCGGTCATGCCCTTGAGCACATACTGACTATCCACATGCAGCAGCACTGCGCAGGGACGCTTAAGTGCCTCCAGAGCCATGATGACCGCCATCAGTTCCATCCGGTTGTTGGTGGTTTCGGGCTCACCCCCATAGAGTTCCTTTTCTGTGGCACCCGCTTTGAGCAATACGCCCCAACCACCCGGACCAGGGTTTCCCTTGCAAGCGCCATCGGTATAGATTTCAATCTGATTCACAGGACTCTCAAGTCTAATTTTCAGGTCAATGTTTGCCACTTCGTCGTGCCACTGGAACCGAAGTCGCCACTTTGCCACCCACTGGTTTCCAGCCTGGATCAAGCAATCGCATGCCTCGCAAACGCTTGACCGCCACCACAAAATAGGATGCCCCCAATATCGGCCACCAGCGTGAGCCCAATCGGTCCATCCAGGCGAAACGACTGAGCCACCGCTCGGTTCTTACCGCTGGGCGCCAGCACCCCATTTGAAAGACTTCAATTTCAAAACCAAGCAGCCTGAGCCAGTCTCGCAGGCGCCAGGGATGGATGTAGTTGTTGGCGGGTGGAAGATAGGCCTGACCCAGGCCAGCGCGGCGGTACCAACGGGTTCTGTATTCATGCAATCCCCATAGGCTGATTGGATTGATACCACAAACAACCACACGCCCCTCGGGCAACAAGACACGCTCCACCTCTCGCAAGGTTTCGTGGGGATGAGGATGCAATTCCAGCGTATGCGGCAACAACACCAGATCAAGACTCGATTCAGGGAAAGGCAAGGCCGAGAAATCTGTCAACAGGTTTACCCCCCTGTTGTCGCATTGCGTCAAAACTTCTACTGCAAGCCACTGATGTGGCATGCGGTTGGTGCGCAAGCCCTGAACACCCGGCTGGCCCAACTGCAATGCGTGATAACCGAACAAATCTGCAACGCAGGCATCAAAACAAGTCTGTTCCCAGTCCAGAAACATACTGCCCGGTGGCGAGTCAAACCACTTTTGCATACCTATAATTCCTACATCGGATTCACGAATGAAGCTAACTCCCCTGCCCGCTCTGACTGACAACTATATCTGGCTGCTGGACGATGGACAGCAGGCATTGGTGGTTGATCCGGGTGAGTCCTATCCGGTTCTGCGCGCGCTGCTAGACAAAAATTTGACCCTGCAAGCCATTTTAGTCACCCACCACCACCACGACCATGTTGACGGTATCCACGAACTGATCGATGAAACCGGCGCCGTGGTCTACGGACCCGGGCGAGAAAATATCCCGGAGCCCTTTGAACCCCTGGTGGATGGCGATCAGGTAGGCGCCCTGGGGCTGGTGTTTGACATTCTGGATGTTCCCGGGCACACCGCTGGGCACATTGCCTACTTTGCGCATCCTCAAGGCGAAGACCCGATCCTTTTTTGCGGTGACACCCTTTTTTCAGCGGGCTGTGGGCGCTTGTTTGAAGGAACACCAGCACAGATGCTAGCCTCCCTGGATCGACTGGCTGCACTACCGGGCAACACCCGGGTTTGCTGCACCCATGAATACACCCTGTCCAATCTTCGATTTGCCCGCGCGGTCGAGCCCTCCAATTCGGCATTGAAACTGCATAGCGCGCACTGTGAGGATTTACGTACCCGCCAATTGCCTACCCTGCCATCCTTGATAGCCACCGAACTCGAGATCAACCCGTTTCTGCGTTCGCGCAAGCAGGATGTGATTGCCGCAGTTCAAGGTTTTGAACCGGGCGCGCGAAGCGAGACTGAAATATTTGCCGCTTTGCGGGAGTGGAAGAATCAATTTAAATGAAATATCTGGCGCACCTACTGCTTGTGCCCTTGCTTCTCTGGCTCGCTGGCTGTGCCAGCGTGGCAACTGAACCGACCGCCGCCAGCAAGGAGGTCAATTCTGCAGAGCCACTCGCCGCTGACGGATCCCGACGGATGCCGCAAACCCCGGCATCAGGCGCTAAATCAGAAAAGGCCACCACCCAGGCCCCGGTTTATCCCACCGGCAGCCTGTCCCCTATCACCCCGGGCGCCACAGAAGCTGCCCCCTCTGTCGCCATACTCAATGCACCGGCAGACTTGTGGGAGCGGATCCGGCGCGGATTTGCCATGCCGGATCTGACGAGTGATCTGGTGACCGATCGTGAGCATTGGTATGCCAGTCGACCAGACTATATCGCGCGGATGACTGAACGCTCCAGCAAATATCTGTTCCACATTGTTGAGGAACTCGAGCGACGCAACATGCCTTCGGAACTCGCTCTGCTTCCATTCATTGAAAGTGCCTTCAACCCGCAAGCGATGTCGCACGCCAAAGCAGCGGGCATGTGGCAATTCATACCCAGTACGGGACGGCAATACGACTTGAAACAGAATGCTTTTCGCGACGACCGTCGTGATGTACTCGCCTCCACCCGTGCTGCCCTGGACTATCTGCAAAAACTTCATGCCATGTTTAATGACTGGCATCTTGCACTGGCCGCCTACAACTGGGGTGAGGGTAGCGTGGGTCGGGCTATCGCAAAAAATCAGAAAGCCGGCCAGCCCACTGGCTATATCGATCTCAACATGCCGATGGAGACACGTTTTTATGTGCCCAAGCTGCAGGCCGTCAAAAATATCGTGGCTCGCCCTTCGGCGTTCCAGATCAACCTGCCAAAAATAGACAACCATCCATTTTTTGACACCGTCACCATCACACGCGATATTGATGTCAAGTTGGCAGCTCAACTGGCAGAGGTGCCGCTACAGGACTTCAAGGAACTCAATCCTTCTTTGAACCGGCCTGTCATTTTGGCAGCGGGTACGCCGCAAATACTGCTGCCCTGGGATAACGCCGCAATATTTCAACGCAATCTGGATACCTACGCTGGCCCTCAGCTCTCGAGCTGGACCGTCTGGGTCGCACCCAAGACCATGAAGGTTGCTGAGGCGGCCAAGCGCTTCTCGATGGCCGAGTCTCAACTCAGACAAATCAACAGTATCCCGCCAAGCATGCTGATACGCGCTGGCTCTGCCCTGGTTGTCCCGCGCGCCAACCACATCGAAACCGATGTCAATGAAAAACTGGCTGACAATGGTCAGCTTTCCCTAGCCCCAGAAAATTCATTGCGCCGAACTGTCCGCAAGGCCGGAAAAAAAGATACGGTTGAAAGCATCGCCAAACGATTTGCCGTCTCCGTTGAGAGCGTGGCTGAATGGAACAAACTTTCCAGAACGTCTGCCTTCAAGCCAGGACAACAAGTGGTTCTTTACCTGCCGGCGCCAAAAACAGTTGCCAAATCCGCCAAAAAGACATCTGTCAAGTCTGCCAAAAAAGGGCGATCGACCAAATCCAAGTCAAAAGAGCAATTGGCTCAACGATGAACCGTACAACATGCAACAGCATCCTGGCCAGTTCATCGGGGGATTCTTGTGAGCGCTTGCCGGCGCGGGGTGGATGCAGACATGCGTCTGAACTATTGAACCACTGAACATGGATCAGGCTTCAACCGGCCAGAGTCTTTCGCAGAAGGAAAGGCACACCCCCATGATGGCGCAATACCTTGCCCTCAAGGCGGACTTTCCAGACACCCTGCTGTTTTACCGGATGGGGGACTTTTATGAGCTTTTCTATCAGGATGCGGAAAAGGCGGCACACCTGCTGGACATCACCCTGACCCAGCGAGGCCAGTCCGCCGGTGAACCTGTGACCATGGCCGGGGTCCCTTTTCATTCGGTCGACACCTACCTGGCACGACTTATCAAACGGGGCGAGTCAGTTGCCATCTGCGAACAAGTGGGTGATGTCAATACCGCGAAAGGACCGGTAGAGCGCAAGGTTGTGCGGGTAGTCACGCCCGGCACCCTGACCGATAGCGCACTCCTGAACGATAAGTCGGAGTCGCTTCTTCTTGCAGTACACCAGGGAAGCCGCCACCAATGCGGCCTGGCCTGGCTCAATCTGACCGCCGGAACCCTCTTCCTGACCGAGTGTGGCGGCGATGAACTTTCCACCTGGCTGGCTCGCATCATGCCCAGTGAGCTGCTTTGTTCTGATGCGGCCACCCCGGCCTTTGTGCAAGGACTTCACGATCACGGAGGCAGCTTTGCAGTCTGCCCTAGGCCAGATTGGCAGTTTGATGCTGGCCTAGGAGAAAGCAAGCTGACCGCATTGCTGGAGGTAGCCAATCTGGCCGCCTGGGATGCCCAGTCG
The DNA here is from genome assembly GCA_017856435.1 of Burkholderiaceae bacterium. Lineage (GTDB taxonomy): Bacteria > Pseudomonadota > Gammaproteobacteria > Burkholderiales > Burkholderiaceae_C > Hylemonella. Next base: position 45,001 of record JAFMFB010000009.1, read on the forward strand.
CTGTCTCTGGCCCATGCAGCCAGCGCTGCGCTGCTGACCTATGCCGAACATACGCAGGGACAGCCGTTGACCCATGTCCACAACATCAGCGTGGTCAGGGACAAGGAGTTGATTGACCTGCCCTTGTCAACCCGGCGCAATCTGGAGCTGGTGCAGACCCTGCGTGGTGAAGACGCTCCCACCTTATTTTCTCTGCTGGATACCTGTATGACCGGGATGGGAAGTCGGCTGCTCAAGCACTGGTTGTTGGAGCCCAGGCGGGACAGGTCCACCGCACAACAAAGGCTTCGCGCAGTGGATGAATTACGCGGCGGCTCTTGGCAAAAGTTGCGGGACCAGCTCAAAGGCTGCAACGATGTAGAACGGATTGCAGCAAGAACCGCTCTTCGGCAAGTTCGTCCCAGAGAATTGGTCGGCCTGTTGAACACCCTCAAAAGGATCGACCAGTTCAATGCCTTGCTCAACCCATCGAATGATCTCCTGGCCGCTATTGCCATCAACCTTAAACCTCCTGCGGGTTGCCTGGAACTGTTGGATGGAGCGCTGTTGCCAGAACCTTCAGCCATGGTGCGTGATGGGGGAGTCATCAACCAGGGGCATGATGTTGAACTGGATGAATTGCGTGCCATTCAAACCAACTGCGACTCGTTTTTGCTCGATCTGGAAAGCCGCGAACGTACACGCACTGGCATTGCCAATCTGCGCGTCCAGTACAACAAGGTGCACGGTTTCTATATCGAAATCACCAGCAGTAACCTCGCGCGGGTGCCAGATGATTACAAGCGGCGTCAGACCCTTAAAAACGCCGAACGTTTCATCACGCCCGAGCTCAAGGCATTTGAGGACAAGGCCCTGTCTGCGCAGGAACGCGCCATTGCCCGCGAGAAGTTCCTGTACGAGCGTTTGCTGGACCAATTGCAACCTAATATTGCGGGTCTGACCCGGCTGGCAGGCGCTCTTGCTTCCCTGGATGTCCTGTGTGCCTTTGCAGAAAGGTCACTGACCCTCGAATGGTCTGCGCCAAGTTTTGCATCTGAACCTTGTATCGAGATTCACCAGGGTCGCCATCCTGTTGTGCAGGCACGGCTGGCGGAAACTCATAGCGGCGCTTTCATACCCAACGATACCAGGCTGGGGCTCAACCAGCGCATGCAGATCATCACCGGCCCCAATATGGGTGGCAAGTCGACTTACATGCGACAGGTGGCCCTGATTGCTCTTCTGGCCTCCATCGGCTCTTACGTGCCAGCCAGCAGTTGTCGCCTGGGCCCAATTGACGCCATCCACACCCGCATTGGTGCCGCAGATGATCTGGCCAATGCCCAGTCCACCTTCATGCTTGAAATGACCGAGGCTGCCCAGATCCTCCATGCGGCCACGTCGAACTCACTCATCCTGATGGACGAAATCGGACGGGGCACCTCGACATTTGATGGCCTGGCGCTAGCCGGTGCGATCGCCTCGCATTTGCACGACAAGACAAAAGGCTTTGTTCTGTTTGCAACCCATTACTTCGAACTGACAGAATTTCCAGCCAGGCATCACGCTGCACTCAATGTGCATGTCAGTGCGGTTGAATCCGGCCATGACATCGCTTTTTTGCATGAACTACAAAGCGGGCCTGCCAGTCGTAGCTATGGGATCCAAGTTGCCCGGCTCGCTGGGATGCCCGCATCGGTGGTGCATCAGGCGCGTAATGCACTCGGTATGCTCGAAACCCATGCCCAGGAAAGTCGGCAACAAGTTGATCTGTTTTCAACGCCTGCCCCAGTCAGCCTGCCCATGCCCAGCCTGGTAGATACCCAACTGGGTCAATTGGACCCGGACACCCTAAGCCCGCGCGAGGCGCTGGACGCCCTTTACGCTCTTAAGAAGCTGGCAGCCAAGACATCTGGGCAAGGCTGAAGACTCAGGGAGCCCACTTCACCAGACCGCTCCACGACGTGGCCAGCACCACCAAGCCAAATACGATGCGGTACCAGGCAAAGCCGTTGAAATTGTGCGTTGCTATGAAACGAAGCAGCCAGCGTACGCAGAGCCAAGCGCTGAAAAACGAGAAAATCAGTCCGATGGCAAACATCGGCACGTCGCTCAATGACAGCATTGCGCGTTCCTTGACCAGACTGTAGGCGCCGGCACCAATCAGAGTCGGGATGGCCAGATAAAAGGAAAAATCGGTGGCAGCCTTGCGCGACATCCCGAGCAACATTCCGCCAATGATGGTGGCTCCGCTGCGGCTGGTGCCTGGAATCATGGCCAGGCACTGAACCAGCCCCACCTTCAGCGCATCTGGCCAGCGCATGTCATCAACCTCCAAGATATAAGGCGCTGTGGCTACGCTGGTTTGGCGTTTTTCCGCCCAGAGAATGATCAGCCCTCCCAGAATGAAGGCGCCCGCAACCACTTGTGGCGTAAACAGGTAAGCCTTGATCGCAGAACCGGCCAGCAGACCCAGCAGCACAGCCGGCAGGAAGGCAACGACCACGTTCAGGGTTAACCGCTGCGCCTCCTTTTCTTCAGGCAGGGCCAAGAGGGTGTGGCGTAGCTTTTCCCAATAAACCAGAATGACTGCCAGAATGGCCCCGGTCTGAATGGCAATGTCGAAAACCTTGGCCTTGTCGTCATCAAACCCGAGCATCGAACCGGCCAAAATAAGGTGCCCGGTACTGGATATGGGCAGAAATTCGGTTAGCCCCTCAACCAACCCCATCACGGCGGCTTTGATATACAGCGAAAAGTCCACAAGTCCCCTAGTTGTCAAGTGACACAGCTGGCAGCTTTATTCAAAGCGAAGCGCCTGGATTGGCAACAGCCGAGAGGCACGACGAGCTGGGTAGAATCCAAAAAATATCCCAACCAGTGCAGAGAATCCAACCGCCAGCGCGATGGCGTCCAGCGTCATGCTGACCTGCCACCCGGTGAAGTTTCCCACAGTCCAGGTGGACACAGCCCCCATGATCACGCCAATGGCGCCTCCCGCCAGGCTCAGGGTAACCGCTTCAATCAGGAACTGGGACAGGATGTCCTTGTTGCGAGCGCCCACCGCCATGCGCAGGCCGATTTCACGCGTCCGCTCAGTGACGCTGACCAGCATGATGTTCATGATGCCAATGCCTCCAATGATCAGACTGATGCCAGCCACGGCTGCCAGCAACAGGGTCATGATCCGGCTGGCTTCCTCCTGCGCCTGCAGAATTTCAGTCAGGTTGCGTACGGTGAAGGGGTCCTCTGTCCCTACGGGCACCTTGAAGCGTTGCCGCAGCAGTTCCTTGATGCTTTCCTCAACCGCCTTCATGCTTTCACCATCTCGCACCTTGACCGAGATGGACCAGACCCGCTTCAGGCGACTGGTCGCATCGCCACCCCAGATGCGGTTGCGCAAGGTACTGATTGGAATCATCAGGACATCATCCTGGTCCTGCCCCATCGAATTCTGGCCCTTGGGCTGAAGAACGCCAATAATTTTCATCGGCACACCTCGAACCCGAATGGTCTGATCAACCGGATCCTGGTCGCCAAACAGTTCACGTGCCACGGTGGCGCCAACCCAGGCCACTTTGGCAGACCCAGCAAGTTCAGCCTGGTCAAAGAAGCGGCCTGAACTCAGGCCCCAATCCCTTGCCTCCAGATAGTCGTTGTTGACGCCAAAGATCGAAGTGCCCCAATTGGTGTTTCCTGCCACCACCTGTCCACTGGTTCTGGATGAGGGAGCAGCCACCTGGACCTCAGGAATCTCCACGGCAATAGCCAGGGCGTCGTCCTCGGTCAGGCGCTGGCGGGTCTGGGCGCCCAGCCGCACACCCGCCTGCGATACGCCACCAGGAACCACCAGCATGATATTGGAGCCCAGACTTTTCATCTGGGCCTGGACCCGCTGGGTAGCGCCGTTACCCACTGCAATCATGGTGATGACGGCTGCAACACCAATGATGATGCCCAGCATGGTCAAGACGCTTCGCAGCTTGTTGGCCAGCAAGGCTCTGAGTGCGCTGCGCAGGGCAGCCATGAAATTCATGCCAGCTGCCCTTGTTGTACCTGATCCTGAACCAAATTGACAGGAGGTCCGTCCTGATGAACATCCTCAACCACCAAGCCATCACGAAACACCAGGCGACGGCGGGCCCAGGCAGCAATATCTGCCTCATGGGTTACCAACACCACCGTCATCCCCTTCTGATTCAAGTTAGCCAGCAAATGCATGATGTCATCGCTGGTCTTGCTGTCCAGGGCGCCAGTGGGTTCATCAGCCAGGATCAACTGGGGCTGGTTGACCAACGCTCGGGCAATGGCAACCCGTTGTTGTTGGCCGCCTGACAACTCTGCCGGCGTGTGATTGGCGCGATCCAACAGGCCAACGGTTTGGAGGGCCTGGCGTGCTCGCTCCTGCCGTTCTGCGGGTTTGACGCCGGAGTAAATGAGCGGCAGCTCGACATTTTCCAAGGCACTGGTTCTGGGCAGCAAGTTGAACTGCTGAAACACAAAACCGATGCGTCGGTTGCGGATGGACGCCAACTGGTCTGGCAAAAGCTCATGAACCTTCTCGCCGGCCAACAGGTACTGCCCCGAACTGGGCTGGTCCAGACAACCCAGGATATTCATCAGGGTTGACTTGCCCGAACCCGAGGCACCCATGATCGCGACAAATTCGCCCTCTTCGATCTCCAGCGAGACGCCGCCCAAGGCATGTACCTGGGTGTTTCCCATGACATAAGTCTTGGCCAGATCCCTGGCTTCGATCAGTGCCATGTCAGAACATCAGGCGCGGACCTGTGCCGGGCCTGGACGGGCCGGTAGCAGCACCCGGAGTCATGATGCTGGTGATGACTGCTGCACCCTCTACCAATTCAGCGGCCTCTGCAGCCCCGGGAGCCACTAGCAACTCGGTGCTGCTGCCATCGGTGATCCCAAGGCGCACATTGAAAGCCTTGGGCAAACCGGATTCGCTCAGCAAGTAAATACGGCCGCGTGTCACGGTACGGCTTGAGGCTTCTGCGATCAAGGTGGCATATCGGGGTTTTTGCTCAGCATTGAGAATCGTGCCGATCCGTTCACGCACATCAGCGGTAATCCGCTCACGGGCCTTGGTGCGCTCTGCTTCTGGCAGATCTCGCAATTGCATGAAACGGGGCCGGGCCTCCGCATAGATGGCGTCAACCTTCTCGGTCTGTTCGGGACTGAGCTTGAGTTCACTGACAAGCCGGTTACGAAACTGGTTCACGGCACCACTGGGTCCAGCACGACCCTCGGAGGCAGGTGCCGCGGCTGAAGGGGATTGGGAATTGGGTACGCCGGCGGAAGCGGGGGCTGGCTCAACGCCAGCAATCCGCACCCGCAAGGCTGAATTCGGAATCTTGAAAACATTGTCCCGCGTATCGGTCACGACTCGGACATTGGCGGTCATGCCAGGCAGCAGTCGGCCATCTGCATTGGCAAAGGTCACCACCGCCACATAGGTCACTACGTTGGCCACGTTGGTAGCCGCCTTGCGCACCTGGGCGATCTGGCCTTCGAAAGTCTGGCCAGGGTAGGCATCTACATTAAAGGTGGCCTTCTGGCCAGCGCGAATTCGACCCACATCCGCTTCATCAATCGCAGCCTCAACCTGCATATCAAGCAGGTTACGAGCGATGATGAACAACTCGGGCGATTGCAGACTGGAAGCAACTGTCTGACCTTTTTCAATCGATCTTTTGATCACGATTCCGTTCACGGGCGAAGTGATCCTGGTACGCGAAAGGTCAACACGCGCTTGAGCCAGTGTGGCCTCGCGCTGAACCACATTGGCTTGGGCATTGCGAACCTGAGCCTCGCTGACGCCTACCTGGGCTTCAGCTGCCTTGACCGCTTCGAGAGAGGTGTTGACCAGGGCATTGGATTTATCGGCTTCGCTTTGGGCAACGAACTGTTTTTCAACCAGCATGAGGTTGCGCTCATGGGTGCGTCTGGCTTCCCTCAGATCGGTCTGAGCGCTGGATACTTGGGCGCGGCTGGCTATCACATTGGCCTGAGCGGTCAGGACCGAAGCCCTTGCGGCATCCACATCGGCCTGAGCGGAGCGCACCCGGTATTCAAACTGCTCAGGATCAATCACAGCGATCAGTTGACCCGCCTTCACATCAGAATTGAAATCAACCAGGATATCCTTGATCTGGCCAGATACTTGCGTGCCAATGGTCACCTGCGTGACAGGGCTCACAGCACCCGTGGCCGCCACGGCCGCCTGCAAGGCACCTCGTTCTATCTTTCCAGTACGGTACTTGACCGCCTCACCTTGGTTACTTTTCCACCACCACGCTCCCGCCAAAATCAGCAGGACAAGAAACAAGAGCACAAGCCAAAGCCACGTCTTTTTATTCATGCAGGGTATTGTAGGGACAGATCTGCCAGCAGTACCCGGCAATTGGCTCAGAGACGACCGGGACAGACCAGGCCCGCAACTTTCACATCAGTGTCATCAACGCTGTAAACGTCCTTAGCGCCAGTGGCCCCCTCTGTTGTGACCGTAACCCAAGCCCCGTCCTGGACCATGAAAATGGCCGTGGGGTCGCATCAGCGGTTGCGAGGGCGTGAGGTAATAGACGGACATGGGGGGCGCAGACGGGTACACCGACACCGGAATCATCACAGGCGGGTAAGTCGAAACATGAACTGGCGCCGGATAAACCGCTTGAGGAAAATTTGTGACGCCCAGGGTGATACTTGGGGCCGTCATCCCCATTGACCAGTAAACCTGCGCACTGGCATTTGCAGCGCCCGCCAGGACGAACAAGCTGCTCAGAAACCCAACCGCCTTGATATGAGCCAACTTCATGGAAAAACTCCTTCAGAAATGGTTTCAGACACATTGAGGTCAACGCCGCTGGCAGCCGTTTGGATGACTGCAAGACTAGAATTGCGCCATGAAATCCAACGATAAAGACCAAGCTGCGCCAAGTCGGGCCAGCAACTTTTTGCGCCAGATCATTGAGCATGATCTGGCCACCGGCACTTACTCAGGCCGATCCTGGAGGGGTTTACCCGGAACAGCCAGTGAACAGGCCAACAGCCTGCACAGTTCAGCCGATCCAGCCCGCATCCGCACCCGCTTTCCTCCCGAGCCCAACGGTTATCTGCATGTAGGGCACGCCAAAAGCATCTGCCTGAACTTTGGCCTGGCCCGCGACTATGGGGGCATCTGTCATCTCCGATTTGATGACACCAATCCCGAAAAGGAAGAGCAGGAATTTGTAGATTCGATCGTGGACTCGGTGCGCTGGCTGGGTTTTAGTTGGGAGAGTCACCATACCGAGCATCTCTTCTACGCCAGCAATTATTTTGATTTCATGTACCAGGCCGCCGAGTACCTGATCGAAACTGGCCACGCCTATGTCGATGAACAGACCGCCGAAGCCATGAAGGCGAATCGCGGTGATTTCGTCACGCCTGGCAAGGACAGTCCATTTCGTCACCGTAGTCCTGAGGAAAATCTCACACGCTTCCGTGCCATGCGCGACGGACAGTTGCCTGATGGCGCCGCTGTGCTGCGCGCGAAGATCAGCATGGCCAGCCCCAACATCAATCTACGGGACCCGGCGATCTACCGAATTCGCCGCGCACACCATCACAATACAGGAGACACATGGTGTATCTATCCGATGTACACCTTTGCCCACCCGATCGAAGACGCTCTGGAGAACATTACCCACAGCATCTGCACTCTTGAATTTGAAGATCAGCGCCCTTTTTACGACTGGCTGCTGCAGCGGATTGTTCCAATCCTGCGCCAGCCTCAGCTAGAAAATGCCAGGCTTCTGGTTGAAAAATTGCAGATGCAGGGTATCGAAGCCCGCAAGGAATTCGCCTTGCATTGCTACAACCTGGCTGACAGGCTGTTCGCAAGCCCGGCCGAACAAGAAATGAGGGGCATGTTTGGAAAATGGGAACATGATCGTTCTGCCGTCTTGCATGACCTGGACCGTTTCTTTGGGCTGTTGATGCGGGAATTCAATCAGTTCACCCCCCTTCTTTCGCAAGCCCTGCATGAACAGCGCCCCAACATTTTTCTACTGCCGCACCAGCATGAGTTTGCTCGACTCAACCTCACGCATGTGATCACCAGCAAGAGAAAACTCGCTCAACTGGTCAACGAGCATCATGTCAACGGCTGGGACGATCCGAGAATGCCCACCATCGTCGGATTGCGCCGCCGCGGTTTTACCCCGGCTAGCTTGCAGCTCTTTGCCGAGCGAATTGGCGTCAGCAAAGACTATGCCTGGATCGACTACCAAACCCTGGAGGCCTGCCTAAGGGAAGATCTGGAGAACAAGGCTTTGCGCGGCATGGCCGTGCTGCATCCGGTCAAGCTAAAACTCACCAACTGGGCGGAGGTTTTTGGTCAGGAGAGCTACACAGAAGTATGTAAGTTGCCTGCCCTGCCGCCCACCAAGGACAATGGGTCTGAACCCCTAGAGCGTAATTTTCTGATTTCGTCAGAAGTCTGGATTGAGCGTGAGGATTTTGAGGAACATCCTTCCAAGGGTTACAAGCGGCTCTTTCCCGGCAACCTGGTCCGACTCAAGGGTGGCTACGTGGTTGAATGTACCGGTTGCCTGCGCGATGAAAATGGCCTGGTGCAAGAAGTTCACGCCAAGGTGATCGCCAACACCAAAAGTGGCACGCCGGGCGCTGACAGCGTCAAGGCCAAGTCGGCCATCACCTGGGTTAGCACGGCCGATGCAGTCAGAGCCGAAATTCGACTCTACGATTTACTGTTTACTGACCCGCAACCCGACGCGGGCGGCAAGGACTTCCTCTCAAGCCTGAACCCGCAAAGCCTGGTCACCCTTGAAGCCTACCTTGAGCCCTCACTGGCGATGGCTGCGCCCGACGACAAATTCCAGTTCGAACGTCATGGCTACTTTGTGGCTGACCGACTGGAGCACACCCCAAATAGGCCGGTTTTCAATCGGACCACAGGGCTGAAAGATAGTTGGGCCAAATAGCCTTTATCTGAGGGGAAATGCTCTGTTTCTCCCCTGTCAGAGGGAAGAATTGAGGGAAAAACAACAATTACGAGGGAAAAAATGGTTTTCCCCCTTGGAAATGCGTTTTTTCTCCATTAGCATTCCCTCTGCCAGTGAAGAGCAATCTCCTTTGGCAATCAACTAACTTCTAGAAGGAAATCAGACCATGGCAACTGCAAAGAAAGCTCCGGCTAAAAAGAAAGCCGCCGCAAAGAAAGCTCCCGCTAAAAAGGCTGCAGCCAAAAAAGCTCCGGCTAAAAAAGCTGTAGCGAAGAAAGCTCCCGCCAAGAAGGCCCCTGCCAAGAAAGCTGCAGCCAAAAAAGCTCCGGCTAAAAAAGCCGCCGCCAAAAAGGCTCCTGCCAAAAAGAAGGCCCCTGCCAAGAAGCGCACCCCCAATGCTGCCTTCATGAAACCCTTGACGCCCAGTGCAACTCTGGCCGCCGTGGTTGGTAGCAGCCCCCTGCCCCGCACTGCGGTGGTCAGCAAGATGTGGGACTACATCAAGAAAAACAAACTGCAGGACAGCGTCAACAAGCGCATGATCAATGCCGACGACAAACTGCGCGCCGTCTTCAACAAGGGCCAGGTATCCATGTTTGAAATGGCTGGCCTGATCGGCAAGCACCTCAAATAATTTCAGGCTTGACCTGAGTCATGAAGGCCGGCTAATGCCGGCCTTTTTCATTTCGCAAGTAAGCTGATCGCTTGCGCACTGACTATCCCTCTGTTTCAATCAGAACGACTGAGGAGACTGTTGAATGAGCGTGAGCATCACATTTCTTGGCGGGGCCAACACGGTTACCGGTTCAAAATACCTGGTCTGTCATGGTTCGCAACGCGTGCTTGTGGATTGCGGACTCTTTCAGGGCTACAAGCAGTTACGGCTCAGAAACTGGAATCCGCTGTCAGTGGCTCCAAATCGCATCGAGGCCGTTGTTCTCACCCATGCACACCTTGACCACAGCGGCTACCTGCCTTTGCTGGTGCGAGAGGGTTTTCAAGGCCCTATCTTTGCCACACCCGGAACACGCGATCTCTGTGGCCTGCTACTTCCTGACAGCGGTCATATTCAGGAAGAGGATGCCGCTTATGTGAATCGACATGGTTTGTCAAAGCGCGAGCAAGCTCTCCCCCTGTACACGCTGCGTGATGCCAAGGCGTGCCTACCCAGAATCAAGGCCTATGGTTTTGGCCGGACGTTTGAACCGCTGCCTGGATGGCACGCCACCTTTACCCAGGCCGGTCACATCCTGGGAGCAGCCAGCGTTCTGCTGGAAGTGGGGGGGCGGCGCATTCTGTTCTCTGGTGACCTCGGTCGCACCGATGATCTCATGATGAACCCACCTGAGTCTGCGCCTGCAGCAGATACCGTATTGATCGAATCGACCTACGGAGATCGGGAACACCCCAGTGAAGACTTGCTGGCCGAACTTGCTCCAGCCCTGCAGCGACTGATCAAGCGCGGCGGCGTGGCCGTGGTGCCGGTCTTTGCGGTAGGTCGCGCCCAGGCCTTGTTGCATGCAATTACAGAACTCAAAAATGTAGGGGAACTACCCAAATCGGTACCGGTTTTTCTGGACAGCCCGATGGCCATCCGGACCACCCACCTGTTTTCAGAACACACGGCCACCCTGCGTCTGACCAGCCGACAAATCAAGGACCTTACTCACTGCGCCACCATGATCAATACGCCAGAGGAGTCCAAGGCCTTGGCCAAGCGTCATGGGCCCATGGTAATCCTGTCAGCCAGTGGCATGGCGACCGGCGGGCGGGTCTTGCATCATCTCAGTCTCTATGCAGGTGATCATCGCAACATGATCATCCTGACCGGTTACCAGGCTCCCGGCACGCGAGGCGCCACCTTGGCCAGTGGCGCTGGATCAGTAAGGATTCACGGCCATGATGTGACAGTCAATGCTGAAATCATTCAGCTTCAATCTGCATCAGCGCATGCCGATGCCACACAGCTGATGAACTGGTTGCGCACCATGCCCAAGCCTGCCCCACAGGTTTACATCGTGCATGGTGACATGGGCGCCTCCGATCAGTTACGCAGTCGCATCAAACGCGAGTTGGGTTGGTCGGCACAGGTACCGGAGCACGGGGCGACGCTGCCTGGCTGAGGCACTGGCGTGCCAAAATCCAGTCAGACTTCAGGCAAGGCTAGCAGGCGTGAGCGAGCCGCCCTGTACTCTTGGCGCAATTGATCCACCAGTTCGGCTGTACTACGTACCGACCGGATGGCGCCAATCCCTTGCCCCGAGCCCCAGATATCCTTCCAGGCCTTGGCAGCCTGGTTGGCAAAGTTCATCTTGCTGGGATCGCTGACGGGCAGATTCTCCGGATCCAATCCGGCAGCGCGAATACTTTGGGCCAGGTAATTGCCATGCACGCCCGTGAATAGATTGCTGTAGACAATGTCATCGGAGGTTCCCTCAACAATCCCCTGCTTGTACGCGTCGCTGGCTCGGGCTTCGTGCGTGGCAATAAAAGCAGAGCCGATGTAGGCAAAATCTGCGCCCATGGCCAGGGCAGCGAGTACAGACGCCCCGTTGGCGATCGCACCACTCAAGGCCAGGGGCCCATCAAACCACTGGCGAATTTCCTGAATTAGGGCAAAGGGACTTTTCACTCCCGCATGGCCACCCGCACCGGCGGCCACCGCAATCAATCCATCAGCGCCCTTTTCAACGGCCTTGTGAGCGAATCGGTTGTTGATGATGTCATGCAAGACCACCCCGCCATAGCTATGGGCTGCCTGATTGATTTCTTCACGCGCCCCTAACGACGTGATGATGACCGGCACCTTGTACTTGACGCACAGGGCCATATCCTGCTCCAGGCGGTCATTGGACTTGTGCACGATCTGGTTGATCGCAAAGGGCGCGGCCGGTCGCAGGGGGTTGGCCCGATTGTGGGCTGCCAGGGCTTCCGTGATTTCAGCCAGCCATTCGTCAAGCTGGGAGGCCGGGCGTGCATTTAGCGCGGGCATGGCTCCCAAGACACCACTGGTGCACTGCGCGATCACCAGCTTGGGATTGCTGATGATGAACAGGGGCGAACCGATGATGGGCAGCGGCAGGTTCTGCAGCACGGGTGGAAGCTTGGACATTTGCACCGAAGTCATAAAGAGTCGACTGCCATCATCGTCACACTGTCGGCGCCTTCAATGATGGCGTCACGTGTCGCTGGAATCTGGCTCAGAATGTGATCAGCATAAAACCGGGATGTGGCAATTTTTGCCTGCATGAATTCCTGATCATCGGCCAGATGGATCTGGGCGGCCAACAACGAACGCGCCATTTGCCAACCCGCGATCAGGTTACCAGCCAGCATCAGATAAGGAACGCTGCCGGCATAGACGGCGTTGGGATCTTTCTGATTGCACAGAAATTCCACCACCTGCACAAAAGCCTTGCGGGCTGCCGCGAGTCGTTTGGCAACGACCATGGCATCTGGGCTAGCCTGCTTGATCAGGTCAGCCTCTGTTTTCTCAACCTGCAACGCGATGGCTTTGGCGGTCAGGCCGCCGTCGCGCAGGGTCTTGCGCCCCACCAGGTCATTGGCCTGGATTGCGGTTGTACCCTCATAGATGGTCAGGATTTTCGCGTCCCGGTAATGCTGGGCCGCTCCGGTTTCTTCAATAAATCCCATCCCTCCATGAACCTGTACGCCCAAGGAGGTCGCCTCGAGACTCATTTCAGTGCTATAGCCCTTGACCAGCGGGACCAGGAATTCATAAAAGGCCTGGTTCTGTTGACGCGCCTCTGGATCGGGATGGTGATGCGCCGCGTCATGCGCTGCGGCCGCAACACAGGCCATGGCGCGGCACCCTTCGGTATTGGCGCGCATGGTCATCAGCATGCGTCTGACGTCCGGATGATGAATGATGGGAGCGCTGGTCTTGAGCGACCCATCCACAGGCCGACCCTGCACACGGTCACGCGCATACCTGACCGCCTGCTGATAGGCGCGCTCCGCCACGGCAATACCCTGAACACCGACTGCAAAACGCGCGGCGTTCATCATGATGAACATGTATTCCAGGCCACGGTTTTCCTGGCCCACCAGATAGGCCACAGCGCCTTGCTGATCACCGTACTGCAGGACAGCCGTTGGGCTGGCTTTGATGCCCAGTTTGTGCTCAATGCTGACGCAATGCACATCATTGCGCTGGCCCAGGCTTGCGTCCGGGTTGACAAGAAATTTTGGCACCACAAAGAGGCTGATCCCCTTGATGCCCTCTGGTGCCCCTGTAACCCGGGCCAAGACCAGATGCACGATGTTTTCAGCCAAATCGTGCTCACCGTAGGTAATGAAGATCTTGGTGCCAAATACCCGGTAACTGCCATCGGGCTGGGGTTCTGCCCGACTTCTCACCAGCGACAGGTCAGATCCAGCCTGGGGTTCGGTCAGGTTCATGGTGCCAGTCCAAGCCCCGGAAACCAATTTGTCCAGGTAAGTCTGCTTCAGCGCATCCGAGCCGGCAGTCAGGAGTGCCTCGATCGCCCCATCTGTAAGCAAAGGGCACAGGGCAAAACTCAGGTTGGCGCTGTTGAGCATCTCCACACAGGCAGCAGCAATTGCCTTGGGAAGGCCCTGGCCACCACTTTGCACCGGGTGTTGGAGACCCTGCCAGCCACCCTCAATGTATTGCCTGTAGGCCTCAGCGAACCCTGGGGTGGTGCTGACATGTCCGTCGTGCCAGCTTGAAGGGTTGCGGTCACCCTCCCTGTTTAGGGGTGCCACAATCTCTTCATTAAACTTGGCAGCTTCTTCAAGAACAACGCGCGCGGTATCAAGGCCCGCATCCTCAAATCCCGGCAAGCTGGCAATTTGCTCGAGATTCGCCAGGTGCTTGAGATTGAACAACATGTCCTTGACAGGGGCAACATAACTCATCTTTGACTCCGATACCGGGATGCCGTGGGCGTAAATTCTTGAAGGTCGGACTTGCTGTTGTCGATCAGAGCGACTGGACCAACTCCGGCACAGCACTGAACAGATCGGCCTCCAGCCCATAGTCTGCAACACTGAAAATTGGCGCTTCCGGATCCTTGTTGATTGCCACAATCACCTTGCTGTCTTTCATGCCAGCCAGGTGCTGTATGGCGCCGCTGATACCGCAAGCAATATAGAGCTGCGGCGCCACAATCTTGCCCGTCTGTCCGACCTGCAGATCGTTGGGGGCATACCCGGCGTCAACCGCAGCACGGCTGGCGCCAATGGCAGCACCCAGCTTGTCCGCCAGTGGCGTGAGCACTTCATTGAATTTTTCACTGGAGCCCAGGGCCCGCCCCCCCGAGACGATGATTTTTGCTGCCGTCAACTCGGGGCGATCGCTTTTGGCCAGTTCGGCCCCCACAAAGCTGGACCGGCCGTTTTCGTCAACGGCAGGACTACTCTCCACCATCGCCTGTGCGCCACTGGCGGGAGCTGCATCAAAACCCGTGGTCCGCACGGTGATCACCATCACAGGGTCGGTACTTTGGACGGTCGCGATGGCATTGCCCGCATAAATAGGACGCTCGAAGGTATCGGCAGCGTCAACCCGGGTGATATCGGATATTTGAGCGACATCGAGCTTGGCGGCAACCCGAGGGGCCGTGTTTTTACCCGAGGCCGTTGCCGGGAAAAGAATGTGACTGTAGTTGGCAGCGAGCGATAGCACCTGGTTGGCCAGGTTTTCTGCCAATCCGTGAGCCAGCGAGGGGCCATCGGCGTGAATCACCTTGCTCACCCCAACAACCTGCGCCGCAGCGGCCGCGGCATTGGCCGCGTTATGACCAGCCACCAGGACATGAACCTCGGCACCACAAGCTAGCGCTGCAGTGACGGTGTTGAGAGTGGCCGCCTTGATAGAGGTGTTGTCATGTTCGGCAATTACGAGTGAGGTCATATCAGATCACCTTCGCTTCATTCTTGAGTTTAGAGACCAGGGTAGCCACATCTGGCACCTTGATGCCTGCGCCCCGCTTGGGAGGCTCAGTCACCTTAAGGGTTTTGAGCCGGGGGGTGACATCCACGCCAAGCTCCTCAGGTTTGAACACTTCAAGCTGCTTTTTCTTGGCCTTCATGATGTTGGGCAGGGTGACATAACGAGGTTCGTTCAGGCGTAGATCGGTTGTGACCACCGCAGGCAACCGCACCCGGACGGTTTCCAGTCCGCCGTCAACCTCACGGGTAACTTTGGCAACACCTTCCTCAAGTTCCAGGCGGGAGGCAAAAGTTGCCTGCGGCGCGTCTGCCAGAGCGGCCAGCATCTGGCCCGTCTGATTGGCATCGTCGTCGATGGCCTGCTTGCCCATGATCACCAGCCCGGGCTGTTCCTTGTCCATCAATGCCTTGAGCAGCTTGGCAACTCCCAGGGGTTGCAAATCTTCGTTACTTTCGACCAGGATGGCACGGTCGGCACCAATTGCCATGGCCACCCTGAGGGTCTCCTGACACTGTGTGACGCCACAGGATACGGCGATCACTTCGGTGGCCTGACCCTTTTCCTTCAAGCGTACCGCTTCTTCAACCGCGATCTCGTCAAACGGGTTCATGCTCATCTTGACATTCGCGATATCCACGCCCGTTTGATCCGACTTGACCCGGACCTTCACGTTATAGTCAACCACGCGCTTGACGGGGACCATGATTTTCATGAGCAAACTCCAGCTAAATGCAATAAAAGATAATTGACGCCTACGTCAACCTGTTGATTTTAGTCGCCCTCAAAACGGTCGCCGATCAAACTCAAAATAAGCGAAGGACTGAATTCCCAGACCTGGCACAGGTCCGATATCAATGGCAGGATCCAGGTTTCAGGAATTTTTTGCCAATCGTCACCTTCAAAGACTTGCTTTCAGTTAAATTTCTGAAGCAGCAAAGTGCCGCTCGTGCTGTTCAAACAGGAGATTTTCATGAACCCATCGTCCAAACTTCCCAGGCGCCAACTGCTGGCTGCTGCCGTAGCTGTCGGTGGAACAACCGTGGGATCAGCAGGATTGGCTGAAGGTTCGAAGCAGGATGGAAAAGGCGCTGTGACAAAAGGCGATGTGGTTGATCACAAGGTGGTATACCAACTCAACCGGGCTGATGCTGACTACCAACTGGCCATTCTCAATTCGATTGGGGCGATGCTCAAAAAATATGTGGATGATGTCACCATTGCCGTGGTGGTCTTTGGGCCGGGCCTTCATTTGCTGGCAAAAAAACCCAAGCGGCCCGTGCCCAAGACTCACCAACAGAGGGCACGTGGAATGAGCGAATCGTATGGCGTCGAATTCGTGGCCTGCGGCAACACGATGAATACACTGGGTTGGACCAAGGACGACCTGTTTGATTTTGTCCGCGTCGAGGAAGTGGGTGCCTCATCGATCATGGAACGCCAGGAAAAGGGATACGCCTACATCTCCTGGTAGCTTGAACGTTCTCCAGCGCCGATTAAGCTCATCAACGGGGCAACCAACATACCAGATAGTTTTTGTTCAGACCCCAGCCAGAACGCGCAGGTGCGCCTCAACGCTACGCCCCAGAGCGCTCAGGTTATAGCCGCCCTCCAGGCAGGAAACCAGGCGTCCGCTGGCATGTCGTCTGGCCACCGCCACCAGTTCCTGGGTAATCCAGGCGTAATCTGCCTCAACCAATCCAAGCTGCCCCAGGTCATCTTCGCGATGGGCGTCAAAGCCGGCACTGACAAAAATCAGCTCAGGCCGATGCGCCTCCAGCCTGGGCAGCCAGAGGTCGCGCACCAATTCTCTGATCACTGCGCCTTTGGTATAAGCGGGCACTGGCACATTGACCAGGTTGTCAGCATCTGAGCGCGAGCCGCCGTGCGGGTAAAACGGATGCTGATAAAAGCTGGCCATCAGGATGCGCTCATCGCCGGCAACAATGTCCTCCGTGCCGTTGCCGTGGTGCACATCGAAGTCCACTATGGCCACCCGTTTGAGTCCATGCCGCTCAAGTGCGTATTTGGCCGCCAATGCCACGTTGTTGACAAAACAAAAACCCATGACTTGATCGCGGCAGGCGTGGTGTCCCGGCGGACGCACTGCACAGAAGGCATTTTCGAGCTCACCAGCAATTACTGCATCGGTAGCGGCCATGGCTGCACCCGCAGCTCGCAGTATGGCCGCCCAGGTGAATGGATTCATGGCCGTGTCAGGGTCAATCTGTGAGTAGGGTGGGCCACCAGCCTCACGATCTTCCTGCAAACGAATACTCTGGCCACGCAGCGCATCAACATGTCGACGGGTATGGGCCAGCTCAATTTCATCGAGCGAAGCCAGCGGTGCCTCAACACGGGTCAGAGCATCGCCCAGACCCGAGACCAGCAGTCGATCCTCGATGGCACCCAGACGGTCCGGGCATTCGGGATGCCCCTGCCCCATTTCATGGCGGTGACAGTCCTGATGATAGAAATAACCGGTCTTGCTCACGATCTCATCCAAAAAGAGGAAATTAAGTTAAGGTTCAACCATGGAAATGAAGCACAAGCTCAAGGGTCTGACTGATCAGCTTAACACGGTCATTGTTGGCAAGCCAGATGCGATCACCGACTGTGTCACCTGCCTGCTCGCCGCTGGCCACCTGTTGATCGAGGACATCCCTGGCGTGGGCAAGACCACCTTGGCGCACGCTCTGGCCCGCAGCCTGGGCCTGCAATTCAATCGGGTGCAATTTACGGCCGACCTGATGCCCAGTGATATCACCGGCGTTACCGTTTATGAGCGGCACAAGGAAGGCTTTGTCTTTCATCCCGGACCCATATTCACCCAGGTTTTGCTGGCTGACGAAATCAACCGCGCCAGCCCCAAATCGCAGAGCGCCTTGCTGGAGGCCATGGAAGAGCATCAGGTCACCGTCGAGGGTCAGTCCCATACCCTGCCCTCTCCCTTCTTTGTCCTGGCCACACAAAATCCTTACGACCAATTGGGAACGCATGCCCTGCCCGCTTCCCAGTTGGACCGATTTCTGATGTGTATTTCCCTTGGCTACCCGGACCGCAGTGCCGAGCGCGAATTGCTTTTTGGCCAAGACCGCAGGGCGTTGGTCGCCTCTTTACCGTGCCAGCTACCCCCCCAGGCGTTGTTGGAACTACAAACACAGGTTCAGACCATTTATGTGTCTGCCGCCCTGATGGACTACCTGCAGAACCTGATGGCCGCCACCCGGAATGGACGCTGGTTTGTCCAGGGGCTGTCGCCCAGAGCAGGTCTTGCGGTCTTGAGAGCGGCACGCGCCCGCGCCTTGATCGGGGGACGCGACTTTGTTACTCCCGATGACATCCAGTCGATACTGCCACAAACCATTGCCCACCGTTTGACCCCTGTACAAAGCGCGGGGCGCACGCCGAGGGAACAGGTTCGTGCCATGGTGGACTCCCTTGAGCTGGCCTGAGCCATCGTATGGGCGGACTGCAACACATGCCATACCCGATCCGTCGATTCCTCCATGCCTGCCAACAGCCCCGGATCAAGCTGTCTGCCCGATGGCATGCCTGGGTCCAATCCAGAGCCCCGGCCCAGGACAGTCTGGTTCTGACACATCGCAATGTCTACATCCTGCCCACCCGCTCCGGGTTGATGCTGGCTGTCACCTTGCTCGTCCTGTTAATAGCATCCATCAATTACCAGATCAACCTGGGTTACCTGCTGACCTTCCTGCTCGCCGGTAGCGCACTGGCCAGCATGCTGGTTTGCCACGAGACACTGCGGGGGCTGTCACTCAAGCTGCTTCCCGTGCAACCGACCCACGCCGGCATGCCCATGCCCATCAACGTGGAAGTCAACAACCCAAGCAACCGGCAGCGCAATGGGCTGCAGCTTCAATTTCGTGGCCAAGCGCAGCCAGTCTGGCTGGAGTTGCCTGAGCGAGGCCACGCAACCGCCCAACTGGTATTGCGACCCCAACAGCGGGGTCGTCTGGAATTGCCAGCGCTGAGACTGGAGACCCATTTTCCGATCGGGGTTTTTCGCGCCTGGGCCTGGTGGTCACCCGCGGCCCAGGTGCTGGTCTACCCCGCAGCAGAGACCCATCCGCCCCCATTGCCCCATGCAAGCCAGGGTGAATCCAACCTTGACCCTGGACAGCTCGGGACCCAAATTACCAGCTGGGATGGCGTCCGACCCTACCGACGCAATG
Organism: Burkholderiaceae bacterium; assembly: GCA_017856435.1. Taxonomy (GTDB): domain Bacteria; phylum Pseudomonadota; class Gammaproteobacteria; order Burkholderiales; family Burkholderiaceae_C; genus Hylemonella. Next base: position 64,137 of record JAFMFB010000009.1, read on the forward strand.
ACCCCTTGCATCGGATTGTTTGGAAGAAGGCCGCACACCATCGTGATCTGGTCAGTCGCGATGACGAGCCTGCGCCACAAGGTCAGTTGGTGTTGAGTCTGTCAGATTGCCATGGCCTGGGGCTGGAGGAGGGCTTGTCCCGACTGTGCGCCTGGGTGTTGGAGGCCGAACAATCAGGTCTGCGTTATGGCCTGAGGCTACCCGCCCAGATGATCGATCCAGACGTCGGGGCAATCCACCAGCAACGTTGCCTGGAGGCCTTGGCCCTATGCTGAGATCATTGGTATCCCTGCCACGTGACAGCCGTGACTGCCTCTTTCTCCTGCTGGTGATCGCTTGGGTGACCTCGCCGCTCGTGGCGCACCTGCCGCTCTGGTCAGTCGCCTGGGTGCTGGGCATGCTGATCTGGCGCGGCTGGCTGGCGTGGCGATCACGCCCCTTGCCCGCCAGATTTTGGCGGCTGCTGCTGCTGTGTTTGGGCGTTGCTGCCACGGCTTGGAACTACCGCACCCTGCATGGACGTGACGCTGGCGTCACCCTGCTGGTAATTCTGCTGTCCCTCAAAACACTGGAACTGCGTGCCCGCCGCGACGCCCTGGTGGTGTTTTTTCTCGGCTTCTTTGTCATGCTCACCAGCTTCTTTTTCTCGCAATCCCTGCTCTCAGCCCTGGCAATGCTGCTTGGGCTCCTGGGTTTGCTCACCGGATTGGTCAATAGCCATCGGCCTACTGGGCGACCGGCGCTGACCCAAAGTGCCAAGACGGCGCTACGCCTCATGGTGCTCGGCGCACCCCTGATGTTGCTTCTGTTCCTGCTTTTTCCACGCTTTAGCCCTATTTGGGGGAATCCGGATTTCACAGGCAGCGCCCGTAGCGGTTTGAGTTCGTCCATGCGGGTGGGCAGCATCACCCAACTGGCGCTGGATGACAGTGTTGCCATGCGGGTTCGCTTTGAAGGGACGCAACCGCTGCCGCAGGAACTTTATTTTCGGGGGCCCGTCCTCACCACCTACGACGGCACTGAGTGGACGAGTCTGAAACCAAGTTTTCCTCAGCGCTATTTGCCCCAAGCTCTGCTTGAAGTCTCTGGACCGTCCCTGCGATATGAAGTGACCCTGGAGCCCTCAAAAAAGCCCTGGTTGATGACCCTGGATGCCGCACCCGATGGGCCACAATCCGCCGGCTCGCCCTTGGGCAGACCTCGCATGACCAGAGAACTCCAATGGCTTTCCGACGCGCCCATCAACGATGTCCTGCGTTACCGTGCGCAGAGTTATCCAAGCTTTCAACATGGGCCGCTACGGGCGGTGACCGGGCTGCAGGATTATCTGGAACTCCCCCCCGGCTCAAATCCCCGCACCCTGGCGCTGGCCATCCGCATGCTCCATGAGGCCCGTGGCAAGGCCGATCAGCCGCAGGCTCAGGATCTGGTCAACGCAACCCTGGCCATGCTGCGCAGTGGTGGCTACCGCTACACCCTGGAGCCCGGGCCTTACGGCCAACATACAGCCGACGAATTCTGGTTTGATCGCAAGGAGGGATTTTGCGAACACATCGCCTCCTCTTTTGTGGTGTTGATGCGGGCTCTGGGCATTCCTGCGCGAATTGTCACCGGCTATCAAGGGGGTGACTACAACCCGCGGGGGAATTACTGGGTAATACGACAAAGCGATGCACACGCCTGGTCGGAGGTGTGGTTGGCAGGACGCGGGTGGGTGCGAGTGGATCCAACAGGTGCTGTTTCGCCGGGCCGAATTGGCACCTTACAGCGCCTGGCGCAGCCTGGCGGTGTGATGGCTGCCGTACTTGGTGCAGTCAACCCGGTCTGGTCAGTTAATCTGCGCGCTTACTGGGATACCGTCAATTACAACTGGCAGCAATGGGTCATCAACTACACCCAAGGCCGTCAATCTCAGTTGCTGCAGACCTTTGGCCTCAAGTCGGCCGTCTGGGGCCATCTGCTATGGCTTCTGATCGTAAGCAGTGTGCTGGCCAGTCTGGCCTGGCTGGCTTGGACCCTCTGGCTCCTGCCCCGAAAGGATCCATGGCTGAAGCTGCTGGCAACCGCGCGCCACAAGTTGCGCCGCGCGGGTCTGGTCCTGCCGCCGCATTCGACGCCACGCGAAATGGCTAACCTGCTGCGCCACAACAGCCGCCTTTCGAATTTAAGTCCAGTCCAACGCAGTGCCCTGGTGGATTGGCTGTTGCACCTGGAAGCACAACGCTATGGCAAAGCCGATGAGAAAATCAGGAGTACTGACTTGCGTCGATTGGTGAAACAGGCAAAACAATTGAAATGGCCTATCTGAGCGCACTACCCTTCAAATGCATTGCCGTGCTTGCTCTGCTATTGGGCCCGTGCTTTGGAGAAGCCGCCCCCGCGGGCATGAGCAGCAGCAAAAAAGCAGCCGGCCCACTGTATGCCAACCAGACACAGGCCATGGCATTGGCCGATGAAATCGCCAAGCGACACGAACTCGACCGAACCTGGGTCAGGCGGGTGATTGCCCAGGCCCGCTTTCAGCCCCAAGTGGTCAAGCTGATGACGCCCTTGCCCACGGGTGTCCCTAAAAACTGGGGCGCCTACCGTGAGCGTTTCATTGAATCCAGACGAATAGATGCTGGAGTGGCTTTCTGGCGAAAGCACCGCACATGGCTTGAACAGGCCGAGAAGCACTATGGCGTGCCGGCCTGGTTGATCGTTGGGGTGATTGGGGTGGAAACACTTTACGGGCAGCAGACCGGGACATTTCGCGCTGTGGATGCCTTGACCACCCTGTCCTTGGATTTTCCTTCGTCTCATCCGCGGGCAGCGGAGCGAACACAGTTTTTTCGCACTGAACTTGGCCATCTGCTGGCTCTGAAGACTAGCGGATTGAACCCGCTGAAACTGCGCGGAAGTTTTGCCGGGGCGCTGGGGCTGCCGCAATTCATGCCCTCCAGCTGGCGCCGTTTTGCGGTTGATTTTGATGGCGATGGCCGAATTGACCTGTTGAACAACGTCCCGGATGTGATTGGCTCGGTGGCCAACTATTTCAAGACCTTCAACTGGCAAACCGGCATGCCCACCCACTATGCCGTTGAATTTGACCCGGCTCGTCTGGATCTGGAAACCCTGCTGGCGCCCGACATCCTACCCACCTTCTCGGTCGCCAGTTTCGTCGACAAGGGCGCTTTGCCAGATTCGCAAGGCCTACATCACCCCGGGAAATTGGCTCTGATCGAGCTGCAAAACGGCGATGCCCCTCCTACCTATGTGGCCGGTTCCGACAACTTTTACGTGATCACCCGCTACAACTGGAGCAGCTATTACGCGATGGCGGTGATCGAGTTGGGGCGTGCGGTGCAGGCCAGCCTGCCACCCTGAGAGCAAGCTGCCCTAGCCTGGTTGGTGTTGCCAATAACGGCGCGCAGACTCCCGCTGGCAGTTGACCTCGCCCGGGGCTATCGAGCGCCAGTGTGCTGCGCCGCAATGCGCTGAGTCATACACCCTGATCTTGCGATCCTGATAGCGCGCCATCACCACCTCAGCCGGATGACCGAAACGGTTGCGGTAGCCAGCCTGCACCAACGCAGTGTGCGCCGCCACGGCATCGAGAAATTCCGGGCTGCTGGAGGTTTTGCTGCCGTGATGGGGAACCAGCAGAAGATCTGACTTCAGGGTTGCGCCCGAATTGACCAACTCGATTTCCTGGTTACGCTCGATATCACCTGCCAGCAAGGCGCTGGCCGATCCACTCTGGATGCGCAGCACGCAAGACAGCGCATTGGTTCGCTTCAACTGGCCATAGTCAACCGCCTGAGGGCGCAGAATCTCGAACCTTACGCCATCCCAGTTCCATGTTTGCCCTGCTTCGCAACGCTTGCCGGGCCGGATCTGATGCAACGGATGCTGATCCTCCAGCGAACTCAGAAGATCAGCCTGGGGTTGCATGGCCAGCACCGCAGCCGCTCCCCCGGTATGGTCTGAGTCGCGATGGCTCAGCACCAGCTTATCCAACCGAATATCAAAAGCCCGCAAAAGTGGCAGCAGTACACGGTGACCCGCATCGCTTTCCAGTGAATAGCGCGGCCCCGCGTCATAAAGCAGGGCATGGTGGGCGGTTTGAACCAGTACCGCATTGCCCTGACCGATATCCGTCGCCAGTAAATCAAATTCACCTGGGGGTGGTCGCACCGGCTGCCAGAGCAACAAGGGCAAGATCAGCGGCAGCCCCAACAACCGAAAGGTGAGCGGCAAGCGAACCACCAACAGGACTCCACCCAACAGGCCAATCAACCCCACCCATAAGGGCGCCTGTGCCAGCGTCAATGAGGCCAGCGGCAGACTGGCCAAGTAGCGCAGCACCATGCTGAGCGCCTGGACCCCAAATGCTGCCCAATCCCAGAATCCAGGCCACACCATGCCCAACATCGACAACGGGGTTACCACCCCAGTGACCCAGGGAATAGCCAGCAGGTTGGCGAAAAACCCGATCAGTGAAACCTGGCCAAAGAGCAGCAAGGTTAAGGGTGTCAACGCCAGAGTGATCACGCTCTGCTCCCGCAGCAGGGCCAGCAGGGGTTGCATCAGCTTGCGCCCCTCGTGCATGGGCTGACCGGAGTCGGTCAGGAACAGCACACCGACCGCGACAAAACTCAACCAAAATCCTGGCTGCAGCAGGGCCCAGGGATCGACCAAAGTGACCAGAAACATGGCCAGCAGCCAAATCACCCACCAGGGCCACTGCCGCGCACTCAGTCGCAACATAATGACCGTGGCCAGCATCAGGATGGTGCGCTGTGCTGGCACACCCCAGCCGCTAAAGAGTGCGTAAATACCCGCCAGCATCAACCCAGCCAGGGCGCCAGCGTGCTGCGCAGGCCAGGCCAGACAAAGCCTGGACGAGCGACGCCACAGCCAGCCGCATAGAGCAGAAGCCAACCAGGCAAACATGGTGATATGCAAACCCGAGATACTCATCAGGTGCGCCACGCCAGTCGCCCGAAAAACGTCCCAATCGGCGCGGTCAATGACACGCT
>JAFMFB010000070.1 GCA_017856435.1 Burkholderiaceae bacterium
CCGCTGACCTCTTGCATGCCATGCAAGCGCTCTCCCAGCTGAGCTATACCCCCTCTGATCAGCCTCTTGATTACTCGCGGGGCATCTCAATTTGTCGAACCGTGAATTATAGAGGGATTTTCTGGCCTTCCTGAAGGCGGGCCAAAACAATTTGCCGCGGCAGAAGCGCAAGCACCGCATCCAGCGATGGTGTCTGCGGCGTACCCAAGACCAGCACACGTACCGGCATGGCCAGCTGCGGCATCTTCAGACCGGTGCCAGCCAGCACTTCCTTGATGGTTGCGGCAATGCTGGCTTTATCCCAGGCGCAGTGCTGCAGCTTGTCCTGCAACTGCGCCAGTGCAGGCGCAATGGCCGCAGTCACATGTTGCGCCAGGTCTTGCGGCGCGGGATTGATATCGGCGTAAAAGGCCTGGGCCCAGTCAGCCAGCACCAGCAAGGTGTCGCAGCGGTCCTTGAATAAACCACAGATCGGGCCGAGTCGATCATCGACCCGCAGATTGCGCTTGGCCAACAGATCGGCCACCAATGGCGCCAGTGCGTCATCAGCCATGGCTTTGAGGTGCTGCGCGTTCACCCAGCGCAGCTTGGCTTCATCAAACTGGGCCGCACTTCGGCCCAGATGGTCCAGATCGAACCACTGCAGAAACTGAGCGCGGCTGAAAATTTCATCATCGCCATGGCTCCAGCCCAGCCGCGCCAGGTAGTTGACCATGGCGTCGGGCAAGTAGCCCTCGTCGCGATACTGTGTCACGGCCTTGGCCCCGTTGCGCTTACTCATTTTCTCGCCCTGCTCGTTCAGCACGGTGGGCAAATGGGCATAGACCGGGGGCTCCGAACCCAGCGCACGAAAGATGTTGATCTGGCGCGGGGTATTGTTCACATGGTCGTCACCACGAATCACATGGGTGATCGCCATATCGATATCGTCCACCACCACACAGAAGTTGTAGGTGGGCGTGCCATCGGGTCGGGCAATGACCAGATCGTCCAGTTCCTCGTTGCTGATTTCAATGCGCCCCTTGACCTTGTCATCCCAGGCCACCACCCCGTTGAGCGGGTTCTTGAAACGAAGCACTGGCTGCACATCGGGCGGCACCGGGGGCAAGGTCTTACCCGGCTCGGGCCGCCAGGTTCCGTCATAGCGGGGCTTGAGCTTGGCCGCCATCTGGCGCTCGCGCAAGGCGTCCAGCTCTTGCACGCTCATGTAGCACGGATAGACATGGCCTGCGGCCTGTAACTGAGCCAACACTGCCTTGTAGCGATCCATGCGCTGCATCTGATAGTACGGGCCCTCGTCATAGTCCAGACCCAGCCACTGCATGCCCTCGATGATCACATCCACAGCGGCCTGGGTGGAACGGTCCAGGTCGGTATCTTCAATGCGCAAAATGAAGTCGCCGCCCATGGCGCGGGCAAAGGCCCAGGGGTAAAGCGCCGAGCGGATATTGCCCAGGTGGATAAAGCCTGTGGGCGACGGGGCAAAGCGGGTGCGTACGCGTTGTGTCATAAACAATTCAAAAGATTGTGTTTGATAGGTGCTGGGCTTTGTCTACCCCATTGATGTGGGGGATCGGGCCCGCATCAGGTCAAAGTGGAGAGGCCCCGCAGTAGGTCTGCCTTGATGTCATCGATATGTTCCAGCCCCACGGCCAGCCGCACCAGCCCCTGACCAATGCCGGCGGCCTGGCGCTGCGCTTCACTGAGCTTGCCATGCGAGGTGCTGGCCGGATGAGTGAGCAAAGATTTGGTGTCGCCCAGATTGGTGCACAGCGAAAGCACCTGCAAGGCATCGAGCACATGAAAGGCGCGGGCACGCGCCTGCTCGGGGTTACCGGCTTTCACATCAAAGGACAGCACCGCACCCCCCAGCCCGTTCATCTGCCGCATGGCCAACGCATGTTGGGGGTGGCTGGCCAGGCCCGGGTAGTAAACCCGGGCTACCGCTGGTTGTTGCTCCAGCCACTGCGCCACTTGCAGCGCCAACGCGCTCTGTGCACGCATGCGCAGGTCCAACGTCTCCAAGCCCTTGAGCACCACCCAGGCATTGAAGGGCGAGAGGACCATACCGCTGTTTTTCTGGACCGGCAAAAATTTCTCGATCACCAACTGCTCGCTAGCGCACAAGGCGCCGGCCATCACGCGGCCCTGGCCGTCCAGATATTTGGTGCCCGAGTGCATCACGATATCAGCACCATAGTCCACCGGTCGCTGCAAGGCGGGGGTGGCAAAGCAGTTGTCCACCGCCAGCAGGGCGTTAGCCTGGTGGGCGATTTCAGCGAGCGCGGCCATGTCACACACCTCCCCCAGCGGGTTGGTGGGCGTTTCGGCAAATAACAAACGGGTGTTGGGACGCACGGCGGTGCGCCAGGCGTCCAGATCCGTCTGCGGCACGATGGTGGACTCCACGCCAAAGCGCGCAAACTCAGAGCCGATCAGCTTGATGGTGGAACCAAACATCGATTGTGAAAACACCACATGGTCCCCCGCCTTGAGCAGGCTGAAGCACATCAGCATGATGGCCGACATGCCTGAAGAAGTGGCCATGCAGGCCTGGGTGCCCTCCATGGCCGCCAGGCGCTGCTCCATGCTGCGTACCGTGGGGTTGCCAGAGCGGCCGTAGGTGTCGCCCTCCTCTTCGCCGGCAAAACGCAGCGCTTGCGACTCGGCACTGGACTGCACATAACCACTGGTCAGGTACAGGGCCTCGGAGTTTTCGCCATACTGGCTGCGCTGCACAGCTTGGCGCACCGCCAGCGTCTGCGGGTGCAAGCCCTCGGGCAGTTTGCGCTGGGCCATGGTCAGTCCTCTTCGTGGTTGGGCAGTGCCAGGCGCGAGGTATCGGCTTCGTCCTCTTCACCCTGCACCCGGCAAGCATTGAGCCGCTCGATATCTTCGGCACTGATATCGCCGGTGACATAGACGCCATCAAAGCAGGAAGCATCAAAGCCATTGAGTTCGGGGCGCAACTTGCCAATCGCCTGCTTCATGGCGTTCACATCCTGGTAGATCAGAGCGTCAGCCCCAATCAGGGTGCGCACTTCTTCTACCGTGCGGCCATGGGCCACCAGTTCATTGGCAGTGGGCATGTCGATGCCATACACATTGGGATAGCGCACCGGCGGCGCAGCACTGGCCATGTATACCTTGTTGGCTCCGGCCTCGCGGGCCATCTGCACAATCTCGCGGCTGGTGGTGCCCCGCACAATCGAGTCGTCCACCAGCAGCACATTGCGGCCTTTGAATTCGGTGCCGATCACATTGAGCTTCTGGCGCACGCTTTTCTTGCGCACTGCCTGGCCAGGCATGATGAAGGTGCGTCCCACATAACGGTTTTTGACAAAGCCCTCGCGGTAAGGCAGACCCAGCAGTTGAGCCAATTGCATGGCGCTGGGCCGGCTGGATTCAGGAATCGGGATCACCACATCGATGTCTTGGGGCGGCACGGTGGAGACCACGCGCTTGGCCAGCGATTCACCCAGATTCAGGCGTGCCTGATAAACCGAGATGCCATCCATCACCGAATCCGGCCGTGCCAGGTAGACATACTCGAAGATGCAAGGATTGAGACGCGGCTGCTCGACGCACTGCTGCGCGTGCACCTGGCCCTGCAGGTCGATAAAGATCGCTTCGCCTGGCTGCACATCGCGCTCCAGCACATGGCCGGTGCCGTCAAGTACCACCGATTCACTGGCCAGCATCACGGTGCCGTCAGGCGAGCGCCCCATGCACAGGGGGCGAATGCCGTAGGGGTCACGAAAAGCCAGAATGCCATGACCGGCAATCAGTGAGATCACCGCATAGGAGCCACGCACCCGCTGATGCACCCGACGTACCGCCTCAAAAACATGGCTGACCTGCAGCGCACTGTTGCGGGTGGCCTTGTCCAGCTCATGGGCCAGCACATTGAGCAGCACCTCGGAATCGCTTTCGGTGTTGATATGCCGATGGTCGGTGGTGAACAGTTCGGCCTTGAGCACCTGCGCGTTGGTCAAGTTGCCGTTGTGCACCAGCACCAGGCCGAACGGCTCGTTCACATAAAACGGCTGGGCCTCTTCCTCGCTGAAGGCATTGCCAGCGGTTGGGTAGCGCACCTGGCCCAGCCCGCTGTTACCCGGCAGGGCCCGCATGTTACGGGTGCGAAACACATCCTTGACCATGCCCTTGGCCTTGTGCATGAAAAACTTGCGCCCCTGCTGCGTCACGATGCCGGCTGCATCCTGACCCCGGTGCTGCAACAGCAGCAGGGAGTCATAGATCAGCTGATTGACCGGCGCGTTACTGACAACTCCGACAATGCCACACATAGAATTTCATCCAGTCTTAGACCATTTCAGGCCCGCAGCTTGGCTACGGGCAAATACTTGCCAAATTCGCTGGGCAGCACCGGGCGCAAAGCGTCGAGCACCACCACCGAGACGTTTACCCCCTGCGATTCACGCCACCAGGGCGCGCTTTTCATCGGTGTCATTTCCATCACCACTGTGACTGCAAGCAGAATCACCAAACCACGAGCCACGCCAAACACTGCGCCCAGCGCACGATCAGCAGGTCTCAATCCTACCGAGGAAATAAGCTTTTTCATCATCCAGGCGATAAAGCTGACCAGCATCACCACCAGAATAAACAGGATCAGAAAACCTGCGGCGTAGCGGATGGTCTCTGACGCACCGCTCATGGGTAGGTAGTTGGCCAGCCAGGGTGCCAGCCATTGCGCCACAACAAACGCCACGATCCAGCTCAGCACGGAAAGGACTTCAAAGACCAGGCCACGCCATGCACCCAACAAGAGCGAAGCCAGCAAGACCGTCAGAAAAATCCAATCCAGTGTGGGCATCAAATCCTGCTCACAGCGTCAGGATGTTGGCAGACAAGTCCAGCTTCTTGACCTTGTCGGCTGCAGCCTGCGCTTCCGTTCGACTGGTAAACGGCCCCAATCGCACCCGGGTCAGTGGGCCGTCCTTGGTTTTGGCCACATGGATATAGGTTTTCAGACCAGCGCGCTCAAGTTTGAGGCGCACCTCACGCGCCTTGGCGTCATCAGAGAAGGCGCCCACCTGAACGATATAGCGGGTGCCATCGGCCACGGAGGCTGGATTTGCGTTGGAATTTGCCTGCGCGGTCTGGGTTGGCGCTTGGCTGCTGGACTGTGGCCGGCCTTCCAGCAAGGCTTGGGCGCGGGCGCCATCACTTGAGGGTTTGCTTTCGGTTTTAGGTTTGTCCTGAGCTTCAGCATTGGGCTGCGGCGTGGTGCTGGCAGACGGTGCCGTAGCTGCCGAAGGTGCTGCTGGAGCAGAAGCGGTAGAAGTGGCTGATGCGGGCTTGGCTGCCGGAGTGTTGGCGGCCTCTTCCGCAGGGTCTTCTTTCTGGGTGGCCGCTGCGCGCGCCACTTCGGCCGACGGAGGTTGCGTTGCGCCCAGAGGATTGACCTTGTGGCGATCGGGAATCACGATGGGGATGTCCACCGGGATGGTGCGCGGCTGCTTGTCCACAATTATTGGAAACAGGATCACCCCAGCCAACACCAGCACGGCCGAGCCGATCAGCCGGTGCTTGGCGCGCTTGCGCAACAGTTCGATGCTTTCGGGTTGGTGGCTGGTGGAGGACGACTGCTCTTCACCCCTCTTGCGGAACTTGAATAAGGCCATGTTGCGAGCAGTTCAGGTGTTCAATGCTTGGCTTGGGGGCGCGGTACGCCGTCTTTCAGGACGCCGCCGACGGTGTGAAACGATCCGAAGATAACGATTCTATCAGCGGGGTCTGCCGCTGCCAGGGCAGCTTGCAGGGCCAGGCCTGGGGAGGCAAAGGTGGTGGCCTGTGAATCGGGCTTGGGGTGCTGCGCCTGCCAGAAAGCCAGCAGCGCATCGGCGGTGGCCGCGCGGGGGGTGGGCAAATCGGTAAAGTACCAGCGGTCCACCAGCGGCATGATGCGCGCCAGCATCGGGGCCAGATCCTTGTCGGCCATGGCACCAAACACCGCGTGGGTGCCGGGGTAAAACCCCATGGCGTCCAGATTGGCCGCCAGCGCCGCCACCGAATGCGGGTTGTGCGCCACATCCAGCACCATCACCGGCTGACCGGCCAGCACCTGAAAACGCCCGGGCAACTCGACAAACGCCAGACCGTTGCGAATGGCTTGCGCGGTCACCGGCAACTGCTCGCGCAAGGCACTCAGCGCAGCCAGCACCCCCGAGGCGTTGACCAACTGGTTGGCCCCGCGCAAGGCCGGGTAGGCCAGGCCGGGGTAACGGCGGGTGTTGCTGGCGTGGCTACCGTTGCTGCCTGTGGGTACCCCTGGCCCGGCCGGCCCGGCCCAGGCCCATTGCTGCTTGTCGCCCGAGTAATTGAAGTCGCGACCAAAGCACCAAAGCTTGGCGCCGATGGCAGCGGCATGGTCCAGCACGCTTTGCGGCGGCATCGGATCACTCACAATGGCCGGTTTGCCCGCACGCAGGATGCCGGCTTTCTCGCGCCCGATGGCCTCGCGGTCGGGGCCCAGATACTCCATATGGTCCAGGTCAATGCTGGTGATGATGGCGCAGTCGGTGTCGATGATGTTGACCGCGTCCAGCCGTCCACCCAGACCCACCTCCAGAATGGCCACATCCAGCGCCGAATGCGCCATGCAGTCCAGGATGGCCAGGGTGGTGAACTCAAAATAGGTCAGCGCTGTCGCCTGCCCCAGCTGGACCCGGGCCTGCTCGACCCGCTCAAAACTGGGCAACAAAGCCTGCGCATCAACCGTTTCTCCGCGCAGACGCAACCGCTCTTCAAAATGCACCAGATGTGGTGAGCTGTACACCCCGGTGCGGTACCCAGCCTGGGTCAGGATGGCTTCGAGCATGGCACAAGTGCTGCCCTTGCCGTTGGTACCGGCCACGGTGATCACCGGGCAATCCAGCCGCAAGCCCATGCGCTGGGCCACCGCGCGCACCCGCTCCAGCCCCAATTCGATGGTCTTGGGGTGCAGGCGCTCGCAATGCACCAGCCAGTCATTCAATGTGTTCAAGCTCAACATACAGCAGAATTGTCGCCCATGAACACCCTCATTCTTTACGGCATCCCCAATTGCGACACTGTGAAAAAGGCTCGTGCCTGGCTGGCCGAGCGTGACGCCACGGTGCAATTTCATGACTTCAAGAAACAGGGCGTGCCCCATGACGCGCTGGATCAATGGCTGCAAAGCGCCGGCTGGCACAAGCTGCTCAACCGCCAGGGCGCCACCTGGCGCAAGCTTGATGCCGACGCGCAAGCCGCCGTTACCGACGCGGCCAGCGCCCGCGCCCTGATGCTGGCCCAGCCCAGCGTGATCAAACGCCCGGTGGTGCGCTGGCCTGGCGGGGCGATCACCGTGGGCTTTGATGCCGCAGACTGGCAAGCAAGGCTCTCCTAGGACGCTGGCTTAAAATCACGGGTTAACTTCACCCAGCACAAGCATTCTTACCATGACCGAACAATTCATCAGTGTGACTGTC
>JAFMFB010000071.1 GCA_017856435.1 Burkholderiaceae bacterium
CTGAATTGAAAAAAATTATCTCCCCCTAAAATTAAAGTAACACATGCTAAATATTGGTCGTGTCCTGGTCATTGATGATGACCCGATAGTTCTAAGCGCTCTGGAAGTTCAGCTATCCAAACTGGGCTTGAAAGAGATCACCTTGGTTGAGGCGGCAACCGACGCTTTGGAGCAGATCTTAAGCGCGAACAGCCCACCGTTCGATATCGTCATCTGTGATCTCCAGATGCCGGTGATGGATGGGATCGAGTTTGTCCGTAGGCTGGCTGACATGCACTACCCTGGCGCATTGATACTTCTCAGTGGTGAAAATGCCCGTACGCTTCAGGCAGCTTCACTGTTGGCCAGCAAACACAAGTTGAATATTCTTGGCACCCTCACCAAACCCGTCGCATTGAACAGCTTGCGGGAGACCCTCGGCACATTTGAACGCGAAATTGTTGATCTGAGGGGCCTACGTGAACAGATCATGTCCAAGGAGGATCTCACCCAAGCCATAGAACAGGGGCAATTGATTCTTTACTACCAGCCCAAAATTTCATTAGCAGATGGCTCCTTAAAGGGATTGGAAGCGGTTGTACGCTGGCAGCATCCCAGACACGGATTGATCAATCCCGATCAGTTCATTGGGGTTGCAGAAAATTACGGCCTGATCGATAAGCTTACCTTTGCAGTGCTGGATCAGGCATTCCGGCAAATGGCTCAGTGGCGCAGGGTCGGAAAAGAAATAAAGGTCTCGGTCAATGTCTCTATGGACAATTTGAGCTCACTTGACTTTCCTGAAATGGTCTTAAGCAAGTTGAGTGAACACAATATCGATCCGAAGCTTCTGGTGCTAGAGATCACTGAGAGTCGGCTGATGCTAAATCCCGATAAGGTCCTTGATATCGTTACCCGGTTGAAACTCAAGCGGATTGGTCTTGCGCTGGACGATTTTGGTACCGGGCATTCTTCGCTAGCCCAGTTGCGTGACTTGCCCTTTGACGAACTGAAACTAGATAGAAGTTTTGTCCATGATTCAACAGCTGATGCAGTTCGAGCTGCCATCCTGCATGGAAGCATTCAGATGGCCGATCAACTTGGAATGGTTTGGGTGGCCGAAGGAGTTGAAGATCTTGAGGACTGGATCTATCTGCGCCAGTTTGACGACGGATTGCTGCAGGGATACTTCATTGGCAGGCCAATGAGGCCCGAAGACCTAGATCTTTGGCAAAAGGAATGGCAGGAGCGCTACCGCGCACTGGCCAAGCAGCGCGAATAGGGTCGGGCCTAAAGTTGACTTGGTGAAGTTCCCGAGTCAGTCCGTCAACTCATAGTACATTCATGCCATGTACTTACCGGCTCAATTCAAATCGCAGGATCGAGCGCATGCTGCCGAGCTGATGCGTACTTATCCGCTGGCCACCCTGGTCAGCAATGATGACGAAGGGCGCCCCTTTCTCACCCACCTGCCGCTCCATCTGATTGAGCAGAAAGACGAATTTATTCTGCTGGGTCATGTGGCCCGCGGCAACCCCCATTGGCGCTACCTCAAAGCGCGGCCTGAGGCCGTGGTCAGCTTTCTTGGACCACACGCCTATATGTCCCCCAAGGTTTATCCGGATGTGCAGCGAGTTCCAACCTGGAATTACCTGGCTGTTCATTGCACTGTCCAGTCCAGGTTGATCGACCCGCAGCAAGCCAAAGACGCCTTGCTCAAGCAGTTGATAGCTGATCATGAACCGGCCTATGCCCAGCAGTGGCGCTCTCTGGAGGAGGATTTTTCAAACAAGATGCTGGCTGGCATAGTCGCCTTTGAAATGCAGGTGATCGACTGGCAATGCAAGCTCAAGCTCAATCAGCATCGACCGGAAGCCCATGCCGCGATGCGGGCCGCCTACGCCCAGGGCAATGAGAATGAGCGGGTATTGGCCGATTGGATGCAACGACTCGGGCTGCATGGTCACTGACCACTATTTCATGCAAGCGGCGCTGGACCAGGCACGCCTGGCCGCCCAGTCGGGGGAGGTTCCGGTCGGCGCTGTGCTGGTTCATCAGGGGAAGGTGATCGCAAGCGGACACAATGCGCCCATCGGAGCGCATGACCCGACTGCGCATGCCGAGATACGCGCACTACGACAGGCGGCCGAGCACTTGGGCAATTATCGGCTGGAGGATTGCGAGCTGTTCGTTACCCTGGAGCCATGCCCGATGTGCGCAGGGGCATTGCTTCATGCCCGGGTCAGACGCGTGGTTTTTGGGGCATCTGATCCCAAAACCGGTGCTGCGGGTTCGGTGCTTGACTTGTTTGCCAACCCAAAGCTCAACCACCAGACCCAAGTAGCGGGTGGGGTGATGGCGCATGATTGCGCCAAACTGCTTCAAGGTTTTTTTCATGACAGGCGTGAACTCAAGCGTCAAAGCCTACAGCCGGTCCGAGAGGACGCGCTGCGCACGCCTGATGAACGTTTTACAGATTTGCCAGGCTATCCCTGGCCTCCAAACTACCTGAGTGATCTGCCCACGCTTGATGGCCTGCGTCTGCATTACCTGGATGAAGGCCCGAAGCAAGCGCCACTGACCTGGCTGTGCCTGCATGGCAACCCAAGCTGGAGCTATCTTTACCGCAAGATGATCCCACTGTTTCTGGCGTCAGGTCATCGGGTCGTAGCGCCTGATTTGATCGGTTTCGGCAAGAGCGACAAGCCCAAAAAGGAGAGTGCACACAACTTCCTTTGGCACCGTCAAGTGTTGCTTGAGTTTGTAGAGCGGCTTGATCTGCAAAACGCCGTGCTGGTGGTGCAGGACTGGGGTGGTCTGCTGGGGTTGACCCTGCCGATGGCAGCGCCCAACCGATACACGGGTTTGCTGCTCATGAATACCTTATTGGCCACGGGGGAGGCGCCACTCTCACCAGGATTTCTGGCCTGGCGCGAAATGTGCGCAAATAAACCCGATTTCGAGGTGGGAAGGTTGCTGGCTCGCTCAAACCCCCATTTGAGCGCGGCAGAATGCGCTGCCTATGATGCGCCTTTTCCCGATCGGGGCCACCGCGCAGCCTTGCGGGCCTTTCCGCCCATGGTGCCGGAAACCACCGACCAAGCCGGCGCAGCGATCAGCCGACAGGCACGTGTATTCTGGCAAACGCAGTGGCAGGGAAGAAGCCTGATGGCTGTTGGCATGCAAGATCCTGTGCTTGGTTGGCCCGTCATGGAGCCCTTGCGGCAAATCATCCGAAACTGTCCTGAGCCGATGCGCATCGAACAGGGCGGCCATTTTGTACAGGAACAGGGCGAGGTCATCGCGCAGGCGGCGTTACGCTATTTCAGCCCCCCATAATTTGCGCCTGAGCCCACACCGAACCCATCATGAAAAAGCATATCTACATTTACTCCCCGTCCGGCGCGGTTCGAGACAAGGCGGCGTTTCGGCGCGGTGTCAACCGATTGAAGGCCATGGGGCACGATGTGGAGTTGGATCAGGATGCGCTGACGAGTCACCAACGATTTGCCGGCGACGACGCCACTCGTCTAGCGGCGATCCACCGAGCTGCGGCCAGTGGCGCCGATGTGGCCATGATTTCACGTGGTGGCTACGGACTGAACCGGATTCTGGGAGCGATCCGCTACAAGCAGGTCGCTCGTGCCATCGACAAGGGCATGGATTTTCTTGGCCTGAGTGACTTCACAGCCTTTCAGTTGGCCGTACTGGCAAAGACCGGTCGTATCACCTGGGCTGGGCCATCTGTGTGCGAGGGCTTTGGGGCGAAGGATGAAGCCGTGCTAGCCAAGGCAAATAGCAAGAAACAGGTGGCGGCAGTTGACGAAGTCATGCGCGCCTGTTTCGAGGATCTGTTAGCCGGTCAGGGCGAGGGTACCGGATGGCGCGAGCCCAGAACACTTGCGGCTGATATGGTCAACGCGGGTGTCTTCCATGCGCGCATGATGGGTGAGCAAGCGCAATGGACGATTCGCGATGCGCAGCTTTGGGGCGGTAATCTGTCGGTGCTGGTTTCATTGCTGGGTACGCCATATTTCCCCCAGATCAAGGGTGGGGTGCTTTTTTTGGAGGATGTTGCCGAACATCCTTACCGAATCGAGCGCATGCTGACCCAGTTGTTGCATGCGGGCGTACTGGCAGAGCAGAAAGCCATTGTTTTGGGCTATTTCACAGAATTCAATCTGGTTCCACACGACCGCGGCTTCACATTAAAAACCGTGATCAACTGGCTGCGCTCCCAACTGAGGGTGCCAGTGCTGACCAATCTCCCGTTTGGGCACCTGCCGACCAAGGTGTTGCTACCCGTTGGCGCAAGTGTTGATCTTGTGGTTCAGGGTCGAGATGTTTTGTTGCTCTGGGGCCACCTGGATGGTGGTGGCGATCAGCACTGAGTCATAGACACCCTGTCAGCGGTCAAAACCCCCGACTTTTCACTTGGCCAACTGGCAGGCATTGCCGCGAAACCTAGCGGGCTTCGTTGATCATCAGCGTGGTTTTTTCCTCAACCTCGCGGGCAACCTGATCTAGCACCGGGTCCTTGGAGAGCATGGCCAGCATGTCCTGCGGCTTGATCATGCCAATGCGGGTTTTACCTTTCTCGGTGTAGACCGAGATTCTGCAGGGTAAGGCCATATTGAGCTGCATATCCGCAGCCAGTACTTTGGCGGCCTGGGCGGGGTTGCAGACTTCAAAAACCCGACATTCCTCGGTGAACGTCTGACCTTTGCTGCGCAAGGTGTTGCCAATATCGTGAACATGCAGCACACCAAAGCCATGTCGCTTGACGGCAGAGTCAAGATCGCTGGCTGCCTGTTCAAAGGATTTCTTGCTTTCTACATCGTAGTACATGGTTTGGCTCGCTAAGGTTGTCGAAAGATATCGAAAAAAATTGATCTTGCTGCGATTGTGCCGGATTCGACATGCAGTCGATCAATTCATTGGTTCTGGGAGTTTAAAAGCTTGATCGATGGCAATTGAAGCTAGCAAATGTCTGTAACTGGCAACCTCCTGGCCAAGGGCCAAGCAAGCGCTATCCGGATCAAGGGATGACGCGACGGGCGCCGTCAAAGCGGCGGTTCCAGTAGCTGGCGTGCAGGTCCTCAATGCGGACTGCTGCTCCCGGGCGAGGTGAGTGGATGAACTTGTTGTCGCCAACATAAATGCCCACATGGCTGAATGCGCGACGCAGGGTGTTGAAAAAGACCAGATCGCCGGGGCGCAAATCAGAGCGGTTTATTTTCTGGGTCGCCGCAGCCTGCTGATCTGCGCGACGTGGCAGCAAGAGATCCAGGGCCTGGCCATAAACAGCCCGTACAAACCCACTGCAGTCAAACCCTGACTCATAGCTGCCACCGCCAAGCCTGTAGGGAATGCCTAGCGCGCCGTATGCTGTCACCACCAGATCTGCTGCAGTCTTGGCTGGCAAGGATTCAGTTTGTTGTAGCAACCCTTTTTGCGCCAGCAGGGTGTCCAGAGCGTCCTCCTCAGGCAGGGGTAAGGCCTGTGCGGAAACAGCACAAAGCAGAGCAATTAGGATGAGGACTGATCGCATGGGAGTAGCATAAGGGGATCGGCCAGTTGCTGTCAATTAATGTTTTTTCTTTAAAAAAACCATAACGCATTGATTAAATTGAGTTTTAAGACAAACAAGACTTACATGTCTAACAGGACTAAAGATGTTCAGAGCTCTCGTACTCGATAAAGCGGAAACTTTTACGGCCACAGTCAAATTAGCTGATGAATCCGAGCTTCCACAAGGGGATGTGACGGTTGCTATCGCATGGTCAACCCTGAACTATAAGGATGCACTGGCCATCACCAACAAGGCCCCTGTGGTACGGCAATGGCCCATGGTGGCTGGTATCGACGGGGCGGGCACTGTGATCGAGTCCAGCCATCCTGCCTGGAAGCCAGGGGATATCTTCGTGCACAACGGCTGGGGCGTTGGCGAAACGCACTGGGGGTGCCTGGCTGAGACAGCCCGCTTGAAGGGGGACTGGCTGGTCAGGTTGCCACCGGCCTTGAATCCGCGCCAGGCCATGGCCATTGGCACTGCCGGATATACCGCCATGTTGTGTGTGATGGCGTTGCAGGATCACGGCATTGATCCCAGCTCGGGGGAGGTGCTGGTGACCGGGGCAACGGGCGGCGTGGGCAGTGTTGCTGTAGCCTTGCTGGGCAAGCTTGGTTATTCGGTGGTCGCCGCGACAGGAAAGCCGGACCAAGCAGAGTATCTGAAGGGGCTTGGGGCCAAAGCCATCATGGACCGGGCCGAACTTTCGCAAGCTGGCAAGCCCTTGCAGAAGGAGCGCTGGGCCGGTGTGGTGGATGCGGTTGGATCACACACCCTGGTGAACGCGCTGGCGCAGACCCGCTATGGTGGGGTTGTTGCCGCTTGTGGCCTGGCGCAAGGCATGGATTTGCCGGGCTCAGTGGCGCCGTTTATTCTGCGTGGGGTGACCTTGACGGGTATCGATTCGGTAATGGCACCATTATCGAAACGGCACAAGGCATGGGAGAGATTGGCCACCGATCTGGATCCAGGACTGCTGGAGCAGATGATTGTGGAGGTGCCTCTGGAGGAGGCCATTCCCAAGGCAAGCGAATTGATGGCTGGCAAGGTACGCGGTCGTATTCTGGTACGGGTCAGGCCCTAGGGGGTAGAGCATCATGCTTCTTGATCGAGATGACTCCCAACTCCTTTTGGTGGATTACCAGGAACTTTTGCTGCCGGTACTACATGACAGGGCAGCAGTTTTGTCCAACGCACTTCGACTGGCGCAATTGGCCGAGCTTTTTTCGGTGCCGGTTCTTTTGACTGAAGAAAATCCGGCTGGGCTTGGCGGCACCGTCAATGATCTGGCAAGCCTGGTGAAAAAAGCGGGCGGCAAAACCTTTGCAAAAATGAGTTTCAGTGCAGTTGCCGCTGGTTTGACTGAGCTATTGCGGCCGAGTAACACCAAGCCACAGGGCAATGCCCGTAGTCTGCCCAAGCACTTGCAAAAAGCGCCATCACCGGTTGTACAGCGCAACAGTGTGGTGATTGCCGGTTGTGAAACCCATGTTTGCCTGCTACAGACGGCGCTTGACTTGTTGGAGCAGGATTTTGATGTCTGGGTGGTGACGGATGCCTGCGGCTCGCGTAGCGAGCGCAATCGCGATGCTGCCTTTGACCGCTTGGCCGGGGCAGGGGCAGAATTGCTGACGACCGAAATGGTGGCCTTTGAGTGGTTGCGTACGGCCGATCATGATGCATTCAGGGAAGTGTTGGCGCTGGTCAGATAGTTCGCTTGGAATGTGGTCATAGACAAGATGACACCTGATCAACTGACGATTACAGCCATCCTGGTCCTGGCCATGGGCTTGTTTCTTTGGGGCCGTTGGCGATATGACCTGGTCGCCCTGAGCGCCTTGCTGGCTTGCGTGATCCTTGACTTGGTGCCCGCCTCAGAGGCCTTTGCCGGGTTTTCACATCC
>JAFMFB010000033.1 GCA_017856435.1 Burkholderiaceae bacterium
GTGTCCGCCATCGTCAGCGTCGGCTGGTCGTTCGTGCCGGTGATCGTGATCGTCAGTATTGTCGTTTGCCAATCCCCGTCACCGTCCATGAGGGTGTAACTAAAGGTATCCGTGGCTGTTTCTCCGGCCGCTAGATTTTGAACCGGGTTGCTTTCACCATTGGTTCCATTGTTCAAGGTGTAGGTGTAACCACCATCGGTAGCCAGGACCAGCGTGCCGTAGTTGCCTACTACCCCTGTTCCACCAACGCCTGTGGTGATCTCAGTTGTCACGGATCCGGCCTGTACGCCCTCAACTTTTGCACCATCGGCGCCGGTAGAGTCAGCCACACCGTCGGTTGTATTGCTGTCATTGCCACTGGCCAGATCTACCCCAGTGATGACGTTTCCGGTCGCGACAATGGATGTATCTTCAGTTGCGCTATCTGCATCAGCAAGGGCCACCGGCACGTCATCATCCACATTCACCGTCAAGGTACCTGTTGCTGAATCTCCATTACCGTCAGTCACAGTAAAGCTCAAGACCAGCTCAATATTGGCTTCAAAAGCTGCGGGTGATCCAGCCGGGTCTTGCTGGTCCAGCGGGCCCCACAGCACAAACTGGAAGCTGCCACTGGCAACATCTGTCACCTGCGCAGAGAAGATGATTTGGGCATCTCCCCCTTGGGGGACATAACCCACCACGGTGTGGCCGTCTGCTGACACCCAATACTGCAGAGCCTGACCGCCAGAGCTCAGGCCGGTGGCGGGTGCTGCAAACTGAATGTCACCAGGGCCATCAGTGCCAAAGTCGATGTTCAGTTTGCCACCAATGGATGTAGGCGATGAACCGGGCAAATCATCGCCGCTTTGCGCGTCGTTGTTGCCAGCTGAATCAAGAATGCCGGCAGTTAAACCTGTACCGCCATTAAAAGCATCGACCCAGGATGCGCTTAGCCCACCCTGCAGGTCATCTTCATCTACTGCAATGCTCAGGTTGCCGGCAACTGGCTGGCCGTCAACGATGGCCACGCTTTCAATGCTTTGCGTGCTGCCAAACTCAGGCGGCTGGTATTCATAGGCCAGCGGGTCGATGCCTTCGCTGATGCGCAGCAGGCGCACAAAGCCGCCGTTGCCCTGGCCACCGCCACCACCCCCGGCACCAGCCGCAGTGGCTTCAAGCTGCTCGGTCAGGTCACCACCCCGCTCCAGGGCCTGGATCACCTCATCGGCCGTGCCCGGCACCACAGCCGCATCTGCAGCGGTGGGACGTTGTTCCGTTTGCTCCTGGGCCACGCTTTCATCGATCTTGACGTTTTGCTCCGGGGCTATGGCAAAAGACTGCCCGTCAATCATCAGCAAAACAACCTGTCCGCCCGCTGCGGTCTGGACGATTTCGTCTTTTTCGATTTCGTCGCCCACCTTGAGCTCTCGAACCGTGCCGTCTTTACCGATGGCAAAAGCCTTACCGGTGAGGCTGGTGACAGTAGCGAATTTGGCCATGGTGCTCTCCTGAGAGGTAATTCAATGCCCTCAGGTTAAGCATGTCGGCAGCGTTTGCCTATTGGACTGAAGTACAGGTGTACTTTGGTACTAGCTTGAGTTTGCCCCCAGACAGTCCCGACCAATCTGCTTTCCTGAAGAACGTGTCAGGAGATAGGTTAGGCAGCCCGCGAAAGAAAAGTGCGGTTGATTTGTGATCAACTGTGAATAGTTTGTTAATTGATCAATGTCACAGTGTTGACACACAGTCAGGTCTGTAACGAGATATCAGTTGGATCGACTCAGCGAATGCTTGCGGTGAAAAGCAGATAAAGCCGAAGATTTGGCCTGCCCGGAGGGAATCGAACCCCCGACCCTCAGCTTAGAAGGCTGATGCTCTATCCAACTGAGCTACGGGCAGAAGTCGGACTGCGGTGTGATGTGGTCGGGGCGATACGATTCGAACGTACGACCCTCTGCTCCCAAAGCAGATGCGCTACCAGACTGCGCTACGCCCCGACAGCAGCTATTCTACCGGCTATGGGCGTGGTTTTTGACCCGCGCCAACCAATGTATGCAGACTTCAAAATTTTCTTTACCGTGGCTTGAGCCGGGCCAGGATTTTCCAGATGTCAGTCAGGCCTGGGGATCAGACACGCCCGCCCCCGGCCTGCTGGCTGCGGGCGGTGCGCTGGACACAACAACCCTGAAGAGGGCTTACTCGCGAGGCATTTTTCCCTGGTTCAGTGAGGGCGAGCCCATCATGTGGTGGAGCACCCACCCCCGCATGGTGCTGCAGGTGGGCCAGTTCAGGTTGCACCGCTCACTGCGCAAGACGCTGGAGAGGTTTCTTCAAACCCCCAACGCCGAAATCCGGATCGACACCGACTTTGACCAGGTGATCGAGGCTTGCGCCCACACCCCCCGGGCGGGCCAGCGCGGCACCTGGATCGTGCACGACATGGTGCGCGCCTACCAGCAGCTGCACCGCGAAGGCACGGCGCACAGCGTGGAAACCTGGATGGACGGCAAATTGGTAGGTGGCCTTTATTGCGTTTCGCTGGGGCAGGCCGTGTTTGGCGAATCGATGTTCTCGGATGTCAGCAATGCCTCCAAAATTGCTCTGGCGGCGCTGGTGGCGTTTTGCCACGCCCATCAGATTGCGATGATCGACTGCCAGCAAAACACCAGCCACCTGGCATCGCTAGGTGCGGGCGAGATTACCCGGGATGACTTTGTGCAACATATCAGGCAGGCATGCGACTTGCCCGGCCCGAAATGGCATTTTGACCCTCTATACTGGCGCAACTTACTACCCGCCGCCCGCCACCAGTGACGCATCTCAAGGACCTGCCGCTACAGACTTTGCAGTTCTATGCGACCGCGCCCTACCCCTGCAGCTATCTGGGGCAACGCCAGGCTCGCTCGCAGGTGGCCACCCCCAGCCAGCTGATCAACAACGCCACCTACTCCAACCTGGTGACCCAGGGTTTTCGGCGTAGCGGAATGTTCACTTACCGCCCGCACTGCGACAACTGCCAGGCTTGCGTTCCCTTGCGGGTTCGGGTGGATGACTTCAAGCCCAGCCGCAGCCAGCGCCGCGCCTGGCAGCAGCATGCGCAGATGCAAACCCGTGTCCTCAAGCTGTGCTACCTGCCCGAGCACTACCAGCTTTACCTGCGTTATCAGAACGGGCGCCATAGCGGCGGCGGGATGGATCAGGACAGTGTTGATCAGTACGCCCAGTTCCTGCTGCAAAGCCGCGTCAACTCGCGGCTGGTTGAGTTTCGTGAACCGCATGACTCAGCCGTCTTGGCCGGAAAGGCTGACGCAGCTGATCAAGTTTCTACCGTCAAGAGTGCAGACCTGACTGACTCCGGGCGACTGAAGATGGTCGCGATTCTGGATGTGCTGGAAGACGGTATCTCCGCGGTTTACACCTTTTACGAGCCCGACCCACGCGCCAACCTGGGCACCTACGGCATTCTGTGGCAGATCGAGCAGGCCCGCCAGTTATCGCTGCCCTACGTATATCTGGGCTACTGGATTTCGCAGAGCAACAAGATGAATTACAAGTCCAAGTTTCTGCCCCATGAAATCCTGGTCGATGGCCAATGGGTGAGCGGCTAAAATTTCACCTGGTAAAATTACCAGCGGCCCGCCACCATGAGTACTCCCAAGAACGCCAGCTCCCAAACCCCCACCGTCCAGGTCATTGAGCGCATGTTCACCCTGATGGATGTGCTGGCAGCCCGCGAGGAGCCGGTTTCGCTCAAGGAAATCAGCGAGCGCACCGGACTTCATCCCTCCACCGCGCACCGCATCCTGAATGACCTGGCCACCGGCCGCTTTATCGAGAGGCCCGCAGCTGGCACCTACCGACTGGGAATGCGCCTGCTTGAGCTGGGCAACCTGGTCAAGTCGCGCCTGAATGTACGTGATGCGGCCTTGGAGCCCATGCGCGAGTTGCACAAGCAGATCCAGCAGCCGGTCAGTCTGAGCATCAGGCAGGGGGATGAGATCATCTACATCGAACGCGCCTACAGCGAGCGCTCTGGCATGCAGGTGGTGCGTGCCATTGGCGAGCGTGCCCCGCTGCACCTGACTTCGGTCGGCAAACTGTTTCTGGCCGCTGATGATCCGCAGCAGGTGCGCGCCTATGCCAGCCGAACCGGCCTGACCGGCCAAACCAAAAACAGTATCACCCAGTTGGCTGCGCTTGAAAAAGAAATCGGCCAGGTTCGTCAGACTGGGCTGGCCCGGGACGATGAAGAACTCGAACTCGGGGTTCGCTGCATGGCCGCTGGCATCTCGGATGATCAGGGCAAGCTGGTGGCCGGCCTGTCGATTTCCGCGCCCTCCAGCCGCCTGGACGAAGCGTGGTCAGGCAAGCTGCAGGCGGTAGCCGAAGAGATTTCCAAAGGATTGGGCTACAAGTCAGCCGGGCCAAGATAAGCGCCCTCTCAACCGGGAATTTCAGCGCTACTGCGCTAAGGCTTGAATCAGGTGGGGATGCATCCCTTTGAGCGGGATAGGTTCAGGTCAACTCAGCTCTGATTAGGCAGTCTGGGATTGACTGAAATGGGCGGAAATTGACTAAGCCTGACTCAGACCGGTCCAACCAGTTCAACCCGTTCTACCGGCCTGCCGAGGTGAGCCGTGCGAAAGCGGTTTTCAAGCCAGCGGCGGACACGCTCAGCGTCGGCGGTTCTGGCCAGCTTGCCGCTTGAATCCAGAAACACCATGATCAACTTGCGACCGGCAACACGCGCCTGCATCACAAGGCAGCGGCCCGCTTCGGATATGTAGCCGGTCTTCTGCAGACCGATATCCCAGTTGGGGCTGTTCACCAGACGATTGGTGTTGTTGAACTGCAGGACCTTGCGCCCCAAGGCGATCTGGTGGGCTTGCGAGGTGGACAGCTCTCGCAGAATGTTGTCGGTAGAGGCCACGTTAACCAGCTGGGCCAGGTCTCGGGCGCTGGAGCGGTTCTTACTGGACAGGCCGGTTGGCTCAACATAGACCGTGTCATGCATACCCAGCAGGGTTGCCTTGGCGTTCATCTGGCTGACAAATTCGCCCATGCCCCCTGGGTAGGTACGCCCCAGGGCGTGGGCAGCCCGGTTTTCACTGGACATCAGCGCCAGATGAAGCAACTCCCCACGAGTCAGTTTGGCACCAACATACAGGCGTGAGCGGCTGCCTTTTTCTGTGTCGATGTCGTCGGCCGTAATGGTGATTACTTCATCCATCTGCAGGTGCGCTTCGCTGATGATCAGACCGGTCATCAACTTGGTGAGCGAGGCAATCGGTAGCACCGCCTGGTCATTTTTGCTGAGGAGTACTTCCTGCGTTTCCTGATCGACCACCAACGCGACACTGGATTCAAGATCCAGGGGGTCATCCACCCGGTGCAGGCCAGCGAGGTGTCCCATGGATTTGGGCACTGGCACCGCTTTTGTGACCACGGTTGATTTCTTGCGCTTGCCGGCCTTGTTGGCCACTTGAGATTTTTTGGAGACCTTTTTTTGCGATTGCTTGCTCGCAGGTTTGCTGGAATTGTCGGCAGCTTGGGCAGGAACACTGAGGGTGAACGCCAGCAGTGAAATCAGGATGCAGCCAATGGATTGTTTGATGTTGGAGGGCTTGAAAAAAAAGCGCATGCCTACTGACGCAGTCGTTGACAAGACTTTTTCAGGGATGAACACACCGGGCATGCAGACTCCTAGCCATTGGTCAGACCAGTTTAGGTAAAAATCCCTTGAGAATCAATTGTTTGCAGCTGATTTCTAAAGAAACTGGCGCACCTATGGCACTTACGCAACAGTTGGGCAATAGTCCGGCAGCAGTTGGTCAACTGCCAGACATCAACCAATCAACAGTTAAGCAAGGGACTGGACCAGCTTAAAGGCAAGGCTTAGCCCTGCGCAGCCACCCGATCGGCCTTGCTGTGCAGCTTGTTCAGCGCGCTGAGGTAGGCCTTGGCAGAGGCGACGACAATGTCAGGATCAGCCCCCACCCCATTGACCACCCGGCCACTGTTTTGCAACCTCACCGTCACCTCGCCCTGACTTTCGGTTGAGCCACTGATGGCGTTGACCGAGTAGAGCACCATTTCAGCGCCGCTCTTGGCATGCGTCTCAATAGCCTTCAACGAGGCGTCCACCGGGCCGTTGCCATCAGCCTCGCCGTGCACTTCGTTGCCGTCCACCGTGAAAACAATCGAGGCATGGGGACGCTCACCGGTCTCACTGTGCTGCGAGAGAGAGACAAAGCCGTACTTCTCTTTTTCGCTGGTCACGCTCTCATCACTGACCAGAGCCAGGATATCCTCATCAAAGATTTCGCTCTTGCGATCAGCCAGTTCCTTGAAGCGGGTAAAGGCGGCGTTGATCTCGGTCTCGCTGTCCAGCACCACGCCCAGATCCTGCAGGCGCTGCTTGAAGGCATTACGCCCTGAAAGCTTGCCCAGAACAATCTTGTTGGCTGACCACCCCACATCTTCGGCCCGCATGATTTCGTAGGTATCACGCGCCTTGAGCACCCCGTCCTGGTGGATACCCGAGGCATGAGCAAAGGCATTGGCGCCCACCACCGCCTTGTTGGGTTGCACCACAAAGCCAGTGGTCTGGCTCACCATGCGGCTAGCCGGAACAATTTGCGAGGTGTCGATGCCGACCTCAAGGCCAAAATAGTCACGCCGGGTTTTGACAGCCATGACGATCTCTTCCAGCGAGCAGTTGCCAGCTCTTTCCCCCAACCCGTTGATGGTGCACTCAACCTGCCGTGCGCCACCAATTTTTACACCCGCCAGCGAATTGGCCACCGCCATGCCCAGGTCATTGTGACAATGCACAGACCAGATGGCCTTGTCAGAATTCGGGATTTTTTCACGCAGGGTTTTGATGAAGTTGCCATACAGCTCGGGCACGGCATAGCCCACGGTATCGGGAATGTTGAGGGTGGTGGCACCCTCTTTGATCACCGCCTCCAACACCCGGCAGAGGAAATCAATCTCACTGCGGTAGCCGTCTTCGGGGCTGAACTCGACATCGGCCACCTTGTTGCGGGCAAAACGAACCGCCAGCTTGGCCTGCTCCAACACCTGCTCGGGCGTCATGCGCAGCTTTTTCTCCATGTGCAGCGGGCTGGTGGCAATGAATGTGTGAATGCGTGAGCTATTGGCGCCATGCAACGCCTCAGCAGCGCGGCTGATATCACGGTCATTGGCGCGTGACAATGAGCAGATGGTGGAATCCTTGATGGCGTTGGCGATCGCCTGCACCGCCTCAAAATCGCCATTTGAGCTGGCGGCAAAACCCGCCTCGATCACATCCACCCGCAGGCGCTCAAGTTGCCGGGCAATGCGCAGCTTTTCGTCCTTGGTCATGGAAGCGCCGGGCGACTGCTCACCATCGCGCAAGGTGGTATCAAAAATGATCAATTTATCAGTCATTTCATTTCTCCTTGATCCGAGTTCCAAAACAAAAGGCCCGTTGCTTGTGCAGACGGGCCTTTGTGGATTTAGTCGCGTGCGCTACTGCTTCCGCCCGTGATGGTGCGCCAGAAGAAGTAGCTTTAGCAACAAAATATTCATGGGTTCAATGTAACACAAATTCTGCCGGGGCTTGATGGGACCCCAACTAACGGTGCAATCCCTTTTCCTCGGGCTCATCGGTCGAGGTGCTGATGACGCTGGTGGGTTGTCCCTTGAAACGGCGCCATATGTAAACGGCGTAGCCGCTGAAGCCATAGATGACAAACACCCCAAACAGCAAGGTCGGCGGATGGATATTGATGACGGCGATACCCAGCGCGATCAACACGACCACCACAAACGGGACGCTCTTCTTCATGTGAATGTCTTTGAAGCTGTAAAAGGGAACATTGCTGACCATGGTGAGCCCGGCATAAAGCGCCAGCACTGACATGGGCCAGGCGACTGCCGCGCCAGAAATCTCCAGTTCGTTCATGACCCAGATGAAACCGGTCACCAGAGCAGCCGCGGCCGGTGAGGGCAAGCCCTGAAAGTACCGTTTGTCAACCACGGTGGTGTTGACATTGAAGCGGGCCAGGCGCAGGGCCGCGCAAGCGCAATAGACGAAGGCAGCAATCCAGCCCCAACGGCCCAGGCCCTTGAGGGACCATTCGTAGGCAATCAGGGCCGGCGCCGCCCCAAAAGACACCATATCGGACAGCGAGTCCATCTGCTCGCCAAAAGCACTCTGGGTGTTGGTCATGCGCGCCACCCGGCCGTCAAGGCTGTCAAGCACCATGGCTGCGAAGATACCGAGGGCTGCATGCTCGAAGCGCCCGTTCATGGCCATCACAATGGCATAGAAGCCACCAAAGAGGGCAGCCAGGGTGAACAGGTTGGGCAGGATGTAAATGCCCTTGCGGCGCTTGCGCAATAGCACCGGGGCCACATCAGAGGCCTGGGGCGAATCGTTGTTCATGCGGCAAGTGTAAGTGAATTGACCCAATCCAAAAACAACAAGGGCCACCCAGGTGGCCCTTGTCGCGAGCGACAAAGCGATCAGTTGCGGGTCTGGTCAACCAGCTTGTTCTTGGCAATCCAGGGCATCATGGCGCGCAGCTGTGCGCCCACCACTTCAATGGAATGCTCGGCCGTATTGCGGCGGCGTGCTGTCATGCTGGGGTAGTTCAGGCGACCTTCCTGAATGAACATCTTGGCGTAGTCGCCGTTCTGCACACGCTTGAGCGCATGACGCATGGCGGCACGGGACTGCTCGTTGATCACTTCCGGACCAGTCACATACTCGCCAAACTCGGCGTTGTTGGAAATCGAGTAGTTCATATTGGCGATGCCGCCCTCATAGATCAGGTCAACGATCAGCTTGAGTTCGTGCAGGCATTCGAAATAGGCCATCTCGGGCGCATAGCCAGCCTCAACCAGGGTTTCGTAGCCCATCTTGATCAACTCGACAGCGCCACCGCACAGGACGGCCTGTTCGCCAAAGAGGTCAGTCTCGGTCTCTTCCTTGAAGTTGGTCTCGATAATGCCGGCCTTGCCGCCACCATTGGCCATGGCATAGGACAGGGCCAGGTCACGGGCCTTGCCACTCTTGTCTTGGTGAACGGCCACCAGGTGCGGCACGCCGCCACCCTGGGCGTAGGTGGAACGCACGGTATGGCCAGGCGCCTTGGGAGCCACCATCCAGACGTCCAGGTCGGCACGGGGAACCACCTGGTTGTAGTGCACATTGAAGCCGTGGGCGAAAGCCAGCGAGGCACCCTTTCTGATGTTGGGGGCCACATTGTTGCTGTACACCTCGGCGATCTGCTCATCGGGCAGCAGAATCATCACCACATCGGCCATCTTGACTGCGTCGTTGACTTCCATGACGGTCAGACCCGCTTTGCCCACTTTGTCCCAGGAGGCGCCGCCCTTGCGCAAGCCAACCACCACCTTGACGCCGCTGTCATTGAGGTTTTGTGCATGGGCGTGACCCTGGCTACCATAACCAATGATGGCAACGGTTTTGCCTTTGATCAGGCTCAAGTCACAGTCTTTGTCGTAGAAAACTTTCACTTCTTTCTCCTTGGATAAAACTTTCAGGGGTGATCAGAGTCGCAGGATGCGTTCGCCACGGCCAATGCCGCTGCTGCCGGTTCGTACGGTCTCGAGTATCGAAGTCCGGTCGATGGCCTGCAAAAACGCATCGTTCTTGGACTGGTCGCCGGTCAATTCAATGGTGTAGCTTTTATCGGTGACATCGATGATGCGGCCGCGAAAGATGTCAGACATTCTTTTCATTTCTTCGCGCTCCTTGCCCACCGCGCGCACCTTGACCATCATGAGTTCGCGCTCGATGTAGGCGCCTTCGGTCAGGTCAATGACTTTGACTACCTCGATCAGCCGGTTCAGATGTTTAGTGATCTGCTCAATCACATCGTCCGAACCCGTGGTCTCGATGGTCATGCGCGAGAGGCTGGGGTCTTCGGTGGGCGCCACGGTCAGGGACTCGATGTTGTAGCCCCGGGCCGAGAACAAACCCACGACCCGCGATAAGGCGCCGGGTTCGTTTTCAAGTAATACTGCAATGATATGTTTCATAGTCGTGATTCCTCTTTTCGCCAACGCGCAGCCGGTGTGCCGCGCCACCCTCATGCGACCAGGGTAATGGCCGCACTTGGTGAGCAATAGATTCGTCTTGATGGTTAAAGGTCTTCGCTTCCCAACAGCATCTCAGTGATGCCCTTGCCGGCCTGCACCATCGGGAAGACGTTCTCCGTCGGGTCAGTGCGAAAGTCCAGGAAAACCGTGCGGTCTTTGAGCTTGCGTGCCTCGCGCAGGGCAGGTTCAACATCCTGTGGGCGCTCGATCAAAATACCGACATGGCCGTAGGCCTCGGCCAGCTTCACGAAATCGGGCAAGGCATCCATGTAGCTGTGGCTGTAGCGGCCAGAGTATTCAATCTCCTGCCACTGGCGCACCATGCCGAGATAGCGGTTGTTCAGGGACAGCACCTTGATCGGCGTGTTGTACTGCAGGCAGGTGGAGAGTTCCTGGATGCACATCTGAACCGAGCCCTCGCCGGTGACACAGAAGACATCGCTCTGTGGCTTGGCCATCTTGACGCCCATGGCATAGGGAATTCCAACGCCCATGGTGCCAAGTCCGCCTGAATTGAGCCAACGCCGGGGTTCATCAAACTTGAAATACTGGGCCGCCCACATCTGGTGCTGACCGACGTCGGAGGTGATGTACACATCGTCATTGCGCGTCATGTTCCAGAGGGTTTCGATCACATATTGAGGCTTGATCACTTCCTTGTTGGCGCGGTCGTATTTCAGGCAATCACGTTTGCGCCAGACTTCGATCGCCTCCCACCAGCCGGCCAGGTCTTTGGCTTCTGGGCGCAGCGGGCTCTCCTTGATCATGGCAATCATTTCAGCCAGCACGTCCTTGACGTCGCCCACGATCGGGATGTCCACCTTGACCCGCTTGGAAATGCTGGAGGGATCAATGTCGATATGAATGATCTTGCGTTCGTTTTGGGCGAAGTGCTTCGGGTTTCCGATCACCCGATCATCAAATCGGGCACCCACGGCCAGCAGAACATCGCAGTTCTGCATGGCATTGTTGGCTTCCAGCGTGCCGTGCATGCCCAGCATGCCCAGGAATTTTTTGTCGGTGGCCGGATAGGCACCCAGGCCCATCAGGGTGTTGGTCACCGGAAAGCCCAGCATGTTGGCCAGTTCACGCAACTCAGCCGAGGCGTTGCTCATCAGAACGCCGCCGCCGGTGTAGATGTACGGGCGCTTGGCCGTCAGCAACAACTGCAGGGCCTTGCGGATCTGCCCGGAATGGCCCTTGCGCACCGGGTTGTAGGAGCGCATTGCAACTGTCTGCGGGTAGCCGTTGTAAGGCGTCTTTTTGAACGAGACGTCTTTGGGAATATCCACCACCACCGGGCCGGGACGACCGCTTTTGGCAATGTGAAAGGCCTTCTTCATGGTGTCGGCCAGTTCAGCCACATCCTTGATCAGGAAGTTATGCTTCACGATGGGCCGGGTGATCCCCACGGTGTCGCACTCCTGGAAGGCATCCAGGCCGATGGCCGGTGTAGGCACCTGACCGGTGATGATCACCATCGGGATACTGTCCATGTAGGCTGTGGCAATGCCGGTCACAGCGTTGGTGACGCCTGGGCCGGAGGTCACCAGCGCAACACCGACATCGCCGGTTGCCCGCGCATAACCGTCAGCGGCATGGACAGCCGCCTGTTCGTGCCGCACCAGGATGTGCTGGATGCTCTCCTGTTTGTAGAGAGCGTCGTAAATGTGCAGGACCGCGCCGCCGGGATAACCCCAAACGTACTTGACGCCCTCTTCCTGCAAGGCCTTGACCATGATCTCGGCACCACGCAACTCGGAATCAGCTCCCGAACTGGCTGCAGCCGCCGACACAACTTCAGATTTGGATATTTCCATGATGAACCTTTGTGAATTTCTCTGACGAAAAACCTTGGGTGCCCCTTCGTCAATACTTTTGGTACCACGTCGGGACTTAAGGTCAAAAACCATGGGCGCCGCTCTTGTGGCGCCGGATCTAGACCCGTTTGCATTTATTGAGCAGCGCGCATTATCGCACTACTTGGCATCGTCCCGATCCACCCGGTATGGCCCGTGGTGTGGATGCCATAATCAATGCCCTGCCCGAAGACGCCAGGACGGCGTTGGGCAGATCTGAACCTACCACTTCCTGGACACTGCCATTGGCTAGCGAGCTCGAACTCTCGGACTTTCTCAAAAGTGTAGAAAAAAGGGCTTACAAGCGCTCTCTCTACCATGTGCGGGATGTCGATGCGGCGTTGGACATCGTCCAGGACAGCATGATGAAACTGGCCGAGCACTACGGTCACAAGCCTGTGCAAGAGTTGCCGATGCTGTTTCAGCGGATTCTGTCGAACTGCACCCTGGACTGGTTTCGGCGCAGAAAAACACGCAGCGCCCTGTTTACCAACCTGGGCGATTTTGAGTCCGATGACGAGTCAAATGACTTTGACCTGCTGGAAACCCTGCTGACCGGGGATGATGACCCGCAGACGGAAAGTGCCGAAAAGAGCACTGAAAGGACCCAGATCCTGGCCCAAATCGAGGTGGAAATCCAGGCCCTGCCAGCACGTCAACGGGAAGCCTTCCTGCTGCGTTACTGGGAGGAATTGGACGTGGCGGAAACCGCCGCGGCCATGGGCTGTTCCGAAGGTAGCGTCAAAACGCACTGCTCACGGGCCGTCCAGGCTCTGAGCAAAGCATTGAGAGCCAAGGGAATTGAACTATGAAAAATTTGAACCACTACCAATTGGCATCCAGGGAAGACCGTTTCGGTCTCACGGTGGCGGCGCGCCTGAATGAAGCCGCCAGCGACCTGCCTCATGACATCGCCGAGCGCCTGCGAGTGGCCCGGCAAATGGCTCTGGCCAGACAACCGAGCGCCCTGACGGCCGCTGCTGCCGTTCATAACGGCCAGGCAACCTTGACCATGTCTGGTGGGGGCTTTGGGCTGTGGCAATTGCTGGCCTCGTTCATGCCGCTCCTGATGATGGTGGCTGGCCTGATTGCCATCAACAGCTTTATCAATGATGACCGCGCCAACGAACTGGCCAATATTGACGCCGCCATCCTGACCGATGACCTGCCCCCTGCCGCTTACGCAGACCCTGGCTTTGCCCAATTCCTCAAGGCCAGCCTTCGGGACGCCGCCCAATAATTCACAATATGAAAATGGTAGTCTGCCCCAGCCCTGCCCGATCAAGCCCGCGCCGACCCCTCCTGAACCGGAAAGCCTGGGTTTCGACCCTATTCTGGGTTCTTTCATTAATTGGTGCCGTTCAATGGATGCCCAATGCCCTGGCCGCCAACGCGCTGGCCCAAGGCGGCCCCGAAGCGACAAGCTCAAAACCGCCTCTGGCTGCCAAAAAACCAGTCACCCGACCTGCCTGGAATGAACTCAGCAAAGATCAGCAAACAGCCTTGCTCCCGCTTGCCACTTCCTGGAATACGCTGCCTGCCAACCGCAAACGCAAGTGGCTGGCCTTGTCCAAGAACTTTCAGGACCTCTCGGCCGCCGAACAGGAACTGCTGCACAGCCGCATGCGTGGCTGGATGAAACTGAGTCAGGAACAGCGTGACCGAGCCCGGATCAATTTTGCGCAGAGCAAAGGCCTGACCTCAGAAGAAAAGTCAGAAAAGTGGCAGTCCTACCTGCAACTGAGCCCTCAGGAACGCAAGGAACTGGTTAAAAAAGCGCCCCGGCCTGCCGGGGCTGCCGTCGTCAAGCACACCAGGTCTGACAAAGCCGCCAGCACAGCCTTGCTTGCAAAGCCGATGCGAGACACCGAGGACGCCAACCAGAAACCCGATACGCCCAAGCTGCAACGCAAAACCCTGCTGCCGGTTCACACATCCGTGGCGGTCAACAGCAAACCGGCTGCTACCGGACCTTCTGAACCCTCTCAACCCGCGGAGACCGCCAATTCACAGCCGGCAAGTCAACCCGCTGAAAATGCCTCGGCCAAACCGGCCAACCCCTGAATCGGCGCGTTCGAACCCTTGCCTGAGGGTGCTCTTTGGCTAGAGAATTCCAAACCGTGAATGCATCTGCGACTCCATTGCAGGCTCCAGGCCTGTGGCGACGAATGGCCTGCTGGCTCTATGAAGGCATGCTCTTGTTTGGCGTGGTTTTCATTGCGGGCTACCTGTTCAGCACACTGACCCAGACCCGACACGCACTGGACAACCGCTTTGCCCAGCAAGCCTTTTTGTTCGTTGTGCTGGGCATTTACTTCACCTGGTTCTGGTCGCGCGGCCAGACGCTGGCCCTGAAAACCTGGCACATACGCCTGGTTGATAACCTGGGGCAACCCGTCTCCCAGGCCCGGGCCTTCTGGCGTTACCTGCTCAGCTGGGTTTGGCTGTTGCCGCCCCTGATCGCGCTCGCCCCTTTTAAGGCGTCTGCCATTGAAACGCTGGTGGTTGTACTTGGCTGGATTGCTGTCTGGGCCATTCTCAGCCGATTCCATCCACAGCAGCAGTTCTGGCACGACGCCTTGGCCGGCACCCGACTTGTAAGCAGTTGAGCGCAGCGGAGTTGCCAGACTCCTGCCCCGACATGGGCGACAATCACCTTTTCAATGGCCCTATGACAGATCACACACCCCAAGCTGAGTCACCCCCGACCAAACAACGGGGCCTGCGCAGAATCTGGCACGCGCTGGGTTACTCCCTGCAAGGCCTCAAGGCAGGCTGGTTGGAGCCGGCCTTTCGGCAAGAGGCGTTGGCTGCATCGGTTTTACTACCTCTGTCCTTGTTTGTGGGTCAGGACTGGGTCGAGACAGCCCTGTTGTCAGGATCGGTGCTGCTGGTTCTGATTGTGGAACTGCTCAATACCGGCATCGAATCCATAACCGACCGGGTCAGCTCTGAGTGGCATGCGCTTTCAAAACGCGCCAAGGACATGGGCAGTGCCGCCGTGCTGCTCAGCCTGCTGTTTTGCACCGGCCTCTGGTTGACTGCAATTCTGAACAGGTTCCTTGCGTGAAACCGGCTTTTTCGCTCTGTGTCTACTGTGGCTCACGTATGGGGCAGCGCCCTGAGTATGAGCAGGCTGCCGATGAGGTTGGTCGCTGGATCGGAGCGCATGGCGGCCAACTGGTTTACGGTGGTGGAAAGTCTGGCCTAATGGGCATCGTGGCCCAGGCCACGCTCAAGGCCGGGGGACAGGTGGTGGGGGTCATTCCCACGGCTCTGGTCGAAAAGGAATGGGCCATGAACGAGTGCACCGAACTGCACATTGTTGCCAACATGCATGAACGAAAACGCATGATGGCCGATCGGGCAGACGCCTTCGTGGCCTTGCCCGGCGGTATTGGCACCATGGAGGAATTTTTTGAAGCCTGGACCTGGCGTCAACTGAGCTATCACAACAAGCCGGTTGGCCTGCTCAACACCAGCGGCTTCTATGACAGCCTGCTGGGTTTTCTGGGATCCATGGTTGACCAGTCATTTCTCAACGACTGGCAGATGGACCTGATCAGAACCGGGAGCCAGGCCAGTGAGCTGCTACCCCAACTGGTTCAGGACGCTGGCCTGTCCACCGCCCCGCGACTCGACCAGATCTAAAAGACAGGTGCTTTGCTCGGGCCAGTCAGATCGCTGTCTCGTCAAGCTCACCGGTGCGGATGCGCACCACCCGCTCCACGCTGGTGATGAAAATCTTGCCATCGCCAATTTTGCCGGTATGGGCAGCCTTCACAATGGCATCAACGCACCGGTCCACGTCGTCAGACTTGACCACGACCTCCACCTTGACCTTGGGCAGAAAGTCAACCACATACTCCGCCCCGCGGTACAGCTCGGTATGGCCCTTCTGTCGCCCAAAACCCTTGACCTCAGTGACCGTCAGGCCGGTGACCCCGCATTCAGCCAGTGCCTCACGCACTTCCTCAAGCTTGAAGGGTTTGATGATGGCGGTGATCTGTTTCATGGCAATTCCAATTCAAGGGATTTGGGTTGAATGGTAACTCGAACTTTTATCAGGCTCTGAACTTGCTGGTAATAGGATAACGCCAATCCTTGCCAAAGCTCCGGTGCGTGACCCGGATGCCGACTGGCGCCTGGCGGCGCTTGTATTCGTTGATCTTGATGAGTCGGGTGACCTTTTCCACATCGGCGCGGTCAAAGCCACGGGCAACGATTTCATCAATGCTCTCGTCGTTCTCCATGTAATGCTCGAGGATCGGGTCGAGCACGTCATAGGGTGGCAGATTGTCCTGATCGGTCTGGTCGGGGCGCAGTTCCGCACTGGGAGGGCGGGTCATGATGCGCTCCGGGATCGGGCTGGCGCCGCTTGCGTAAGGGTCATGCCTGTTGCGCCAGCGGGCCAGGCGAAACACCGTGGTCTTGGCCAGATCCTTGATCACCGCAAAGCCCCCGGCCATGTCACCGTAAAGAGTGCAATAACCAGTTGCCATTTCAGACTTGTTGCCCGTGGTCAGCACAATGCGGCCGCTCTTGTTGGACAGCGCCATCAGCAGAGTGCCACGGATACGGGCCTGGATATTTTCTTCCGTCGCGTCCTCGGGCAGACCCCTGAATTCCTCGGCCAGGGATTGCTTGAAGGCGGTGAATTCCGGGGCAATCTGAATCTCGTCGTAGCGCACACCAAGCCGATGCGCCATGTCCCGGGCGTCCAGCCAGCTGATGTCGGCGGTATAGGGCGAGGGCATCATGACGGCGCGCACCCGGTCTGCGCCCAGCGCATCCACCGCAATGGCCAACACCAGCGCCGAATCAATGCCCCCGGAGAGGCCGAGAATGGCACCGGGAAAACCGTTTTTGCCGACATAGTCACGTACCCCAAGCACCAGCGCGTCCCACAGGTCTGCATCGGCGCTGCGTTCCGGTTCAATCGGCCCGCTCAGCACCCACCCTTTGTTGCTGGGCTTGGCCTCGACAGTAAAGAGGTGCTCGACAAAACTGGGGGCTCTGGCTGCCACGGTCGCATCTGCATTCAAGGCAAACGAATGGCCCTCAAATACAACTTCGTCCTGACCGCCCACCAGGTGGGCATAAATCAGGGGCAATCCACAAGCCTGAACCCGGCTGATCATCATGCGCTCACGCTCCATGCCTTTGCCCAGATGAAATGGTGAGGCATTGAGCACCACCAGCAACTCGGCCCCGGCCGCCTGCGATTCTCGGGCCGGAGCCTCATACCAGGCATCTTCACAGATCAACAGACCCACCTTCACCCGCTCATGCGGTTCGCCCGCCTCGAATACGCACACCCCCTGCCCCGGCTTGAAGTAGCGATGCTCGTCAAACACCTGGTAGTTGGGCAATTCACGTTTGGCGTAGGTTGCGACAATCTGGCCCTCGCACAGCACAGTGGCCGCGTTGAAACTGTTGGGCACAGAGACCGAGCGTGAGCGCAGACGCTCGCCGCTGGCTGCCGGATGTCCGACCACCACGGCCATGCCCTTGAGGTCGGCCAGCTCCCGGGCCACAGTCTTGAGCGCATCATCACAGGCCGCCAGAAAAACCGGGCGAAGGAACAGATCTTCTGCGGCATAGCCACAAATGGATAATTCGGGCGTGAGCAACAATCGGGCCCCGGCCGCATGGGCGGTACGGGCCGCCTCAATGATTCTTTTGGCATTTCCGGCGAGGTCACCGACGACAAAATCAAGTTGTGCTACGCAGATGCTGAGTGACATGTATGGAAGAAAAAAACAGATCGGTGCAGGAAGGGGGTCAGACGAATTATGTCACCCGCCTGTTGCGTTCTCCGTCTGAAATCGAGCCCGGGCCCTGGAACGAACTGCTGGAACTTCAGTCCCAGCCCACCCCCTTCATGCGGCACGAATATCTGCTGGCCCTGCATGACAGTGGCAGCGCCCATCCACAGACCGGCTGGGCCCCCTGCTTCATCACCCTCTGGTGCGATGACATCCTGGAGGCGGCCTGCCCGGTTTATCTGAAAACCCATTCCTATGGCGAATATGTCTTTGACTGGTCGTGGGCCTCGGCCTACAAGCGCCATGGACTGGACTATTACCCCAAATGCGTGGTGGCAGTTCCGTTCACGCCTGTGACCGGCAGCCGGCTGCTGGCCCGCTCAGAGCCCTGGCGCGCTGCGCTGGTCGATGAACTGTTGCGGGTCGTCCAGCAGTTGCAGGCCTCCTCATTGCATGTGCTGTTTGCAAGTGATGATGAGCTGCAAGCCTGTCAGCGCGCCGGGCTGATGCTGCGCCACACCGTGCAGTTTCACTGGAGCAATGCCCTGCCCGGCTACCGCGACTTCGATCATTTCCTGAATCAACTCACCCAGGAGAAACGAAAAAAAATCCGGCAAGAACGGCGCAAGGTTAGGGAGGCAGGCGTTCAGATTCGATGTTCACATGGGCGCGCAATTGCGACGGCGGACTGGGAATTTTTCTACCAGTGCTACTGCCAAACCTATGCCGAGCATGGCAATCCGCCGTATCTCAGCAAGGCATTTTTTCTACAGCACATGGCCCAGTGCCTGCCGGAGTCCTGGCTTCTGTTCATGGCTGAGCGCGACGGCCGCCCCATCGCCACTAGTCTGATCGCGATCGATCCGGCCCGAAAAATCGCCTATGGACGCTATTGGGGCGCCCTGGAACGTGTTGATTGCCTGCACTTTGATCTGTGTTACTACCAGCCGATTGAGTGGTGCATCGAACACGGCTATGAGCGCTTTGAGGGTGGCGCGCAAGGCGAGCACAAACTGTCGCGCGCCTTGCTACCGGTACGCAGCAGCAGCGCTCACTGGATCGTCCATGCCGGCTTTGCCCAAGCCGTAGCCCGCGCTTTGAACCAGGAACAAGAAGCTGTTGGAGACTATATGGCAGAGCTGGAATTGCACCAACCCTTCAAGCAAACCCAGGGCTGACACCGAAACGGGTCAGTTCAGCGACTGAAGTTCAGCTGGGCGAGCCAATGCCCTGTACTTGATCGGCCGTTAGTTCAGGCCGACAGAACCGGTGCCTTGGCGGCGATGTCGCGCTCATAGTTGGCGATACCTTCAAGGACTTCCTGCTTGGCAGCATCCAGACCTTCCCAGCCAAGGATCTTGACCCATTTTCCGGGTTCCAGATCCTTGTAGTGTTCAAAGAAATGGGCAATGGTCTTGAGCCGCAACGCGTTGATGTCCTCGGGCTTTTTCCAGTGGCTGTAGATCGGCAGGATCTTGTCAATTGGAACAGCAAGCACCTTGCCGTCCACCCCCGATTCATCCTCCATTTTCAGGATGCCAATGGGTCGACAGGGCACCACCACCCCGGGAATCAGGGGAAAGGGCGTGATCACCAGAACATCCACCGGGTCACCATCGCCAGCAATGGTTTTGGGAACATACCCGTAATTGGTGGGGTAGTGCATGGCCGTTCCCATGAAGCGATCCACAAAAATGGCACCCGATTCCTTGTCAACCTCATATTTGATCGGGTCAGCATTCATGGGAATTTCAATAATCACGTTGAATGCATCGGGCACTTGCTTGCCTGGGGTTACGTTGTCCAGCGACATAGAAATTTCTTCGAAGGGAAATGAATGGAAGGGAAAGAAAGGGGATTGGGGAAAACCCTAATTTTACAGCCTTGCCATCGAACAAACCCGGATTTGAGGCTACATTCCCCGGGTTGGCCAATCGTCAGTCGGCTCTGAGCCCGTGTTGACGAGGAAGCAACGCTGCGGTGGCTTCGCCCCATTGCGCTGCCACCTTTGACGCGAAACAACACTTGGAGAAATTGATATGACAGGCAACTCGGCGCTGATACTGGCGCTTGTGTGTGGACTCATCGCCGTGGTTTACGGTTTCTGGGCCCGGGGCTGGATTCTGGCCCAGGATGCCGGCAACCCGCGTATGCAGGAGATTGCTGCTGCGATCCAAACAGGCGCAGCTGCTTACCTGGCCCGGCAATACAAGACGATCGCCGTTGTCGGTGTGATTCTTGCCATTCTCATCGGCATCTTTCTAGACGGTCAAACCGCTACCGGCTTTGTTGTGGGCGCCCTGCTCTCCGGCGCCTGCGGCTTCATTGGCATGAATGTGTCGGTTCGCGCCAATGTGCGTACCGCCCAGGCAGCCACCCGTGGCATAGGGCCAGCGCTGGACGTGGCTTTTCGAGGCGGCGCCATCACCGGCATGCTGGTGGTGGGCCTGGGTCTGCTGGGGGTCACTGTGTTTGCCTGGTTCCTGATGGGCAACGGCAATGTGACACCTGACAAGAGCCTGGCCAAGGTGCTCAACCCCCTGATCGGTTTTGCCTTTGGCTCTTCCCTGATCTCGATCTTTGCCAGATTGGGCGGCGGCATCTTCACCAAGGGCGCCGATGTGGGCGCCGACCTGGTGGGCAAGGTTGAGGCCGGCATTCCTGAAGATGACCCTCGCAACCCGGCCGTGATTGCCGACAACGTCGGCGACAACGTCGGCGACTGTGCCGGTATGGCAGCCGACCTGTTTGAGACCTATGCAGTGACCTTGATTGCCACCATGGTTTTGGGCGCCCTGCTGTTGACCAGCGCTGCCACCAACGCCGTGCTCTACCCCCTGGCCCTGGGCGCGGTTTCCATTGTTGCCTCTATCATTGGCTGCTTCTTTGTCAAGGCTCAGCCCGGCATGAAGAACGTGATGCCAGCCCTCTACAAAGGCCTGGCCGTTGCCGGCGCCCTGTCGTTGGTTGCATTTTTCTTCGTGACCCAGTGGCTGATTCCCGATAACGCCATTACGGCCACCGGCAGCCAGATGCGCCTGTTTGGCACGACGGTGGTGGGCCTCGTGCTGACGGCTGCGCTGGTCTGGATTACCGAGTTCTACACTGGCACCCAGTACAGCCCGGTGCGCCATATTGCCCAGGCCTCCACCACCGGCCACGGCACCAATATCATTGCTGGTCTTGGCGTTTCCATGCGCTCAACGGCCTGGCCGGTGATTTTTGTCTGCCTGGCGATTTGGGTGGCCTTCAAAATGGCCGGCCTGTACGGCATTGCCATTGCAGCCATGTCCATGCTTTCGATGGCCGGGATCATCGTGGCACTTGACGCCTATGGCCCGATCACCGACAACGCCGGTGGCATTGCCGAGATGGCCGAGCTCCCTTCATCGGTTCGGGACATCACCGATCCGCTGGACGCGGTGGGCAACACCACCAAGGCGGTCACCAAAGGCTATGCCATCGGTTCGGCCGGCCTGGCCTCCCTGGTCCTGTTTGCCGACTACACCCACAAGCTCGAGTCCTTTGGCAAAGTCATCAGCTTTGACCTGAGCGACCCGATGGTGATCATCGGCCTGTTTGTGGGCGGCTTGATCCCCTACCTGTTTGGCGCCATGGCCATGGAAGCCGTCGGCCGCGCTGCCGGCTCGGTGGTGGTCGAGGTGCGTCGTCAGTTCCAGACCATCAAGGGCATCATGGATGGCACTGGCAAACCCGAGTACGACACCGCGGTGGACATGCTGACCAGTGCAGCCATCAAGGAAATGATGGTTCCCTCACTGCTGCCGGTGGTGGTCCCGTTGGTCGTAGGCCTGGCCCTTGGGCCAGCCGCTCTGGGTGGTTTGTTGATGGGCACCATTGTGACCGGTCTGTTTGTGGCGATTTCCATGTGTACCGGCGGTGGCGCTTGGGACAATGCCAAGAAATATATCGAAGACGGCAACCATGGCGGCAAAGGTTCGGAGGCGCACAAGGCAGCCGTGACCGGTGACACCGTGGGCGACCCCTACAAGGACACCGCCGGCCCAGCCGTCAACCCGCTGATCAAAATTATCAACATCGTTGCCTTGCTGATCGTTCCGGTCATGATGAAAGTGCACGGTTGAAAAACTGAGCCCCCTTTTCCTGAAACCCGCTTCGGCGGGTTTTTTTATGGACGAGGGCCAATTTCAGATAGAGTATGGCTATGGTTCACGCAATTGCACCGGTCAATGCGCCACTGAAGATATTGATTGTGGATGACCATGCCTTGGTCAGATCGGGACTGGCACACCTGCTGCAAGGTTTGGCAGACTCAGTGACCGTTCTGGAAGCCCCGACCTGTGCGCAGGCCGGGCAATTGGCAAAATCTCACCCGGACATCGACCTGGTTCTGCTGGATTACGCCATGCCTGACATGAACGGGCTGGATATGCTCCAACTGCTTGGCAAGCATCATCCAGAGTTGCCGGTCATCCTTCTTTCAGGGATCGCCAGTCCGCTGGCGCAGCGCAAAGCCATTGACCTTGGCGCGGCCGCTTTCATCATGAAATCTGCTCGCAGCGAGGAGTTGATGCATGCCGTC
Organism: Burkholderiaceae bacterium; assembly: GCA_017856435.1. Taxonomy (GTDB): domain Bacteria; phylum Pseudomonadota; class Gammaproteobacteria; order Burkholderiales; family Burkholderiaceae_C; genus Hylemonella. Next base: position 22,290 of record JAFMFB010000033.1, read on the forward strand.
AAGGCGGTATTGGCTGGCCAGGACTTCACGCCGGTCAGTCATGAAATTGGAATTCGGGCTGCCACAGTACCCAGGTTAACAAAGCGGCAGGAAGAGGTGTTGGCCCTGCTGAACCAGGGCATCTCCAACAAGCTGATCGGCAAACACCTGAACCTGTCGGACGAAACCGTCAAAAACCATATCACAGCCATTCTGCGCGCCTTCAATGTCAAAAACCGCACGCAGGCGGTGTTGGCTGCCAGTCAATTCGGCTACACCGACAAAGTCCTGCTCTAGCAGCTTCTGATTGTTGGGTTTGTTAATGCCAGTGCGGCAAACTGGCGTGTCTCATCACAATGCCCGGGCCAGTCGGGTCACGCCCTCACGAATTTTGTCCAGGTCGGCCGTGGCAAAGCTCAAACGCAGACTCGATCCATCCGGATCGTGCGGAAAGAATGGCGCACCAGGCACAAAGGCTACACCCTGGTCGATTGCACGTTTGGCCAATTCACCGGCATCGGCCAGTTTGCCACCTGCACCGGTCAGGCGGGCCCAGAAGAACAAGCCCCCACCGGGTTGGGTGAAACTGATGGCAGCGCCCAATTCACGCTGCAAACTCTCGCCCATCACCCGCGCCCGCTCGGCATAGACCTCACGCACCTTGGCCAGGGTGGACGACATGCGGCCAGACTTAAGATACTGAGCAGCGGTCGCCTGCGCAAATGTGCTGGTATGGGCATCGCTGAACTGTTTGCACATGGTTGCCCGCGCAAGCATGTCGGGCGGTGCAATCATCCAGCCCACGCGAAGGCCAGGGCTCAGCACCTTGCTCAAGCTACCGCAATGGACCAGCCAGTCCCGGCTACCGGGCACCTCGGCACTGAGGGCCAGCATGGAGAGCGGCGGCGCCTCACCAAAATACAGATCGCCATACGGATCATCCTCCACCACCACCGTCTGGGTCTGCACCGCCAACTGCAGAATGCGTTTGCGCCGCGCCAGGCTCAGGGTGGCACCACTAGGGTTGCCAAAGGTCGGAATCAGGTAAACCAGTTTGGGCTTGTGCTGAACGATCAGTTGCTCCAGGGTATCGACCTGCACCCCGTGCGCGTCGATCGGCGCACCCACCACCTGGGCGCCGTAGAGGCGAAAGCACTGAATCGTGGCCAAAAAGGTGGGCGCCTCGACAATCACCTTGTCACCCGGATTGATCAGGGTTTTGCCCACCAGATCCAGGGCTTGCTGGCTACCAGTGGTAACGATCAGCCCGTCGGCAGAGACATCATGGCAGCCTTTGTCTTGCATGAAGGCGCTGAGCTGTTCGCGCAGGGGGTTGTAGCCTTCCGTGGCGCCATATTGCAGCGCCCCGCCCGGCTCTTCGGCCAGGGCACGCGAGGATGCTTCCTGGATTCCCTGCACATCGAACATGGCCGCATCGGGAAATCCTCCAGCAAATGAGATGATGCCCGGCTTGCCCAGCAGCTTGAACAATTCACGGATGGCGGAGGTCTCGACTTGGTTAAGGCGATCAGCAAAATTCATTGTTTATCCTTGTGACGGCGAGTATTCTCGCAAACCTTGAACCCAGCCCATGAAATCCGATCAGATTGAAACTTTTTTTGCCACCCTGCAAGCGGCCAATCCGTTGCCGGTGACCGAACTTGAATACACCAGCGTGTTTGAACTGTTGACCGCGGTGCTGCTGTCGGCCCAGGCGACCGATGTCGGTGTGAACAAGGCCACCCGCCGACTCTTTCCTGTGGCCAACACGCCGCAGAAAATTCTTGCGCTGGGCCAGCCAACGCTGGAGCGTTACCTCCAGACCATTGGCTTGTACCGCAGCAAGGCGCGGCATCTGATGCAGACCTGCCAAATTCTGGTCGATCGGCACAACGCTCAGGTACCCAGGGATCGGGAGGCCCTTGAAGCCTTGCCCGGCGTTGGCCGCAAAACCGCCAATGTGGTGCTCAATGTGGCTTTTGGTGAACCAACCATGGCGGTGGACACCCATATCTTTCGTCTGGGCAACCGCACCGGCTTGGCTCCGGGCAAGACACCGCTTGAGGTGGAGCTGAAACTGCTCAAGCGCATCCCCCAGCACTATTTGCGCGATGCACACCACTGGCTGATCCTGCACGGCCGCTATGTCTGCCAGGCCAGAAAGCCGCAGTGCTGGCACTGCAGCGTGGCCAATTGCTGCGATTTCAAACCAAAGACCAGCGCGCCCTAAGTCTGGCGTCCACCGCCCAGCCTGGCCCCGACAAACGGGACCTGGCTCAAAGCCTTGGCAAGCAAACCCACTGCCCTGCCACCTGCTGAACCTGAATGCGGCCCTCAAACACCTGCTCCAGGGCTTGGTGTGTGGCCGGGTCGTCGCATTCACCATGGTGCACGATGCGGCCTGCATTCATCACCATCAGTTCATCGGCCTGCAGAGCCAGTGAAATCTCATGCAGAACGCTCACCACCGTCTGCCCACCGGCCACCAGTGCTCGCGTGCGCTGCAACCAGTCCACCTGATGCGGCGGATCCAGATTGGTCAGCGGCTCATCCATCAGCAAGACCTGCGCCTGTACCGCCAGGACGCGGGCCAGCAACACACGCTGGACTTCTCCGGCCGAAAGCTGCCCCAGGGCACGCCCACGCCATGACCAGGTCTGGGTTGAACGCAGTGCAGCCTCTACTGCCTGATGGTCTGCTGCAGAGGGAGAACCCAGCCAGGACCGGTGTGGCAATCGACCCAGCATCGCCACGTCATAGACGGTCAGATCATGGGCTGCGTGTTGACCCTGACCCAGCCAGGCCAGGTATTGCGCGCGCGCCCTGGGCTTCCAAGTCGCCATCGCCTGACCTTTGAGTAGCAGATCGCCCTCGCAGGGTTGCAAGCCAGCCAGCACCCTGAGCAGGGTCGATTTGCCAGCGCCATTGGGCCCGACCAGGCTGACCCAACGGCCTGACGCAATGCTCAGGGACACATCGTGCAGCACAACCTGCCCGCCCAACTGCGCCCTGACAGATCGACATTCCAGGGCCCAGGTCATGGCGAGTCTCCCCGTTGCCCCGAATTGCGGTGCATCAGCCAGAGCAGATAGCTTCCTCCCAACACAGCGGTCAGCACCCCCACCGGCAGTTCCTGTGGTGCCATCAGCCAGCGTGCCAGCAGGTCAGCTGAAACCAGCAGGACTGCGCCGAGCAGGGCCGACAGCAGCAACAATCGGCTATGTGAAGTTTTGACCAGGGAGCGCACCATATGAGGGGCTGCCAGGCCGACAAAGGCCACCAGGCCGGTCTGCGCAACCGCGGTACCAGTTGCCAGGGCCATCACGGCAATCAGGTAAAGCCGCAGCTGTGGCAGGCGCAGCCCCAGGCTCAAGGCCGAGTTCTCTCCCAGCGACAAGGCATCAAGCACCGGGCTGAGCAACCAGGCCGCGGCCACACTCAGCTGCAGAACGGCTGCCATGACCCAGACAGCGTGCCAGCTGAGCAATGCCGTGCTTCCCAGTAGATAGGCCTGCAAGGCCGGCAGGATGTCAGGTTGCAGAAACCAGACCATTGAGCTCAGGGCGCCCAATACCACGCCCACAATTACACCGGCCAGTAGCAGGCGTAAGGTATGTTCCACGCCTCTGGCCAGCAGCAAGGTCAACAAGACCGCCAGCACCGCGCCCACAAAGGCAGCCCCGGTGTGCCCCAACTGAGTCCACCAGCCGGTGGCCAGTGGTGCCAGTCCGAATATCGCCATGGCGCATGCAACCCCCAGGGAGGCGCCGGAGGCACTGCCCAGCAAGTAGGGGTCGGCCAGGGGATTGCGAAACAGGCCCTGCGCCAGCGCACCGGCCAGGCCCAGCAAGGCTCCGGCCAGCCAGGCGCCCAGGGTACGGGGCAGGCGAATCTCAGTCACGATCTTCCAGGACAGGGGATCATGCGCAGCCTCGATCAGGCTGTGCCAACCGGTGCTGCCCACACCGGCTCCGATCAGCCACAAGGCCAGACTGAAAACAATCAGACCTGCCGCGAGCCCTCTGGCCCTGCGCTGCTGCCGGCTCAAATCAGTCACGGTAACTTTTCCTGCAGACACCCGGCCAGGAGGCGCGCCGCTTCGGCCAGACGCGGCCCCGGGCGTACCAGGACATCGGTCTGCTCCCGGGTAAAGAGGCAGACGCGGTGTTGACGCACCGCCCTGAGTGACTGCCAGCCCGGATAGGCAGGCTCGGCCTGGCTGCCGCGGTTGGCCACCAGAACAATGTCTGGGTCGGCCTGGGCAAGAAACTCGGGACTGAGCTTGGGATAGTCGCCCAATTGCGCTGGCACCACATTGCTCACCCCTAACCGTCGCATGGTTTCCCCGATGAACGAGGAGGAACCGGCTGCATAAGGTCCAGGACTCACTTCAAAGAAAAACGTTTTACCCCGCACCCTGCCAGGCAAGCCCTGCGCTGCAGCCTGCACCGCCGCATCCAAGGAATCCCAGACCGCACCAGCCTGCTTGGCTGCAAGCAGCGCACCTAGTTGCAACACAACCCGTTTCACGTCGGCATGTGAACCCGTGCTGAGGGCAACCACCTTCAAACCCAAAGCCTCCAGACGATCACTGGCACGTGAGGCCACAGATATCAAGACCAGATCGGGCTTGAGCGCGAGCACCGCCTCTATGTTGGGATCCAGCCCTGCGCCCAGCTGCGGCAATGCACGCACTTGCGGCGGGTAGTCGGAATGCCGATCAACCCCGACCAGGCGCTGACATTGACCCAATGCACAGACAGTTTCTGTGAGCGAAGGCAGCAGGCTGACGATGCGCTGAGGAACCGCCGTCAGTGTCACAACCCGGCCCCGGTCATCGGTGATTTGCTGCGCCCAGGCCGCAGAAACAGCCAAGAGCAGGGACAGCCCCACAAACAGAACCGTCAGGCGCGCACGACTGCCCCCAGCACTGGCCGGGGTCTGGCTGGTACAGGCAAAGCCCAAAAACTCAGCCATGCTGTGCGTTCCATTGCGCCATGATGCGATGCAGTTGGGCAAGGCCGTCGGTCAGCGCGGCCGGGCCAGGCTGCAGAATGTCAGCCGATTTGATTTCAAACAGCTGGCCACTTTTGACAGCACTCACCTCCTGCCAGCCAGGACGGCTGGCTACACGTTCGGGGCGAAACTTCTTGCCGCACCAGGAGCCGATGATGATGTCCGGATTGCGCCGAACAATCTCCAGCGGATCGGCAATGATGCGCTGTTTGCCCAACGGCTGTGCAGCGAGTTCGGGGAAGATGTCATTTCCACCCGCCACCTCAATCAGCTCGGACACCCAACGGATGGCGCTGATGGGCGGCTCATCCCACTCTTCAAAATAGACCCTGGGTCGGCGTGACCACCTTGCCGCCGTCTGGCGAATCTGTGCCAGCCCGGCGTCGAATTCAGCCAGGATGCGCTGCCCGCGCTCGGCCTGACCGACCATAGCCGCCACTTGATAAAGCATCGAGAAAATTTCCGCCACACTGCGCTGATTGAACACCGTGACCTGAACGCCAGCGCGGATCAAGGCACTGGCAATGTCGGCCTGCAGGTCGGAAAACCCGAACACGCAATCGGGTTCAAGCGCCAGAATCTTGTCGATCTTGGCGCTCAGAAAGGCACTGACCTTGGGCTTTTCCTCTCGGGCGCGGCGCGGACGGACGGTGTAGCCGGAAATACCAACAATCCTTGCCTCTTGCTCCAGCAGATACAACCACTCGGTGGTTTCCTCGGTGAGGCAGACAATGCGTTG
>JAFMFB010000034.1 GCA_017856435.1 Burkholderiaceae bacterium
AGCGCATGATGAACGGATTGGCGGGTGCGCCTTGGGCGTATGAGATCCAGGTGCTCTTGGTCTCAAGAAATTCGCGGATGGCTTCCACACCGCTTTCCCGCCCGATGCCAGAGTGCTTCATGCCGCCAAACGGCATCATGTAGCTGACGGCCCGGTAGGTGTTCACCCAGACCGTCCCCGCCTTCAGGGCTGAAGACATCCGCACGGCGCGGCCGATGTTTTCGGTCCAGACGCCGGCAGCCAGGCCGTAGATGGTGTCGTTGGCCAGCCGGATGGCTTCGGCTTCATCCTCAAATCCGATGATGGACAGCACCGGGCCGAACACCTCCTCGCGGGCGATCCGCATTTGCGGGGTTACATCAGTGAAGATGGTGGGTTCCACGAACTGGCCACCCGGCAAGTCTGGCGAGGTGGCAGGGCCGCCACCCAGAATGCAGCGCGCACCCTCATGGTTGGCGATATCGATGTAGTCCAGAATTTTTTTGTACTGGCCTGGCGTGGTGACAGGGCCGATGTTGGTGTCTGCCAGCATGGGGTTGCCTTTGCGGGCAGTTTTTCCAAGGGCCACTACCCTTTGGGTAAATTCGTCCTTGATCGAGTTCTGCACCAAAAGTCGCGAGCCCGCGATACAGGTCTGACCAGTGGCTGCGAAGATACCGGAAATCACCCCGGCAGCGGCCTTGTCCAAATCGCAGTCAGCGAAGACGATGTTGGGTGACTTGCCCCCGAGCTCCAGCGAGACTCTCTTCATGGACTTGGCGGCCTGGGCATAAATTTTTGCGCCAGTGACATCTGAGCCGGTGAAGGTGATCTTCGCCACGCCCGGATGGTCAACCAGGGCTGACCCGGTTTCATGGCCCAGGCCGGTGACGACGTTGAACACACCATCGGGAAAGCCAGCTTCCCGGGTCAAGGCCATGTACTCCAAGGTTGAGGCCGAGGCAAACTCAGAGGGCTTGATCACCACCGTACAGCCAGCGGCCACAGCGGGGGCGCATTTCCAGGCAATAAAAAGCAAGGGCGAGTTCCATGCCGTCAGGGCGCCCACGACGCCAACAGGTTCATGGCGTGAAAAGGCAAACATGTCGGGCTTGTCGATCGGCATGACAGAGCCTTCGATCTTGTCGGCCAAGCCACCAAAGTAGCGCCACCACTCTGGGTGGTAGTTGACCTGGCCGCGCATCTCGGCAACCAGTTTGCCGTTGTCCCGCACCTCGATTTCTGCAAGCCGTTCAGCATTGGCGGCTACCAGGTCTGCCAGCTTGACCATCAGTTTGCCGCGCTGGGAGGCAGTCATGGTGGCCCACGGACCCTCCTGCATAGCCCGGGAGGCGGCTTGGACGGCACGATCAACGTCCTGAGCACAACCCCGCGGAATGCGTGCCCAAGGCTTGCCGGTGTAGGGGTCAATCGTGTCAATCCACTGACCCCCAATTGGGTCAACATATTCGCCGTTGATGAAATGCTGGTAATTTTTCATGGGTGCTCCTGAGCGAGTTTGCGCAAAAAGTTTATCCGTAAAAGTCTTCCGGCTTGGCTTGAGGGTTAGGGTAATCTGATTGTGCAGCGAACGGGGCCAGGCTGGAATTGCGTTTATTCAAAGAATGGCTAGATCAGGATGTAAATTTGGCAAACATCAATCCGCATAAATGAGATGAAGATATTGGAACGCTTTTGACGATCAAACTCTGGGTAGACTAGCTTTGTGAAATTCCTCAAACTCGAGCAACTCTCAATTGGCTACCTGGAGCAGGGGCAGGGCCCCTTGGTGGTGATGTTGCATGGCTTCCCAGACCATGCCCTGACCTGGAGCCATCAGGTGCCTGAATTGGTGAGTCAGGGTTTTCGGGTTGTCACCCCCTACCTCAGAGGCTATCCCCCAAGCGACATTCCCCAGTCAGGCTATTTTGACAAGGCCACCCTGGTCAATGACATAGCTGGGTTGCTGCGCGAACTTAACCAGGGACAACCATGTCATTTGGTGGGCCAGGACTGGGGTGCCATCATTGGCTACGGATTGCTGGCCGCTTACCCGGAACTGGTTCAACGTGCGGTCTTGATGGCTGTGCCCCATCCTGTCGAGGTTGCCCGCAGCTTGTTGGATCCCAAGCATATTCACCGCTCGTTTCACTGGTGGTTTTTTCAACTTGCAAACCTGCCGGAGAAGGCGCTGGTTGCAAACGACATGCACTTTATCGACTACCTTTGGAATTATTGGACTGTGGAGGGTTTTGAGGATACAGAACACATACGTTCCATCAAGACCATGTTGTCACAACCCGGTGTGCTCGCTGCCACATTGGCTTATTACCGGGCCATGTTTGATCCAGAGAAAGCAGATCCCAAGCTGGCAGCAGTTCGCGTGTTGATGGAGCGTCCTATCAGGGTGCCAACCCTGGCTTTGTGCGGCGCGCAGGATTTGCGGGCTGAATTGATGGCGGATCAGGCCAGGTATTTCGAAGGCGACTATGAGTTTCGTCTGATCGAAAATGCCGGTCATTTTTTGCACCGTGAACAACCCATGTTGGTTAACCGCGAATTGACCCGTTGGCTGCTCAAGCGATGAGAAAAACATCATGAAGCTGCTACTTCCAGGGAGGGGCGCGCAGCTTATGACCTCATCCCTCCCCAATTAACCAGACCTTTTTGAATTTAATACCCGGGTCGGTAATCAAGCTGACCTGGTCCTGTCGATAATGCGTCAACCCTGATGGGGCAGGGCGTGAGCCTTCAAATCTTGGTTTCAATGTTCAGCTATCTGATGACTGGGGGAAATGATGGAAGCAGCAAATGTTGGAGAGTTGACTGAGGCACAGCACGGTCAAACAGACAAGTTCAAGACCCGGTGCGCCCTGATGGTCGCTGCCCTGGCGATGGTGTTGGCCTTGGCCAGTCTTGGCGGCGGGAACGCCTCCAAAGAGGCGACGCTGTACAACATATTGGCAGCTGATGCCTATAGTTTTTATCAGGCAAAAAATATCCGGCAGACAGTCCTCAAACTGGCTGCTGACGACCTGGCGCTGCAAGTTCAAATGCCAGGTCTGCCCCCGGCTTTGAAGCAGGCGATGGAAAAAAAGCTCGAATCGCACAAACAGACCATAGCCCGTTATGAAAGTGAGCCTGATACGGGGGAAGGCAAAAAAGAGTTGTTGGCGCGCGCCAAGGCGCATGAAGTGGAGCGGGACCTGGCATTGCGTCGCGACCCCTGGTTTGATGCCGCCGAGGCATTGCTGCAAATTGCCATCGTCTTGATGTCGATCACGCTGATCACCGAGAGAAGGTCATTTTTCTGGGCTTCTACAGTTCTGGGCGTGTTGGGAATTCTTAGCACCCTGAACGGCTACATGCTGCTTATTTGAGTAAGAGGGGCAAGCGCCGGCGCAGGGTGACGTGCGGCAGGATTTTGCGTGGGATCAAACTGGGACAAGTTAGGGATCAATTCTCTGGTTTTTTTGCTTGCAATTTCTCAAAGCGTAGCTAAGCTGAAACCTTGATTCCTGTCAATTCAGCGGAAGGCGCGCATGGATTCCACCGAAGTCCTTTTTCGACGGCTTGAACAGCTCAATGAGATCGGGGCAGAGCTTTCCAACGAGAGAAATCTGGATCGCCTGCTTGAAAATATTCTGCTGGCTGCCATGAACATTACCCATGCCGACGGCGGCACGCTGTATATCCCCACGGACGATAAAAAACGGCTGCGATTTGCCATTGTGAGAAATGACACTCTGGGGGTAGCCTTGGGTGGTACCACTGGCGCAGAAATTTCGGGAAAATTTCGTGAACTGGCGCTCACACTGGATGACGGGACCCCAAACAATGCCATGGTCGCAGCCTATGCGGCCAATACGGGCGAAACCTTGAATATCCCCGATGCCTACCAGGCCAAGGGGTTTGATTTTTCCGGCACCCGGGCTTTTGATCAGAACACTGGCTACCGATCGCACTCCTTTCTGACCGTTCCCATGAAAAACCATGAGGGGGAACTGATCGGGGTGTTGCAGCTACTCAATTGCACAAACCCCGACGACAAGCAGGTCATTGCATTTTCCGGTACCGATCAGCGTCTGGCAGAGTCGCTGGCTTCCCAGGCGGCCATTGCTTTGTCCAACAGGCAACTGATCACACAGCTCGAGCACCTGTTTGAATCTTTCATCGTGTTGATCAACATGGCCATTGACGAAAAATCGCCGTATACAGGCGGCCATTGCCAGCGGGTGCCAGAACTCACCATGATGCTGGCTGATGCAGTGAACAACACCGATCAGGGGCCCCTGGCCTCAATCAGCTTCAACGATAAAGATTTGTATGAATTACGGATAGCCGCCTTGCTGCATGACTGCGGCAAAGTGACGACGCCGGTTCATGTGGTGGACAAGGCGACCAAGCTGCAAACCTTGTTTGACCGCATTCTGATGGTGGACACTCGATTTGAAGTCATCAAACGGGATGCTGAGGTCAAAAAGTGGCAGGCCATGGCCATGGGCGTGGACGCCGCTCAGGCGGATGCCGATTTCCAGGCCTTCTGCGCCCAGGTTGACTCAGACCGTGAGTTTTTGCGCTTCACCAATATTGGCACTGAGCGCATGGGTGACGGTGATGTGGCGCGGGTCCAGGAAATCTCTGAACGCTACCAGTGGGTGGGGCCTGATGGCGTGCGTCAGCCGCTGCTCTCGCCTGATGAACTGGACAACCTCATGATTCGCGCCGGTACCCTCAACAACGAGGAGCGCAAGGTCATCAACTATCACATTGAGGCTTCCATCAAGATGCTGGAGCGTTTGCCCTGGCCCAAGAACCTGAAGAATGTGCCGGAGTTTGCCGGCGGGCATCATGAACGCATGGATGGCAAGGGTTACCCGCGCGGACTCAGCAGAGATCAGCTGAGCTGGCAGGCTCGCATGATGGGCATTGCTGATATCTTTGAAGCCCTAACAGCCCACGACCGTCCTTATAAAAAGGCAATGTCCCTGTCACAGGCTTTGTCGATCATGGAAAACATGCGAAACACCGGGCATATCGATACCGATCTCTACGATGTGTTCATCAACCAGAGGGTGTTCCAGAAATATGCCTCAATGTTTCTGTCGGCCGAACAGATGGACCACCATTAAGCAGTGAGGTTCACTGCTCATTCTGCAGTTTTGTCAGACGTGCTGGCAAATTTGCTGTAGCGGCCCAGAAGATTGACCAATTGTCCGTAGACTTTTGGGTTGCCAGCCAGGCACTCTCTTTGCTCCAGAAAGTCGGCCTCGCCCGTCAAATTTCCCACCAGACCACCGGCTTCTGTCACCAGTAGCGAGCCAGCGGCCACATCCCAGGGGCTTAAACCCGTCTCGAAAAACCCATCGGCAAAACCCGCCGCCACATAAGCCAGATCAAGCGCTGCGGCCCCGGGACGTCGAATGCCCGCGGTTCGTTGCATCACTTCGCTCATCATGGCCAGGTACTTGCTAAAGTCATCGTCCTTGCGAAACGGGAAACCCGTGGAGATCAGGCACTGGCTAAGATCTGAACGCTTGCTGACCCGAATGCGGCGGTCATTCATATAAGCGCCCCGCCCTTTGGTGGCTGTGAACAAATCGTTTCGGCTAGGGTCATAGATGACGGCCTGTTCTACTTTGCCACGCACAGCCAAAGCAATGCTGATGCAATAAACCGGAAAACCATGAATGAAATTGGTGGTGCCATCTAGGGGGTCAATGATCCAGACAAATTCCGAATCTTTGGCGCCCCGTTCCCGCCCCGTTTCCTCGGCCCAGATGCCATGGCCAGGGTACGCAGACAGTAAAGTTTCAATGATGATGTCTTCGCTGGCGTGATCAATTTCGGTGACAAAGTCATTAACCGCCTTTTGTGACACCCGAACAGCTTCCACATCAAGGGCAGCGCGGTTGATGATGGCGCCAGCGGCGCGGGCGGCTTTGACGGCCACGTTGAGCATGGGGTGCAGGTTTGGGGATGACATAAATTGTTATTTCATTGCGGGACAGAAGATTTTTATCTATCCCCAATTGAGCAGGAACGGTTTTTTGCCAGCCAGGCGATGCGGGCAGCGACAATAGGGACGATTTTACCTGCCTCGCGTCCCCATTCGATGCAAACCACGCCTATTCGAACCCGATTTGTCCTGATCAACACCAGCCATGCTGGCAATGTAGGCGCAGTCGCGCGCGCCATGAAAGTAATGGGGTTCTCTGACCTGGTGCTGGTAGCGCCGCGCTGGCCGAATGTCTTGCGGCGCGAGGAAACCATTGCCCGTGCCAGCGGGGCCCTGGATGTGCTGGGGCAGGCCAGAATTGTTGACACCCTGGACCAGGCCTTGGAGGGTATGACACATCTGTGCGCCACGGCCATGACTCCCCGCGATTTTGGCCCGCCCACCCGCAGTCCGCGTGAGCATTTTGCGCAGCTGTTTGAGTCGGCTGATCAAGCAGCGAGCCAGGATGACAACCAAGGTGAGGGGATATCGGGGGTCGCATTTCTGTTTGGTTCCGAGCGCTTTGGAATGCGCAATGAAGATGTCTACCGCTGCCATGTTGCGTTAAGCATTCCGACCCATCCTGACTTTGGTTCTCTCAACCTGGCCGCCGCCTTGCAGGTGATCGCCTATGAGTGGCGTTTGGCCTTGGGGGGTTTTGCCAAGACCACTGTTGCACAATCGCCATCGAAGGCAGATGCCCAGCAGGTGGCCGGCATGCTGGCTCATTGGGAAGAGGCCCTGATGGCCATCGGGTTTCTGGACCCGCAGGCGCCCAAGAAGCTGATGCCAAGGCTCAACCAGCTATTCAACCGCGCTGAACTGACAGCTGAAGAAATACATATCTTGCGGGGTGTGGCCAAGTCCATGCTGGAAGCGGCAGAACGCGCTAAGGGATAAACTCCATCCATGTTTACCCGCTTGCGTTCTGATATCCAGTGCATTCTTGAGCGTGACCCCGCGGCGCGCAGTTTCTGGGAGGTGCTGACTTGCTACCCCGGCCTGCATGCCTTGGTCTTGCATCGTCGCGCGCATTGGTGCTGGACGCATGATCTCAAGTGGCTGGGTCGCTTCATTTCCCATTTCGGCCGGTGGCTGACGGGTATTGAAATTCACCCGGGTGCCAAAATCGGCGAGCGCGTCTTCATCGACCACGGCATGGGCGTCGTCATCGGCGAGACGGCCGAGGTGGGCGACGGCTGCACCATCTACCATGGGGTCACGCTGGGCGGTACCTCCTTGTACAAGGGCGCCAAGCGCCATCCCACGCTGGGCAGGAATGTGGTGGTCAGTGCCGGCGCCAAGGTGCTGGGTGGCTTTGAGGTTGGTGATGGGGCCAAGATCGGCAGCAATGCGGTCGTGATCAAGCCAGTGCCAGCCGGTGCTACCGCAGTGGGCATTCCAGCGCGAATCATTCCCTCCAAGGAAGGCCAGAGTGCTGATGTCACCACGACTCAGCAAGGATTCTCTGCTTACGGCATTACCCAGGAAGACGATCCCTTGAACCAGGCCATGCGGGGGTTGATCGACAACGCGTCGTCGCAGGAGCATCAGATTGCCTTGCTCTGGCAGGCCCTAGAAAAGCTCTCAACGGCGCAAGTCCCGGGTGATGCTGCCCGCGAAGAGCACTTCGAAAAGGAAAAGCTCAACCAGCTGGTTGGCAAGTAGCCTTGCAAGTAGGTACGGCTGGCTCAGCTTGACCACTTGGGACAGTTTGCCAGGTCTTCACGAAATTCAGCCTGTGCGTATCGGACGAATCGCTGATTTGGGTCGAAATGCCTTGCAAACTTCGTCCCTGGTTTCCAGATAGGGGCCGCCGATAAGGTCTACGCAGTAGGGGACGGCTGCAAAGATGCCTGAAACCAGCTGCTGGCCCTCGGCGTCCTTCAGGCCTTCCAGGGTTTCGGCAATCGATTTGGGTTGGCCCGGCAAGTTGATGATCAGACTCTTGTCCCGAATCACAGCGACCTGGCGCGACAGAATGGCAGTGGGCACAAATTTCAGGCTGATCTGCCGCATTTGCTCGCCAAAGCCGGGCATCTCCTTGTGACTGACCGCCAAGGTGGCTTCTGGCGTTACATCGCGCACCGCCGGCCCGGTGCCGCCCGTGGTGAGGACCAGGGAGCAGCCGGCGTTCACCAGTTCAATCAGTGCAGCACTGATGTGGTCCTGTTCGTCTGGAATCAGCCTGGACTCAAAGGTAATTGGATTTTTCAAAGCCCGGCTCAGCCAGTCCCGCAAGGCGGGCAGTCCCTTGTCTTCATAGACCCCGGTTGAGGCACGGTCACTGACCGAAACAATGCCGATCCTGACCGGATCAAAGACTTCACTCATCACCATCTCCATTGGGTTGTGTTTCGGATAGTTGCGTTCGGATCAGCTGAAACAATTCACGAAAAGCTCGACTTTGGCGGGGTGCCAGTCCCTGGGAGATGGCTGCCTGATCAAAGGCGGGCGCATCCTTGCGGGCCTGTCGAACCAGGGCACGCAGTTGTTGGCTGTCGGTGGCGGGAAAGGTATTGATCCACTGGGCAACGGCATCGTCATCGGCGATCAGTCGTGCGCGCCATTGCTCGGCAGCGTGCAGGATTTGTATTTCCCGGGCAGAACCCTGGTCCTGTTCTCTCAGAGCCTCGCGTATGGATTGGACGATCTCCTCATCGAGCTGGCGCATCAATTTGCCGACGTACTGCATCTGACGGCGCTTACCCTCGAAGTTTGTGATGCGCTTGGCTTCTGCGAGTGCGTCAACCAGCTTGTCGGGTAGCGCCAGGCCGGCCATCAGGTCACTGCGCAGGGTCAACAGGGATTCGCCCAGTTTCTGCAGCTCTGTGCTTTCACGCTTCAGATCGGTTTTGCTGATTTCGGTATCCCCTTTAAGCTCTCGTTTGAGCTCAAGGTCCAGCTCGCTGCCCTCTGCGACGAACTGGCCTTTGACGAAATAGCCTTTTTTGGGTTTACGTGACATAAAAAAGCGCGATCAGGCAATCTTTGCAGAGCCAAGTATCATAGCCTCCGCCATGAACAAACCCATCAAGCCCCCCGTTTTGAGCCAGGACACGGCGCCTGCACCAGGATTCACCTACAGTCAAGCCCGCTTTGAAGAACTGGTCGACCTTGCGCTCGGACACGCCAGGGTCCTGGGGGCCACCGATGCTGGTGCCGAGGCCTCCGAAGGCAGTGGCTTGAGCGTGTCAGTCCGCAAGGGCGAATTGGAAAATGTTGAGCGAAACCGTGACAAGTCGCTCGGTGTGACGGTCTATGTTGGGCAGCGTCGCGGTAACGCCAGCACATCGGACTTTTCGCAGGAGGCGGTCAAGCGCACGGTCCAGGCGGCCTTTGATATTGCCCGCTTTACGGCCGACGATCCGGCTGCCGGTTTGCCTGATGCAATCGATATTGTTTCCGTCTCTGAAGCCAGACGCGATCTGGACTTGTTCCATCCCTGGGCTGTCAGCAGCGCGCAAGCCGCTGAAATTGCCCGCGCAGCCGAGGCCGCGGCCTTGACGGTGGACAAGCGCATTACCAATAGCGAAGGGGCTTCAGTTTCAGCCCAGCAATCACATTTTTTCAGTGCACACACGCGTGGATTCAGAGGCGGTTATGCCAGCTCGCGTCACAGCATCGCGGTGTCACCGATTGCTGGCAAGGGCGATGACATGCAGCGGGATTACTGGTCCAGCTCACAGCGCCACCCGCAGGAATTGGCCGCGCCAGAGGCGATTGGTCGCTATGCGGCCGAGCGCGCTTTGAGCCGGCTGAAGGCCCGCAAAATAAAGACCACTGAATGCCCGGTCCTGTTTGAATCGCCCCTGGCGGCGGGCTTGCTGGGTGCATTGGTACAGGCCTTGAGCGGGAGTGCGCTGTACCGAAAAAGCTCCTTCCTGCTGGATTCGCTGGGTCAGCAGGTGATGCCAGAGCATATCGATGTGCGTGAGGACCCCTTTGTCCTGCGAGGCAAGGGAAGTTCGCCCTTTGATGATGAAGGGGTGCAGGTGCGCCCGCGATCAGTAATCGAAGCCGGGCAAGTACAGGGTTACTTCTTGAGCAGCTATTCGGCCCGCAAGCTCGGTATGCGAACAACTGGCAATGCCGGTGGGTCACATAACCTGAACCTCACCTCGCGCCTGACACGGCCACAAGATGACCTGAATGCCATGCTTGAAAAACTGGGCTCCGGCCTGTTTGTCACTGAATTGATGGGCCAGGGCGTCAATTACGTGACGGGCGATTACTCGCGCGGTGCCAGTGGGTTTTGGGTTGAGAAAGGCCGCATTGTCTATCCGGTCCAGGAAATCACGATTGCTGGCAACATGAAGGAAATGTTCCTGGGTATGGCCGCTGTGGGATCAGACGCCTACAACTATGGCGCCAAAACCGTCGGCTCCATCCTGATCGAACGGATGAAAGTGGCAGGCAACTAAAATCATCACATGCTTGACATAAATCTTCTTCGCAAAGACTTGGATGGCGTGCTGGCGCGCCTGGAAACTCGTAAAAAGCCGCAGTCATTTCTCGACGCAGATACTTTCCGTACCCTAGAAGCCGAGCGTAAATCACTGCAAATGAAAACCGAGGAACTGCAGGCCCGACGCAATAGCCTGAGCAAGCAAATCGGTGCACTCAAGGGCAAGGGTGAGCATGCGCAGGCTGAGGCGGTGATGGCCGAGGTGGCATCCATCAAGGGCGAACTGGAAAACTCAGCGGCAAGGTTGGAGCAGATTCAGGCTGACATGCAGGCCATGCTGCTGGCCGTGCCTAACCTGCCCCATGAAAGTGTGCCGCAAGGTGCTGACGAACATGGCAATGTGGTGCTGAGAACCTGGGGAACCCCCGGGACCTATGATTTTCAGGTCAAGGACCATGTCGATTTGGGTGAGCCCCTGGGCCTGGACTTCGATACTGGCAGCAAATTGACGGGTTCACGTTTCACCGTGATGAAGGGGCAGGTGGCCCGACTGCACCGCGCTTTGGCCCAGTTCATGCTCGACGTGCAGACCAGCGAGCATGGCTATACCGAGTGCTATACCCCCTATATCGTCAATGCCGAGACATTGCGTGGCACCGGGCAGTTGCCCAAGTTCGAAGAGGACCTGTTTGCCGCCAAAAAGGGGGGACAGGACGGGGCTGCAGACGATGTGTCCCTCTACCTGATTCCTACCAGTGAAGTCACCCTGACCAATTTTGTGCGCGATGAGATCGTGGCCGAGGCCGAGTTGCCAATCAAGCTCACTGCCCATACCCCTTGTTTTCGCTCTGAAGCCGGATCCTACGGGCGTGACACGCGAGGCATGATCCGGCAGCACCAGTTTGACAAAGTGGAAATGGTGCAGATCGTGCATCCCGAGAAAAGCTACGAGGCCCTGGAGGAAATGACCCGCCACGCCGAGGCCATTCTGCAAAAACTGGGCTTGCCCTACCGCGTGATGGCCTTGTGTACCGGTGATATGGGCTTCGGGGCAACAAAAACCCACGATCTGGAGGTCTGGCTGCCCGCGCAAAACACCTACCGCGAGATCAGTTCGGTGAGCAATTGCGAGGCCTTCCAGGCGCGTCGCTTGCAGGCACGGTTTAAAAACTCCCAGGGAAAGAATGAGCTGGTCCATACCTTGAACGGATCCGGACTGGCCGTGGGACGAACCTTGGTCGCCGTGCTGGAAAACTACCAGCGCCAGGATGGAACGATTGAGGTTCCCAAGGTGCTCAGACCCTATCTGGGTGGTTTGACTGTGCTTGCGCCGGCGTAAGCCGAACTGGCTGATCCCAGCTCGGCTGCTGACGCGCTGAAAAGGTATATCCAAGTAGACTGAATTGCGGAAGTCTGAACCATGATTGCAAGTCTAAAACGTGTGATTGGCGCAGTGCTGGCTGGTTTTGCAGTTGCTGCTGTTGCCCAGGCGCCGGCGGTTGGGGTACAGGCACCAAATTTCCAGTTGCTTGATCAGAGCGGCAAGCTACGCCGGCTGGAAGAGTGGCGCGGTCAGTGGCTGGTCTTGTACTTCTATCCCAAGAACGACACGCCGGGCTGTACCACTGAAGCGTGCAACTTTCGTGATGACTGGGTTCAGATCACGGCCTTGGGCGCCATGGTGGTAGGCATCAGCGTGGATAGTACGGCCTCGCATAAAGAATTTTCTGAAAAATACCATCTGCCGTTTCCTTTGCTGGCCGATCTAAAGGGTGAGGTTGCCCAGCGTTACGGCGCAATTTCAGATTGGAAGGTGTTCAAGTTTGCCAAGCGCAACACCTTCCTGATTGATCCCAAAGGGCAGGTTGCCAAACGCTACCTCTCAGTCAATGCCTCCACCCACTCGGCTGAGGTGTTGGCCGATCTGCGCCAACTGGGTGCCGGCAAGCGCCCGTAAGTAGCACCTGTCAAATAGGGTCGCGCTCGACCTTGTCAGGCAGCCTGTCGGGTGTGGTGTAACGTATGATGATAGTAATATCGTTGCTATGACAACCCCTCAAGTGCACATTTCACCCTTGCGTTTCAAGCGCCTGTTGCTGACCGGTGCCGCGGGTGGGCTGGGCCAGGTGCTGCGACCCCGTCTCAAGGCACGTTGCGATGTCTTGCGGCTTAGTGATGTGGCCGATCTCGGCTCGGCTCAGCCTGGCGAAGAACTCATGCCGGTTCGTCTGGAAGACCGGGCAGGCATACTCAAACTGTTAGCTGGTGTGGACGCCGTGGTCCATCTGGGCGGGGTTTCCACCGAACAAGCTTTTGATCTGATCCTGCAGGCCAACATCATTGGGGCCTACAACCTCTATGAAGCTGCGCGAAAGCAAGGCGTCAAGAGGATTGTGTTTGCAAGTTCCAACCATGTGACGGGCTATTACCGGCAGGATCAGGTCATTGATGCCACCATGCCTGCCAGGCCTGATGGACATTACGGCATCAGCAAGGCCTATGGTGAGGACCTGTCCCGTTTTTACTTTGACCGTTATGGCATCGAAACCGCCTGCCTACGCATAGGTTCCTCATTTCCAGAGCCAAAAGATCGGCGCATGTTGGCAACCTGGCTCAGCTACGACGATCTGGAGCGACTGGTCGTGGCCTGCCTGACCACGCCAGTGCTGGGTCATACCATTGTGTATGGCATGTCGGACAACGCCACCTCATGGTGGGATAACACGCCTGCCCGCCATCTGGGATTCCGTCCGCTGGATAGTTCCGAGCAATTTCGTGTGGCTACTGAAGGACGCCAGGCGCCCCTGGATTACAGCGACCCGGCTGTAACTTACCAGGGTGGCGCATTTGTTCGCACTGGCCCGTTTGAAGATTGATCTTTCTTTGTTTTTTTCACCAAGGAGGTTTGCAATGAAGCTCACTACAAGATCCCTGATTGCGGCATTGGCCATGGCCGGCTCGATCAGCGTACTGGCTCAGACCATGAAGGCAGCAGATGTCCATCCACCTGGCTATCCCACCGTAGTTGCGGTTGAGAGCATGGGCAAGAAGCTCGACGCTGCCACCAATGGTCGCATCAAGTTTCAAATGTTCCCGGGTAGTGTGCTCGGTGGCGAGAAAGAGATGATCGAGCAGACCCAGGTCGGGGCCATCCAGATCTTGCGCACCTCGCTGGGTCCGGTTGGCCCGGTGGTTCCTGAGGTCAATGTTTTCAACATGCCTTTTGTCTTTCGCAATATTGCCCACATGCGTGCCGTTATTGACGGACCCATTGGCCAAGAATTGCTCGACAAAATCAGTGCCTCGCCTGCAAAGATGATTGGTCTGGCCTGGATGGATGGTGGCTCACGCAGCCTCTACACCAAGAAGCCAGTTCGCAAGCCCGAGGACCTGAAAGGGCAGAAGATCCGCATGATGGGGAACCCTCTGTTTGTTGACACCATGAATGCCATGGGGGGCAATGGCATCAGCATGGGTTACGGCGAAGTGTTTACCGCGCTTCAGACGGGTGTGCTTGACGGTGCCGAAAACAATCCGCCCAGTCTCTACACTGCCAACCACTTCAAGACCGGGGCCAAGTACTACACCCAAACCAACCATCTAATAATCCCCGAGATTCTGGTGATGTCCAAGGTAAGCTGGGACAAATTGTCTGCTGCTGACAAAGCGCTGGTGAAGAAGACTGCGCGTGAAGCCCAGATCGAACAGCGCGCTCTGTGGGACAAGGCGGTTGCTGAATACACCGCAAAGCTGAAGTCTGAGGGTGTTGAGTTCATCGAGATGGACAACAAGCCGTTCTATGACGCGACAGCCCCTGTCCGCGCCAAGTACGGTGTCCAGTTTTCCGATCTGATGAATCGCATTGCGGCCGTCAAGTGACCGAGTTCCTCTGAAACAGGAGCCCTCGTGAGTACACCAGCCTACGTGCGCTGGATGGATCGCCTCTACCTGGCCAGTATCTGGCTGGCCGGTACGGCGATCTTTTTCATGGCGCTGATCATTCCCTGGGGGGTGTTCACTCGCTATGTTCTGGGTACCGGCTCCCAGTGGCCAGAACCGATTGCGATTCTGCTGATGATTGTGTTCAGCTTTGTGGGGGCCGCCGCAGCCTACCGGGCCAACGCCCATATCGGTGTGACCCTGCTGACCGAGCGCCTGCCTGTTGGATTGCGCTGTGGCGTTGAATTTCTCGCAGATCTTTTGGTCGGCGCAGCCAGTCTTTTCGTCGCCTGGTATGGCACCCGGCTTTGCCTTGAAACCCTGGGGCAGTCCATTGCCGAATTGCCCTGGTTGCCGGTGGGCGTGACCTACGCCGCCTTGCCGCTGGGGTCTGCCATTACGCTGCTGTTCGTCATTGAACGGCGCCTGTTCGGTCAGCAGGATGCGCGTCCTGTGGTCAGCCAGGAGCAGGGCTGACATGGATGCCTTTGTTCTGATTGGCAGTTTCATGCTGTTCATGATCATTGGCGTGCCGATTGCCTATGCGCTGGGCCTGGCCGCTCTGGTGGGGGCCTGGTGGATCGATATTCCCCTGGATGCGGTGATGATCCAGATCGCTTCGGGCGTGAACAAGTTTTCTCTGCTTGCCATTCCGTTTTTCGTCTTGGCCGGAGCGATCATGGCCGAGGGCGGCATGGCGCGCAGGCTAGTGGCCTTTGCAGCGGTATTGGTGGGTTTTGTGCGAGGTGGTTTGGCTTTGGTCAACATCATGGCGTCTACCTTTTTTGGTGCCATTTCGGGCTCTTCGGTGGCCGATACCGCTTCCATTGGCACGGTACTGATCCCGGAGATGGAGAAAAAAGGTTATCCACGTCCGTTTGCCACCGCGGTGACCATCAGCGGCTCGGTCCAGGCCATCCTGATTCCACCCAGCCACAACGCGGTGCTCTATTCGCTGGCCGCAGGTGGCAGTGTGTCGATAGCCGCTCTGTTCATGGCGGGTGTCTTGCCCGGGCTGCTGATGGGGCTGGTGCTGGCAATCCTTTGCTTGATCATGGCGCGCCGCAATGATTTTCCACGCGGCGATCGAATTCCGATGCGCCAGGCACTCAGAATTGCTGCAGAGGCCCTCTGGGGGTTGATGACGATCCTGATCATCCTGGGAGGGATCCTGAGCGGGGTGTTTACTGCGAACGAGTCGGCGTCAATCGCCGTACTTTGGGCATTCTTTGTCACCATGTTTGTCTACCGGGACTACAAGTGGCGAGATCTGCCCCGGCTGGTGCACCGAACGGTGAAAACCGTAACCATCGTGATGATTCTGATTGGGTTTGCTGCGGCTTTCGGTTACCTGATGACGCTGATGCAGTTGCCGCTCAAGATCACCACCTTTCTGACCAGCCTGTCGGACAACAAGTATGTGATCCTGCTTTTGATCAATCTCTTGCTGTTGCTGTTAGGCACCCTGATGGACATGGCTCCGCTGATATTGATTCTGACCCCTATTTTGTTGCCGGTGGTGAAGATGATGGGCGTTGATCCGGTGCACTTTGGCATGATCATGATGGTCAATCTAGGCATTGGCCTGATCACTCCGCCGGTGGGGTCGGTGCTTTTTGTAGGTAGCGCCATTGCACGACTGAAGATCGGTGTAGTCACGCGTGCCATGATGCCCTTTTTCGTCGCCCTGTTCGTCGTGCTGATGATGGTGACCTATATTCCGTGGTTGTCGTTGTGGCTGCCGCGACTGATGGGACTTTGATATGAACATTCTGCCGACCTTAACCCTGGGAAGCGCACTGGAAGTGCCTTTCCAGGCCAATACCCGCTATCCGGATCCATCGATCGAGGTTTTCGACGAACGCTTTATGAAGTACCGTATCTTCAGTGCCTCAGTCGAGCAACTGTTCAGCGGAATGCGCTGGGCCGAAGGGCCACAATGGATTGCTGATGGGCGCTACCTGCTGGTCTCAGATATTCCAAATAACCGAATCCTGCGTTGGGATGAATGTACCGGTACCGTGGGTGAATTCAGAATTCCCTCCGGCTATGCCAATGGCAATGCGCGCGATCGACAAGGCCGACTGCTGACCTGCGAGCATGGCGGACGGCGCATTGTCCGAACTGAACATGATGGCTCGCTGACGGTGCTGGCTGACAGTTACCAGGGCAAGCGGCTGAATTCGCCCAACGACATCATTTGTCAGAGTGATGGCACGGTCTGGTTCACCGATCCTCCCTTTGGAATTGCCGGGCACTGGGAGGGCGATTTTGCTGAGTCAGAACTGCCTCATGCGGTGTATCGGTTGAAAACAAATGGTGAATTGCAACAGGTGCTCAGTGACCTTGCTGGTCCCAACGGGCTGGCGTTCTCGCCTGATGAAAGCATTCTCTATGTGGTTGAGAGCCGGGCCAAGCCGAACCGCCTGATTTGGGCCTACGGCGTGGATTCAGCAGGCGAACTGAGCCACAAGCGATTGCTGATTGATGCCAAGGGTGCCGGAGCGATTGATGGAATGGCCATTGACACGGATGGCAATCTTTGGTGCGGCTGGGGCAGCGATGGCAGGCTGGGTGCAGATGCCCAGTCACTCGACGGGGTGCGTGTGTTTGCACCCGACGGCTCGGCCATTGCGCATATCCACTTGCCCGAGCGCTGTGCCAATGTCTGCTTTGGCGGAATCAAGCGCAACCGATTGTTCA
Organism: Burkholderiaceae bacterium; assembly: GCA_017856435.1. Lineage (GTDB taxonomy): Bacteria > Pseudomonadota > Gammaproteobacteria > Burkholderiales > Burkholderiaceae_C > Hylemonella. The sequence goes on from JAFMFB010000034.1 coordinate 17,028, forward strand.
TGGCGGCAAGTCACTCGGTGTATGCCCTTTTCACCAATGCCCAGGGCACTGTTTGAGGTACGCTGTCGCTGGTTGTTGCGGACACCGACGGGCAAAAAAATCAACTTCCCATTACGGCTTTCAGGCCGGTATAGACTGACATGGCCGTGGTGCCTATGGCTACAAGCGAGCTGCCTAATTCTTCGAGCTTCTTGATAAGACCAGCCAATTGCTGCGGTGAAAGATTTCCGCCAACCAGATGGGCGATCAGACGTTTAAACACGGTCTCACGTAACTTGCCTTGCTGATTTTTTCTGGAGCGTAGTACGCCACCAATTAACATTCCGGTTAGGAAACTGAAGGAAATACTCGCGGCATACTCCAGATACTCTCGCCATTCAAATGCGCTTTGTGGCAGGACGGGGGTCTGGTCAACCAGGCTGGTGATCCAGCCCATGCCAATGACCGAGGCCACCGCCAGAAAAACGGTACCCGCAAACCAGGGCAGTAGTGCATGGCTGCGCTTGGCAAATAACATCAAACCAAACGGCAAAGGCAAGGCGATGGAGATCACTCGCAAATAGATCAGCTGTGTGTCCAGCACAATCGTTATCAGCCAATGGGATAGCAACAGCAAACCCAGCGGAAACAGAAGATAGGTCCCCAATTGGCCCAGTAAGACAAGAGGTCCGGTGCGAACCGGGTTCAGGCGTTCAAGGGCATGGTCCAGCTGCTCCTGAAGTTCTTTGATGCGATCTTCATGACTTGTTGGGGCCGCTACAGCAGCGAGCTTTTCCTCAAGATGCGTAATTTTTTCAAGCAGGGGCTTGAAGAGGTAAAGATCTTTGGTGCAAACCTTGCAGACCAGCGCCTCATTGTCAATCTCGCTGAGGCAATAGGGGCACTTCATCACTTGTTGACGACAATGGTCAGCGTGCTGTTGCTTTCACGTCCGGCACTGTCCTTGACAGTCACACGCAGGGTGTGCTCACCTGGGGGTACCTCGGCTTGTTGGAGATCAATACCCGACGAGGTGATGGCTGACTGCAGGCGGGGTGTGAGGTCAACAAAAGGCGATTTGAGGTAGGTGACTTTTACCGATCCTGCGTCGACCTTTTCGCCACCTCGTCCCTCAAAGTTCACTTTGAGATTGAAAGGCGATTTCACTGTCGAACTGGGTTCGGGTGAAACAACCTTGACGGCTGGCCCCCGAGAAATGCCACGGGTGGCAAGTTTTCCTGCTGCGGGGGGCAATTCAGCCTCCTTGGTCGTAATCAGGGGGGTGGTCTGGGCCATGCCCTGGGCCAGGAACCCAAACATAAAGACAAGCGAAGCAACAGCGCGGATCATTTCTGTCTCCCGAAAAAAAAGCATTTCTAGAAAGTTACTGAACCTTGGGCGCAGCGGTTGGCAACGTCGTGATCTTCAATCGCCAACCACCATAAAGGGCGCCCAAAACAAGGGATGGGCATAAGAATACCGCATGGTCTGCTGTTCGGACATGCCACCCTGATCCACGAGTTGCAACATGGCTTGCCGCAGTGCCTCAGACTTATCAATCTTCTGGTTTCCGGTCTGTTGTCGTCGAAACAGATCGGTCATCAACTGGCGGGCTGCGACAGAATCAACGGGCCAATTCGAAACCAGAAGAGCTCGGGCACCGGCATAGAAAAAGGCGCGGCCAAGACCGGACACGGCTTCCGAGCCGCTGCCTTCGCCGGAGGCAGTATTGCAGGCAGATAGAACCACCCAATCTGCGTTCAACTTCAGGCTTAAAACCCTGTCCATGGTGAGAAGACCATCGTCCTTGTCACCCGTAATGTCTGGTGAGGTGAGTGCCAGGGCGGGCTGGCTCAGTCCATCGAGTTCACCAGGCACCAGGCCATGGGTGGCAAACATCACAACTTTTCGGTCTGACAGGTCAGCCTCCATCACGGCCTTGACGGTCGCGCGCTGATTGAGGAAAACATCGGCATCAGAGGCAGACATGACCTTGGCGATCTCCCGTACCTCGTCCTGGGTGTCAGGCAAACGGGGGAGCAGGGCCAACTCAGCCGAACTGACGCCAGAAGTCTTGGGGGCACTTCGAAGAAGCAGTGGGACGCCGCCCCGGGTGGTCAGTTGAGAGCTGGAGACCTGGACGCGATTGGCCGATTTGGCTTGCTCCGAACTGAAGAAAGGGTCACCAAAACCGATGAAATTCTTACGGTTGACGCTGGCAGGCGGGGCGTTTCTCAAGGTAGTCAAGGCGGTGACAGAGGGCAGCTGGGCAATTGCGATTTCCCGGGTCAGCCAGGGAATACTTTTGTAGTTGGAGAACCGCACATCTGAGGCTGCAGGCTGCGGGGCATCCTGGGTAACCAGCACTGAAAGCGGTAACTGCCCCAGATCGGCATGGGGCACGACCAGCAATACTTTTTTGCCCTGCAGGCCCGCATGAACGGGCGCAAGAATTTTTTGATAGAGCTGGAAAGATGCCTTCACATCAAAAGGCGGAATTTCGTCAACAGTCGACACGCCTGGATCCAGGGCTTTGCGCAAATGGCTGACCTGGCCAGCCATTTCGGCACGGCCCATAGGGATGGATTTGAACAGGGGAATATCGTTTTTGCTGATCGCCCAGACATAGGATTCCTGATCGCCAAAATACCAGGAAACAAGTACCTCGTCGGCCCTCAACAAACTACGGGCCCGCTCAACGGTTGCTGGTTTTGGGTCAACCATGTCGGCATAGTCGGGATATTTGAAGGCGATTTCTCTTTTCAGCTTTTCACGTTCCAGCTTGAAGGCGTCAATGTCTTGCCGGATCTTGGCTTGGATGCCTGGCAATTGCTTTTCGGGTGGCGCGGACAGAAGGCCGGTCAAAAGCTCCGAGAGCGTGTTCGTACGGCGTTGTAAATCCTGCTCCTTGCGGGCCATGGCTGCCAGTTGGGGGTCTTTGATGTTGGCGCGCGCTGCACTGGCTGTTAGTGCTCTTTGTACCCCGCTGCCTTTGGCCAGATCTGCCACGCGGAAAGCTTCAGCGGCCGCGCCTTGCGCTTGAGCCGGTTGGTTTTGTGCGACCTGGGCCAGCAGACTGAGATAGTTTTCAAACAGATAGGTAGTTCTTTGCTGATGTTTGTAACTGGTCGTGTCATTCTCAGCGTCGTTGCGGCTTTGATCGACCATGATTGGAATAGCAAGCCGAAACGCTTCTTGCGCCTCTTTGACTTTGCCCAGGCGCTGTAGCGAAACACCATTAAAGGCGTGAACCATGGCAGAACGGGGCGTGTTTTTGCCAAACTTGGACTGAAGAAACTTCAGCATGTTCTCTGTCATTTCAGCAGCCTCGGCATGCTTGCCGACCTTTTGCATGGCGATCACCCAATCCAGATCGTTGATCGGAAAGGTTGTGGCCAGATCCGGGTTGTTGCGAACGCTGGCCCGCATCTCATTGAACGTCTGGTCAGCCTCCTTGAACTGACTGTTGGCAACCAGGGCGGTGGCGTAGAACTTGCGGGATAGGGCCATGACACGGGAATCATCTTTGATTCCGCTGGCTAGTTGGGTTTCCATGGAGGATTTAGCAAGAACAAGGGCTTCAGTAAATCGGCCCTGCTCTGACACCACTTTGGATAATTGGGCTAAGCCGCGTCCAACATCAGTCGAGTTACGTCCAAAGTTATTCAAAGCTAAGCTCAATCCCTCACGCGCGTGAAATTCGGCATCAGCCAGCTTTCGCTGCTGCAGCAGAACCTCGGACAGCTGAAAATTCGAGACAACTATTTTTTGAATCCAATGACGTGTGAGGTTTCTGCCATCAACTTGAACGCGCCCCTCAATTGCTAACTCATCCACTGTTTTAGGATTGCTTTTAGCGAATTCCAACCCTTGGTTGAAAAGCCTAAGGGCTTTTCGGAAACTGCGTTCGCTTTCGATCCATTGACCCTGCTGCGAAAAAAGGCTGGCGCGTGTCGCTTCAAGATCGGACTCCCACGAGATAAAAAAATCCGACAGCCTGGGGCTGCCCCTCAGCCTTGTCATGGTGGCCTCTGTATCTCGCAAGTATTCTTTGGCCTTTTCAAAATTACCAATAATTCCAAGGTTGCTAACCATCAGTCGATTAACAGTCATTACCAGGCCCAGTAATCGATCTTGCTCAGCTTTTGTCTTCACTTTCTCCAGCTGTTTTATAGCCTCTTGCTGGTTGCCAGAAAACATTTCAAATGCGGCAAGATCAATCAAATCTCGATAGGAAAATTGTGGATTTGGATATTGCAGGGCAGCCAGTCGTAGGTCTTTGAGCGCGTCACCTATTTGGCCTAGCTTTTGATTGGCAAGTGATCGTTTGACGTAAAACTCATTGAGTATTTTTGGGTCTGAGTCAGACGCTGGCGCTGGTTTGGCAGCCCATTGTTTCGCAAGCTCAATTCCGGCCAAATCAGGTTTCGCCGCATCAAGCATTCGCAGCACGTCCTTGATATCGCGCGGCGGGGGCTTGATGGTGGCGATCTCCAGGTCGTCTGCATTGGCGCCAGATTTTTGGGCCAGCACCGCTGTGGCGCAGCCAACTGACAAGGCTACGAGCAAGAGAAGTCGGATCGTTCGATGGAAGCTTAAAAGCATAAGAACCACCTTGATGTTGTATTCTGATTTGTCAGTTTATCGTAAATCAGATCGCTGGGCATACCTCCCCGAATCGAGTTGGGTCTATGGGCTTGGTGGAAAGGGTCGTGGAATTGGTTGACGTGCCTGGGACTGATAGGGCCCTGCGGCAGTCGAGCGGTCAATGGCTTACTTACCGTTGTGAGCACGGATGAGCAAGCCGCCGGGACATTAGTCTGGGTACTTCAGCTGAGGCCCAACTCAAACCAGCTCGGGTAACCCATGCCGGGCGCGGGCTTTGTTGCAAGCGAAATCGCCTTCGCTGAATTCACGACAGGGTGAGGGTCGCCACTCGTAAATGGCGCAGGCAACTCGTTCACCCACATTGCCGGTCAGGGCTATGCAGCGGATCGGAACATGGTCGGTGCCTCGTAGACGGCAGGTACTGCCATTGATTTCCAACGCCAGGCCATCGGGTACTTGTCCACCCATGCTTTCAAGCTCGTAGGTAGAGAAATCAACCCGAAAACTGGCACAACAGGCGCCGCAGTTTGTACAGACCGACATCAGAGCCGACCCAGCAGCAGGTACTCCATGAGCGCTTTCTGGACATGCATGCGGTTTTCGGCCTCATCCCAGACCGCCGACTGGGGCCCATCAATCACCTCGGCAGCAACTTCCTCACCACGGTGAGCGGGCAGGCAGTGCATGAACAAGGCGTCGGGCTTGGCGTTTTGCATCATGTCTGAATCGACACACCAATCAGCAAAGGCGGTCTTGCGAACTTCATTTTCTGCCTCAAAACCCATACTGGTCCATACATCGGTGGTCACCAGGTCTGCGCCCATGCAGGCTTGCATGGGGTCCTTGAACACCTTGAAGCAATCTTGTCTGACGCCTGCCACGGCACGGTCGATTTCATAGCCACGTGGGGTGCTGACATGGATCGTGAAGCCCAGGAGTTGTGCAGCTTGCAGCCAGGTGTTGGCCATATTGTTGCCATCGCCCACCCAGGCCACAGTGCGTCCTTGAATTGAACCGCGGTGCTCGATAAAGGTGAATATGTCAGCCAGGATCTGGCAAGGATGAAATTCATTGGTCAGCCCATTGATCACCGGGACGCGTGAGTTTTGGGCAAAGCTTTCAATTTTTGTTTGCTCGAAAGTCCTGATCATCACCAGGTCAACCATGCGGCTGATGACGCGCGCACTGTCCTCAATCGGTTCGGCGCGGCCAAGTTGGCTGTCCCCGGTGGTCAGATGAACCACGCTGCCCCCCAACTGGTACATGCCGGCCTCAAAGCTGACCCGGGTGCGGGTGGAGGCTTTTTCAAAAATCAGAGCCAAGGTGCGGTCGCTTAAGGGGTGATATTTTTCATATGCTTTGAACTTGCGCTTGATCAGCGCAGCACGCTCAAACAGGTAGGCGTATTCCTCTGCGCTCAGGTCTGAAAACTGCAGGTAATGTTTGAGCTTCATGGTCGTGTCCACGCTCAGGTTTCTGCCAAAAAGGATTTCACCAGCGGAACCAGCAGACCGATGGCCTCATCGGCTTCCTCGGTTGTAAAAATGAGTGGTGGCACCAGTCGTATGACGCTGTCGGCCGTGACGCTGATCAACAGCCCCGCTTCAGCCGCACGTTGGGTGAGAGCGCCACATGGCTTGTTGAGCTCCACGCCAATCATCAGGCCCAGACCCCGTATCTCTTTGACGCCTGACAAGCCTTCGAGCTCTCGCCGTAATCCGGCCATCAGATGAGTGCCCACCCGGGATGCATTGTCCATCAGCTTGTCCTGTTCCATGATGCGGATGGTCTCAACACCTGCGCGCATGGATAGCGGGTTGCCACCAAAGGTGCTGCCATGGTTGCCGGGTTGAAAAATATTGGCGGCTCTGGGTCCGGCGACCACGGCGCCCACCGGTACGCCTGAACCCAGCCCTTTGGCCAGGGGCATGACATCAGGCTTGATGTCAGCCCACTGGTGGGCAAACCATTTGCCAGTGCGGCCCATGCCACTTTGCACCTCGTCGATCATCATCAGCCAGTCACGCTGATCGCACAGCTGGCGGACTTCCTTCAGGTATTGCATCTGCATCGGATTGATGCCGCCTTCTCCCTGAATCGTTTCAAAAAATACCGCTACGACATCTGGGTTGTCCTTGGTGGCTTTGATAAGCGCCTGCAGGTCATTGAGTGGCACACGGATAAAGCCGGGTACCAAGGGGCCAAAACCTTTCTGGATCTTTTCGTTGCCGGTTGCACTCAGGGTGGCAATTGAGCGGCCATGGAAAGCTTTCTCATAGACCACGATTTGAGGATTTTCAATACCCTTGTCATGTCCAAATTTGCGGGCCATCTTGATCGCCGCTTCATTGGCCTCCAGGCCGGTGGAGCAAAAAAAGACATTGGTCAGGCCAGAGCGCTCCACCAGTAGCCGAGCCAGTTCCTCCTGCAGGGGAATGTGGTAATAGTTGGAGCAGTGAATCAATTGGGTCAGCTGGTCCTGCAGGGCGGCCACCAACTTGGGGTGGTTATGGCCCAGGGTGTTGACGGCGATACCGCCGAGCGCATCCAGATAAGACTTTCCGTTTTCGTCCCACACACGACATCCCTGGCCGCGGGCGAGGGCAATGGGCAAGCGCCCATATGTATTCATCACATGGGGGGAGGCTGCCTCTTTTTTTGGGGTATCGCTCATGTCTACTCCGCAAACGTCACCAAAAGAAATTCGGCCCAACGTGGGTTGGGCCGTTAAGCCGTGATTTTAGTCCCAGTGATCCCGTCGCCCAAGCAATACCCCATCAGATCGATCGTCAACCCGGCCTACGCAAAGGGGCATGGATGGTTGCGCGGCCCAGTTTACAAATCAAGTCTTATATAAGATATAATACATATTAGTTAATCACAGCGCCGAGGTTAAGCGCTTTGCTCCTTTGGGTCGGACGATCAACCAAACGGATAGTGTTTTTGGTCAGGGAAAATTCAAAACCGGGAGTCATAAATGGAATCAAGGCGAAATGGCAAGGTCTTTATCCTTGGCTTGACTCAGCAAGGTGAGGTTTTTCGACCCAGCGACTGGGCCGAACGCTTGGCTGGCGTGATGAGTCAGTTTCGTCCCAAAGCGGTCCCTGCCCATCTGGGGCATCTGGTCTATTCGCCCTGGTGTGTGCCTTCGACCTACAACGGCCTGAAGTGCGTGATTGTTCACCCCGAACTGCGTGAATGCGAGTTAATGGCCTGGGACTTCTGTATCAATTTTGCCCACGACAACAATCTTCAAACCCGTACCGTATTGTCCAGCCCTGGGCCGATGGCACTGGCAGCGTGAACGGAAATAAAAAAGCCGTCTGACGACGGCTTTTTTATTCTGCTGACAGCGCACCCGTTACAAACGGCGCTAGGGGAATTCAGGTTGAAGACCCCTGCGAGCGATGCCTGAAACTCAGGCGGCCAGGGCTTTGACCTTGGCTGAAATTCGGCTCTTGTCGCGAGCCGCCTTGTTTTTGTGGAAGATGCCTTTGTCAGCCACGGTGTCCACCACGGCCTGCATCATGCCGAACAGTTCAGTCGCCTTGGCCTTGTCGCCAGCCAAAACGGCCTTTTCTACATTTTTGACAGCGGTACGGTATTTTGAGCGCAAGGAGCTGTTGGCTGCATTGAGCTTGATATCCTGACGCGCGCGTTTACGACCCGACGCGAGGCGGGGATTTTTTTTCTTTGGCTTTCCAGAGGCCATAATTTAATTCCTTGTGTCTGTGGATGTTGTCAGCAGAACCGCGGATTCTAACAGTTTTCACTGGCAAAGGGGCAGTAATCCACAAGCAGATGGCAGGGTTCCTCTACACTCTGCGGTGTGAATCTGTTTAAAGCCGCCTCAACGGTTTCCCTGCTGACCCTGGCTTCGCGCATCACCGGCTTGCTGCGAGAGTTACTGATTGCCGCCACATTTGGCGCCAGTGCATTGACTGACGCCTTCAACGTGGCGTTTCGAATCCCCAACCTTTTCCGACGACTGTTCGCTGAGGGTGCCTTCAGCCAGGCATTTGTGCCAGTATTGGCTGCTACCAGGGCGCAAGAGGGAGAGGAAGCGACGCGCCGGATGATCGATCGGGTGGCCTCCCTGCTTTTGGCAGTTTTACTGATCACCTGTGTTCTGGGTGTGATTGGAGCGCCAGTGCTTGTCTGGTCCCTGGCCAGTGGATTGCATCAGTCGGGTGCCAGCTTCGAGTCGGCGGTGGTCATGACGCGCTGGATGTTCCCCTATATCGGCTTTATGTCGCTGGTCGCGCTGGCTGCAGGCATTCTCAATACCTGGAAACGGTTTGCTGTCCCAGCAGTCACCCCGGTTCTGCTCAACCTGAGCATGATCGCTGCCGCCTGGCTGGGTGCCCCCTGGTTTGCCGCAGTTGGAATTCCCGCCATTTATGCGCTACCGGCCGGGGTGATGCTGGGGGGCATCCTTCAGCTGTCGGCTCAGGCCTGGGCACTCAGCCGACTGAAATTGTTGCCACGCATTGGTCTGGGCTGGCAGGCGCTGCAAGATGCCTGGCATGATGAACACACCCGACGGGTTCTCAAGCTGATGGCGCCAGCCTTGCTGGGGGTCAGTGCAGCGCAAATTTCCTTGCTGATCAATACCCAGATTGCCTCACATCTGGCAGTCGGTAGCGTCAGTTGGCTGAGTTATGCCGACCGCTTGATGGAATTTCCAACCGCCATGTTGGGGGTGGCCTTGGGGGTTGTGCTGATGCCCCAACTTGCTACCGCCAAGGCGGGGGGTGACATGCGGCAGTACTCGGAAATGCTCGATTGGGGCCTGCGGCTGGTGGTGTTGCTGGCGACTCCCTGTGCCATCGCTTTGATCGTGTTCGCAGAGCCCTTGGTGGCGGTTCTTTATCACTATGGGGCCTTCACTGCCCATGATGTTAGGCAGACTTCAGTGGCGATGTTGGGCTGGGGGATTGGACTGCTGGGCGTCGTGGCCGTCAAGGTCCTTGCACCCGGTTATTACGCCAACCAGGATGTCCGCACGCCGGTTCGAATCGCCATCGTGGTCCTTATCCTGTCGCAACTGATGAATCTGGCCTTGGTGCCTAATTTTTTGCATGCTGGCCTGACCTTGTCGATTGGATTCGGAGCCTTGATCAACGCCACCTGGTTGCTGGTCGGCTTGAAGCGGCGTGGCAGTTATCAACCGATGGCGGGCTGGGGCCGGTTTGCCGTGCAGGTTTGCTCTGCCAGCATCCTATTGATGATTTTTCTTGCCTGGATGGCCTCGTCACTGCCCTGGTTGGCGCTGCGTGATCAGCCCCTGGTTCGCGTTGGATGGCTGGTGCTGGCCCTGCTGGGGGCCGCTACCATCTATCTGGGTAGCGCCAGAATGCTTGGCATGAATTTGATGCAATTGATACGACGCTGATGAAGTCAAACTACGCCAGTCCAACACCGCTCAGTTATTTTGCCTGGCTGGTTCAGGCTGACGATAACTTGCCGTTGCTGGAAGCTGCCATCAGCCTGGCCCAGGATGAGGACGCTGATCTTGATCTGCAGGCTGTGCTGTCCGAGGTGGACCGACTTCTGGCGGCCGTGCGTGGCCGGATTCCGGCCGATGCCCCCGGTGTTTACAAGCTGCGTGTCCTCAACCAGTATTTTTTCAATGAACTTGGATTTGCAGGAAACATCAACAACTACCACGACCCTGACAACAGTTTTGTGCACCGCGTGCTTCAAACCCGGCGCGGAATTCCGATTTCTCTGGCAGTGGTGTGGCTGGAACTCGCACAGGGCTTGGGGCTGGCGGCCCGAGGCGTTTCTTTTCCAGGCCATTTCCTGGTTCGGGTAACTTTGTCACAAGGACAGGTGCTGATAGACCCGTTCAGTGGCGAATCGCTCAGTCGTGAGGAACTGATGGACCGTCTGGAGCCTTTTCGAGAGCAGCTGCTGGGGTCAAAGGATGCGCAACATGCTCTGGGTCAGTTTCTACACCCTGCCAGTTCCCGAGAAATCATTGCTCGGATGTTGCGCAATCTCAAGGAGCTGTACCGCAGCCAGACTGATCTGAACCGATTGCTTCGGGTTCAGGATCGGTTGCTGGTGTTGCAGCCCGAGTTATGGACGGAATACCGGGATCGTGGCTTGACAAGGGCTGCCCTGGGACAAGGCCAATTGGCGGTGCAAGATCTGGAAACCTATCTTGCGCATGAAGGACAAGCGGGTGATGGCGTGGCAATTGCAGAACGCTTGCATGCCCTCAAACAGGCGCGCCAATAAGCGGGCGCTGCGTTGACAGGACACTGCCTAGTAACAGGCAATGTACAGGCAGGTAACAGGCAATTTACTGGCGC
>JAFMFB010000072.1 GCA_017856435.1 Burkholderiaceae bacterium
GGCGTCCCGCGCAAGATTTTCCTATCTTGGGCAACAAAGGATCCGCAGTTGGTTTCCTTGAAAGCTTGCCATTGCCGATCAGCGTTCATGTTGGCGAGGCGTTGTTCCATATCTTTCAGGCTGTCATAGGCACAGATATGGAACCTGGTTGAGCGGACCGATCTCAATGACAAAAAGGCCCAACAGCCAGCTCAGGTACTAACGTGGCAGGGGCAACCCATATTTTTTGTAGCGGTCCAGAGAGGTGTCACCTCGCCAATGGGGTACGGTCAAGGTGTGGTGCCTAAGAAATCATGGCGTGAATTCAAAGGTGGTGCGGCCTATTTTGTTGGGTTTATGACCCAAGCACTTTTGAAAATCTCTGTGTACTAATCAATGCCCGGCTGAGCGATGACGGCCCAGGTTTGATGGGGGCGCTAGTAGGTAGTAGCCCCAAAAATATGAACCAGTTTATCCGCTGGAGGTGGCGCGTAGCCACCCAGTCGGGATGTCTGAAGTCCTAGGCGCGCCGTGCTTTCAGCCAAAGCCACAGCGCATGCCAGCCCGTCAATGACAGGTAAACCAAATTTCTGGCTTAGTGAACCCGCTAGATCGGCCATGCCGGCACAGCCCAGCACAATCGCTTCAGCCTTATCTTCAAGGATGGACCGCTCAATCTCAGCTTCGATCTTGTTACAGGCAGCAGAGTTTGCTTGCTCTAGGTCCAAAACGGCCACCTCAGATGAGCGTACTTTGACGCAATGTTGGTGCATTCCATATCGGCGCAGATTGTGTTCGAGTGCCGGAACCGAGCGGGCCAGCGTGGTGACAACTGAGAATTTGTTACACAGGAGTGAAGCCATTTTGTAGGCCGCCTCGCCGATACCAATCACAGGCTTTTCGGTCAGGCAACGGGCGGCATCCAGACCGGTGTCATCGAAACATGCAATCACTACCGCATCAAAGGCAGAGCTGGTGTGTATGCATTGCATCAGACCATGAAGGCTGGTGGCCTCGTCAAAGTAACCCTCGATCGAACGTGGCCCGCTAGGCGAAGTCAGCGCCACGATTTCGGTTTTCGGCCCAGCCGCTTTCCGTGCGGCAACGGCGATGTTGTCGGTCATCCCGGGTGTGGTGTTGGGGTTGATGACCAAAATTCGTGTCATGGTTACAGGTCTCCCCCAAGATAGGCAGCCTTAATTCTCGGATCGTTCATCAAAGTCTTGGATTCCCCACTGAAAACGATGTTGCCTGTGGACATGGCGTATGCCTTGTTTGATATCGACAAAGCCATGCGGCTGTTTTGTTCGACTAGAAGCACGCTGACTCTTTCGTCGCGGGAAATCGCAACAATCGATCTTGCGATGTCCTGAACCAATTTGGGCGCAATGCCCAGGCTGGGCTCATCCAGCAACAGCAGTCTGGGCTGTGACATCAGGGCGCGGCCGATAACCATCATCTGTTGTTCACCGCCTGAGAGTGTGCCGGCCTGCTGCTTGAAGCGCTCACGTAAGCGTGGAAACCGCTCAAGCACGCTGTCGAGTGTTTTTTGAATACCCGCCTTGTCTTGCCGAGTGAAGGCGCCCATCAGCAGGTTGTCTTTGATCGACATGTAAGGAAACACCCTGCGACCTTCAGGCACCATGGTGATGCCCATTTGAACAATGCGGGAGGCTATGGTTCCATCGAGGCGTTCGCCGTTGTAGAGTATTTCTCCAGACTTGATTCTGGAGAGTCCTGTGATGGCCCGAAGAATCGACGACTTGCCGGCACCATTGGCACCGATCAGCGCAACGATTTGACCTTCCTCAACCTCGACCGATACGCCCTTAAGCGCATAGACATGGTCGTAATACAGCTCGATGTTATGGCATTCCAGAATCTTGCTCACGGCTTAAATTCCAATTGCAGCGTCCTCAGAGCCCAGATAGGCTTCGATGACTTTTTCGTTGTTCTGGATTTCTTGTGGCGTGCCCTCGGCAATCTTTTCCCCAAAGTTCAAGACCACAATGCGGTCGGCGATTTTCATCACCGCCGGCATGTCGTGCTCCACCAGCATGACGGTCAGGCCACGATCATCACGCAGCCGACGTACCAGATCTACCATGCGCATGGTTTCCTGATGGTTCATGCCTGCAAAGGGTTCGTCGAGCAGCAAAACCTTAGGGTTGGTCGCAAGGCCAATGGCCATACCCAATGCGCGCAAGTGACCCTGCGGAAGGTTGGACGCCAATTCATCGCGAATGGACTGCAACCCAAGAAAGTCGACGATGCCATCGGCCGATCTGCCAAACGTAGTTTCGTCAGCACGGGCCTGTTGACTACCAAGGAAAAACCCCAGCAAGGAGGCTTTTGATCGGAGATGGTGCGCTACGATGATGTTTTCTCTAACGGTCATCGAGCGAAAAATTGTGGTTTCCTGGAAGGTTCGAACCACGCCCAAGCGGGCCACAACATGGGGGGCTAGGTTGTTGATGCGCCGACCTTCAAGCACGACCTCGCCGCTGCTAGTTTTTAAAAAAGAGGAAATCAGCTTGAAAAGCGTGGACTTGCCTGCGCCATTGGGTCCAATCACGCAAAGAATTTCTCCAGACTCAACGGAGAAACTTACATCGTTGACCGCTGTGAGCCCTCCGAAACGTTTGCTGACCTGTCTGACTTCGAGAATGGCGGCCATGATCTCAGTTCTTCTTCTGATCGAACAGGCTCAATACGCCGTTGGGCAGGGTGAGCATCAAAATAATCATCAGCGAGGAATAAATCAGGAGTTGAAAGGAGCCGGCTGTGAAGAGCAAGTCCCAGCCGAAATACAGCATCAGGGTCCCCAGCATCGGCCCGAAAACATAGCCAAGTCCTCCGAGGAAGCAGTTGAGCATGAAGTTCACGCTGTCGGTCACCTGAAATGCTGAGGGATAGATTGACTGGGTGATAGCAATGAAGCTCGCGCCCGCAATACCCCCGAGGAACGACGAAATGGAATAAGCTAGGACGCGCAGATAGGAAATATTGACTCCGATGGACGAGGCAAGCTCCTCGTTTTGCTGTAGTGAGCGACACAAGTGACCCAGACGTGAATTGACAATGCGCCAAAGCATGGCATAGGCCAGGACCATGAGGGTGACGGCCATCCAGTAAAAGCCGATCTTTGGATTTTGTAATGATGCAAAGTCAGGTATAAGCGTGATGCCAAACACGCTAAGCTCTCCGGGTAGCGGAATCGAGGTGATTCCCTTTGCGCCCTGTGTGATGGGCGCAGCCAGCGCGCTCAATCGCATCACTTCAGTAAGCACCAGGGTGACCATGGCAAAGTACACGCCGCGTAGCCGCAGTATTGGCAACCCAATCAGCACAGAAAGCACTGCGCAGAAAAGCCCGGCCAGCGGCAGAGTGACCCAGAAGCTCACGCCATACTGCATTACCAGAATGGCCGAGACATAGCCACCAGCCAGGGCGTAAGCTCCTTGTCCTATGTTGATGCGGCCAATATAGAACGTGAGCCAAACGCCAGCCGATGCGATTGACAAGAGCGCCACAGAAGTCAGCGTGTAGAAGAAGTCGGTCCGACCCGAGGCGAGGATAGCCCAGGGTACGACCGCATATATGAGCACCAGAAAAACGGCGATGTAGATTAGTGTCTTGGCGAGCTTCACATCAACCCCATGGCTTACCCATCAGCCCTTGCGGGCGAATCGCTAGAAACACCATCAGCGAGGCAAAGATTACCAGGTAGGTGATGTCGCCGTATTCAGCCAACACGGTAAGGCCGACGCTTTCCATCATGCCCAGAATAAAGCCACCCGCAATGGCGCCGGATATCACACCAGCTCCACCAATCATGATCATCATGAATGCCTTGATCGAAGCAGGCCCGCCCATGCCCAAATTGATTCCGGTGATGGCTACCAGCAAGCCGCCGACCAAACCGGCAAGGGTGGCGCCCAACGCGAACCCGATCATGGAGTAGCGATCCACATTCACACCCATCAGCGTTGCCGCCACCTTGTCTTGTGCCAGTGCGCGCATAGCCCGCCCCGTGCGTGAGTACTGCATGTACAAAATGAAGACGACAATCATTAGGATTGCCAGACAGCCGATGGCGATACGGTCATATGGCATGACGATGATGAAGTCCCAGTTCAGAACGCCGTCGATAATTTTGGGAACCCCTCGCTGTTTTTCCCCAAAAAGCAGGAGGAGGATGGCGTCCAGAAAGAAGGCAATGCCTGCAGCCAGCAGCATGGTGCTTTCTTCGCGAAGCGATTTTTTTATGACGGGACGAAACAGAAATTTTTCGATCAGCGCCCCGACTACAGCCAACACTGCAGCCGACAAAAAAACGCCGACCAGAAAAGGTAATTGGAACTGAACAACAGCGGTGTAGGTGACAAAACCGCCGAGCACATACATCTGGCCGTGCGCGAAATTGAGCACGTTCATCAGTGAAAAGATCAGCGTCAGGCCCAGTGCAATAAGTGCGTACTGCGTCCCTAGATAAAGGCCGTTAACGATGATTTGTTCCATGTGGGAATTGGCAACTATCCGAGCGCGTTCCACGCGCCCGGATTAGAGGTTCAAGAAGAACGGGTCAATTCAATCGACCTGTGCAACAAACAAAGTTTGGAACTTGCCATCCTTGTATTCGTTGACCACCAGAGGCACGGAAACCTGACGTTTCTGACCGAACGAAGTCTTGCCGACGTATTTCAGCTTGGCATTGCCCACCATGTAGGGGTTGGGCGCTTCAAAGCTGTCCATGGTTTTCTGAAACTCTTTGACGTCCTTCATGGCTTTAGGGTTAGCTTTCAGGGTTTCAAGAATGTATTCCAGTGCGTAAACCTTGGTGTTGGACTCGTCGTTGTACTCGCCAAACATCTTGGTGTAACGCTTGACAAACTCGCGCATCTTGTCAGAAGCCAGTTCTGGCGTTGAGGCTCCGCCCACTGAGATGAAACCATCAGCGAGTTTGCCAGCGCCTTCCTTAAGCACATTGGCGTCCTGAGCGGTTTCTGTGGAGATCAGACCCTTGTAACCGGCATCACGCGCTGAGCGGATCAACTGAGGCGCATTGGCTGGCGAAACGCCGGACAATACCAACAGGTCGGGCTTGGTTTTCAGCACTGGCAACAGAACTGGCGTGAAGTCAGTGGTGTCGACCTGGTAGGTTACGTTTGCCGATGTGACATTGAGTTTCAGGGCCTTAGCAGCTTGCACGCCACCATCGCGCTGGCTCAATGGGTCGGACTCATTTGCTGCCACGAATGCCACGCTCTTGATACCCTTCTTTTCCATCAGGTATTTGTAGATGGCCGGTCCCGACTGATAGTTGGCCACCATGCCAAGGACCGCATTGGATGCAGGCTTGGTATAGAGCGATTTCGGAAAAGCGTAAGGAAAGTACATGATGCCTTTTTGCTCGGCAACTGGGCGTACCGCAGCAGCGCCATCATCGACGTTGGGGCCGACCACATAGTGGATGCCCTCCTGGGCCATCTTTTCCATACCTGCAATAGCGCGCCTAGGGTCTTTTTGATCGTCAAAAGCAACGATCTGTACGTTGTAGGTTGTGCCGCCGATCTTGACGCCGCCGGTTTCATTGATCCAGGCTGCGCGGGTTTCCATCGAACGCTGGTTAGAAATTCCCCAGGCGGCTGCTGGGCCGGATGTTACGCCAACGAATCCGATCTTTAGGACAGGGTTTGCGGCGAGCGCGGTTTGCGCAATTGCCAAACTGGCCAAGCTGGCTAGCAGCGTGGATTTGAGAAAGTATCGCTTTTGCATATGAGCATTCTCCAAAAAGTTGCAGGTTGAAGCGTCCAACCCAAAAACACGCACCAGAAAGGTTGGTAAATGGATTGTCTAGATTGTTAACAATTTTCCCTATTAGGGTAAACACCTAAAAGAGTGGTTTCAGGCGGCTTACCCTCTAAACTGAGCAATACCTGTGCCAGATTTGGTTGGGGCTTCTGCCCCTTGCCAGAAGCGTTGCGGCTAGACTTGCGCGAGCCGATTTAAGTGCACTGCATCACAGGTTGTGAGATTTTTGCACCACGCTTGTGCATGTTGTGTACTTGAACGAAAGCAGATACATCAAAACCTTCCCGGATCAGGATCAATATGGGGCCTAGCAAAGAAAGTGCAGAGGAGGAAAAAATCGTCGAGCGAGTTTACGACGCGCTGATCGACCAGAGACTTGCGCCTGGCACCAAGCTCTCGGAAACGATGTTGTGTCAGGTTTTTGGCGTGGGCCGGATGCGCATCCGCCGCAGCTTGTTGTTGTTGGCTGACCGCCAACTTGTGGAGCTTCATCCCAATCGGGGGGCATTTGTTGCGAAGCCCAGCGCAGCGCAGGCCCGCGAGATTTTTGAGGCTCGACTCGCGCTCGAGCCTGCCATTGCGCGCATCTCCGTAGCCAAGGCTAAACCCAGCCATCTGCGCGCTCTCGAACGACATCTGATCAAAGAGTCGCGGGCGCATGCTGCGGGCGATCGTCAGGCCGCTATCCGCTTGTCAGGTCAGTTTCACACCGCTCTGGCGCAGGTCTCTGGCAACTATGTTCTGCTGCAAATGGTTAAGGATTTGGTGACTCGCTCTTCATTGATCATCGGCATGTTCGGTGATTCTGGCGTCGTCAATTGTCGCGATGACGAGCATGCTGGATTGATTCAGGCACTTCGCTCGGGTGATCAGGATCTTGTTGAGAAGCTGATGAGGGAACACATTTCTCATATCAAGGAACATGTCGACCTTGACAAGCCGACCCATGCCTCAACCGACCTGCTGTCGGTGTTCAAACATGTTTGATCAGGTCAAGCCGTATTGACACCCTAGGCCTTTTAGACCTGCTGGGCAATCAGGCGCAGATCTTTTCATTCGATTTGATGCTGAAATCTGTGATTTGAAGAGATAGCAGCAGGCCAAGGTCATTGAATTGAACTTCTCTGGCCAATTGCGTCACCCAACTCTTTGTTGGTTTTGACACCCTGTTCGTACACGCTGCGGTACAGCTTTATCTGTTGGCCCTCAATCCAGCCTAAACCCGGGCGCATCCTGGCCTAGCCTCGGTATAAAGCCGCCTTAGCCACGCCTTAACCCCGCCGAACC
>JAFMFB010000010.1 GCA_017856435.1 Burkholderiaceae bacterium
CGGGCAGGTGCGATAACGGGGCAATCTCCAACTGGTCGTTGCTGGCAACCTTGGCAACATGGGTGCGGCATGTCCAGCGTGCCTGACCATTGACAGTCATGGCGCAGGATCCGCACATCCCTACTCTGCAAGCAAACCGATAAGCCAGCGAAGGCTCGAGGTGTCGCTGAATATGGGTCACAACATCCAGAACGGTCTGACTTTCATGGCGCGGAACTTCGTAACTGACGAAATCGCCAGCTTCTTTGCCACGCCAGACCTTGACCTGAAGATTTTTAGACATGAGTGGATTCTGGTTGTTTTTAGGAAAAATAAAAGCTAATAATCATTGCTATGAGATAAAGAAATAGTTTATCTAGAATATTGGAGTTTCATCCGTGGGTACTGTCAGAACCTGGAAAACATTTTTGGCTGTGGCAAAGCATGGCAGCTTTGCGGCGGCGGGCAAAGAGGTTGGCCTGACTTCAGCTGCCGTCGGTCTGCAGATGCGTGCGCTGGAAAGCGAGCTTAACCAGCAGTTATTCGACCGAAGTGCGCGGGCGGTTGTGCTCAATACAGCGGGCCGCAAGACGGTGCCCATGATCAAGGATCTGCTGGTGCGTTACGAGTCGCTGGGCGTTGGCGGTGATCCCGATGAACCGATGGGAACGGTGGCGGTGGGGGCCCTGGTGTCTGCCTTGATGGGGTCGTTTGCAGATGCCCTGTGGAATATCCGGAAGCAATATCCAAAACTTGAGGTCCGCCTGCGTGCGGGCATGTCGGCTGACTTCACACGTCAAGTCGAGCGGGGAGAGCTGGATGCTGCGGTAGTGATTCAATCACCACATCCCTTGCCGGCGAACCTGATTTGGACACCGTTGTACAGCGAGCCGATGGTTTTGGTGGTACCCCGTAAGCCTCATTTTGATATGCCATCAGATGGCTCTCAGATGCTCTCGCAGTGCCCGTTTATTCGCTTTGATCCAAGCACCTGGAGTGGCTATTTGGTGCGCGAGGTCTTGAGGCAATGTAAGGTCACGCCAAAGGAAGCCATGGAGCTCAATTCCTTTGAAGCGATTATTGAGATCGTGCGCCAGGGTTTTGGAATTGCCATTGTTCCCAAACTAGCCAACGTGGACTGGACACGAGATCAGGGGTTGCGAATCGTCTCCCTGTCTGGAGTGAAAGTTAAGCGAAGTGTTGGTCTGCTCGAGCGAGCAAATCATGCCCGTTCTGACTTTACCCTGGCGCTGAAAAAGTACTTCTCGACAAAAAAAGACCGATCCATCAGCTAGTGAAACAGGCGTACTGTGCGCGGGCAACTGCTTGCAGATCTCATATTCGTGTGGGGCCGGCAGCCAGTCAGCAATCATGTACTCCATGGTCTTCGAAGTGTTGAGCGGCTGAGATGCGTCTGATTGTTTGTCTGGCCACAAGCCAGACTTCTGCACCGGTCGCTCCAGGAACCGTTGCCATGGCACGACCGGCACCAGAATTGCCGCCAGTGACCCGAGCATGCCGACCTAGAGTAAGAGCCTACCTTTAACGTCCATCACATGCAGGCGTTACACCAAGGTCTGCCCTTGGGTCACGTGGGTGGTGGGGTGGAACCTCTGCGACAAACGGATAGCGCAGCCTTGCCTTGGTCGCAGTAGTGCTGGGATCAATCGCGCCGCGCACATAGCGCCGGGTAGCATCATCCACAGGCTGGTAGTCCCAAGCAGTCCAGCGACCCTGCAATAAGGCCTCTTGAGCGAAAAGACGTCGTTGCTGAGAAGCTAGGATAGTTTGCTCCAGCTCATCATAATTCCAGCGCTTCATCACCTCGCCATGAAGTTTTGCCTGTCGAGCCGCATGGTCAGGCTGACCGGCCAGGTTGTGAAGTTCGTCAGGATCATTGTTAAGGTCGAACATCATGGGAGGATCATGTCTGCAGTGGACGTACTTGAAGCCATCCTGTCGCAAAATGCAGGCTGGCGCGAAAACACCTTCGCCAAGAAATTCCATCATCACGTCATCACCGCGTGTAGTGTCTGTGCCGTGGAGCATGTCGGCGAAGCTAACTCCGTCCAGTGGGTCGATCGGTGCCACGGGATTGCCATCGGACACCAGATCATTGAAGGTCGGTAGCAGGTCCATCAGAGATACTCCGCGCTCCTCTGTGTGACCTTGCTTCAGTCCGGGGCCAGCCACGATCATGGGAATTCGAACCGAACCCTCGAATGGCTGAAATTTGAACCACGAACCTCGCTCTCCCAGCATCTCGCCATGATCCGAGACGATGAAGACATATGTATTTTGGGTGGTGCCAGTTCGATCCAACACTTCCAGCAATCTGCCGACTTGCGCGTCGAAGTACGAGGTCATTGCGTAATAGGCGTGCCGGGCGATGCGCAGCTGCTCTTCAGAAATGTCATGTTCATCAACCCGGATGGTGTAGGCGTAGCGTTGCGACCACGGATCACGGTCGGCAATCGGGATGAAGGGTACTCGAGGCAGATCTATCTTTTCATGCTCGTACAAATCCCAGAATTTTTTTGTTGTGATGAAGGGGTTGTGAGGATGGGTAAACGATGCCCAAAGCATGAAGGGGCGTTTATCACTGCTGCGAACATGGTCATGGAGCCACTGCTCAGCTTTGTAGGCGACCTCCTCGTCATAATCAATTTGCATGTTACGCTCACATAGACCCGCTTCGACGATCGAGCGCAGGCTCATGCGTGATGGCGCATAAGGTTGCCTCGTCTGGGTCCAGTCAGCGGTCCAGCCAAAATCAGAGGGGTAGATGTCAGTGGTCACCCGCTCTTCGAAGCCATGCAGTT
This sequence comes from Burkholderiaceae bacterium, assembly GCA_017856435.1. Classification (GTDB taxonomy): domain Bacteria; phylum Pseudomonadota; class Gammaproteobacteria; order Burkholderiales; family Burkholderiaceae_C; genus Hylemonella. The sequence continues at coordinate 2,802 of JAFMFB010000010.1, forward strand.
GATCAGCGCCAGCAAAGTGCATCTTGCCAGACAGGCAGGTTCGATAGCCTTGATGTCGGAGGTAATGTGCAAGCGTTAAGGTGGACGAAGGAAAATCGCCGGCATTGTCATAGGCGGCAACAGCTGAAGACAGTCTACCCGTCAGCATGGCAGCCCGTGAGGGAGCGCAAACCGGGTTATTGCAATAGGCGTTAAGAAAAGTGACGCCTCGCTCTGCCAGACGGTTCATGTTGGGTATGGCGTGAGCGCTACCACCGTACATCGGAAGTACCTTGGCTGTCAGTTGATCAGCTTGAATTACAAGAATATTAGGTTTTGACATGCTGTCTCAGAATGGTTAATGGAAATTCATTGAAGTTTGATGCCGGCGGACTGTACGAAATTCACCCAGTACTTGTGTTCAGCTTGCACAAAGGCCGAAAAATCACTGGCAGTGCTACCAACAGGGGAGTCGCCTTGCGCTTGTAACTTGCGTTTGACCTCAGTGCTGTTCAATGCCTTGCGGGCTGAAGCGTTCAGTCTTTCAATGGTGGCCGCTGGCGTACCCTTGGGGGCCCACAAGCCGAACCAGGTTGAGACATTGACACCCAAGACGCCAGCTTCTTTCAGGGTGGGAACATCTGGCAGGGCGTCCATGCGAGCATCACCTGTTACAGCCAGGGCTTTCAGCTTGGCCGACCTGATATGAGGCATCACCAACTGCGGATTGGCAATGATGTAATTTGCTTCACCAGAGAGCAGGGCCGTGATGGCTTGTGGCCCGCCCTTGTAGGGGACGTGAAGTACTTCAATGCCTGCGGCCGAGCGGAATGCTTCCCCGGCAATGTGGACCGCCGTGCCGTTACCAGTGGATGCATAGTTCAACTTTCCCGGCTCTGATTTGGCCTTCGTTACAAGTTCTGCGACCGAGCTGACTTTCAGTTGCAGCGAACTGGTCAGGACAAGTGGGCTGCTTGTGAGCTGTGAAATTGGGGCAAAGTCACCCAGTGGGTCATAGGGCAGCTTCGGATAGATCCCGGCAGCAATGGCGTGAGTGGCCACCGATCCAAGAAGAATCGTGTACCCGTCAGCTGCAGTGCGCGCAACCATACTGGAACCCAGGGTTCCACCGGCCCCTGGTCGGTTATCAACGATCACCGGTTGACCCAGGTCGCCCCTCATTTCTTCAGCGATACTGCGGGCCACGAGGTCCAGTGCACCGCCTGCAGGGAAGGGTACGACAATGGTGACAGCCTTGGATGGAAAAGGTTGCGCATTGACCCAACTGCTGGCAAAAACCAAGGCCAAAGTAACAAGCGAACGGACAAATCGGTAGTGGTTCATTAAAACTCCTCAGTAGTGATTTACGGAACTTGAATTGGGAAATCAAAGGGAAACAGGCTCGCCGAGATCAAAAGAATCACCTGGAAAATATTTGGCGAGGCGGTCATCCGCGGTGCGGGCATGCGCTTCCATGCCTTCAAGTCGAGAAATGCGTGCCGTGACCTCGCCGATGTCGCGGGCCGCATCACGCGTCATGCGCTGCCAAGTTAGTGTCTTCATGAATTTATGGACAGACAATCCACCTGAGTAACGTGCAGCCCCTTTTGTAGGCAAGACATGATTGGGGCCGCTGGCCTTGTCACCATAAGCGACAGTTGTCTCCTCACCCAGGAACAAGGAGCCATAACAGGTGAGTTTGCCTAACCACCAATCTAGATCGTTCGCATGCACTTCAAGATGCTCACTTGCATATTGGTCGGAAATGGTAACGACTTCCTCGCGGGAGTCGCAGACTATGACCTCGCCATAGTCACGCCAGGCTGCTCCTGCCGCATCTCGCGCAGTCGGCGGGAGAGCGTCAATGAGCGGTGGAATCAATTGGATGACTTCTAGAGCCAGTGCCTTGGAAGTCGTAAAGAGCCAAGCCGGACTCTCATGTCCGTGCTCCGCTTGTCCCACTAAATCACTGGCGACGATTGCAGGGTCCGCACTTTCGTCTGCAATCACAGCTACCTCAGAGGGGCCAGCAAACACATCAATTCCGACTTTTCCAAATAGAGTTCGCTTGGCTTCGGCAACAAACTTGTTTCCGGGGCCCACGATCACATCAGCCGGTTTGCCGGTGAACAAGCCGTCGGCCATGGTAGCGATAGCTTGAACTCCACCCAGGGTCATGATGACATCGGCGCCTGCTTTGTCGAAGGCATACAGCAGATAGGGGTGCATGGGTCCACCGCGAAATGGGCCCGAGCAGGCCACGATGGTTTGGACTCCAGCGGCTTTAGCGGTAGCGACTCCCATATAAGCAGAGGCAATGTGGGCGTAACGACCAGCGGGTGCATAGCAACCTGCCACATTGACCGGAATCACGCGTTGGCCAGCGGTCACGCCGGGGTGCAATTTCACGGAGAAGTCAGAGAGCGACTTTCGCTGAGCATGAGCAAAATCGCTGACTTGCCTGATTGCAAAATCAATATCCCGCTTCACGCTGTTGGGTACTTCGGCGGCACGTCGGTTAATTTCCGCTCGCGTCATGACAATGTCTGCATCCCAGCCATCTAATTTTTTGGCATATGAGCGGACGGCTGATTCGCCATTTTTACTTATTTCAGCAAGCATCTCCGTGACCACTTTCCGGGCAGTTGCCGTTTCGGTCTCGGGGGTTTTGCTGGCTCTTTTCAAGTAGGTGGTTGTCATGAGAATCTGATGGGTGGTGACGGAACCACCTGGTCGGTAAAGGTTACATACATGGCTAATTCAAGCCGGTCAGTTTGTAGGCTGGCAGGCTTCTTATTTCGCCCCATCCGGCCAGCGCCAAGGAAGGATCTTGGATGCAGCCAAAACAATTTCAGCAACCACTAGCAAGGCATGTTTGCATCATCTCCTAGTTCCAGGCAAACAATTGCAGGTGCAAGTTGAATCCAGGCCAGAGAAGTGGTTTTCAACAGGCTGGAATTTTTTGTCTTGGTAAGGGGCTGAGACGATTTTTTGTAAGCGCTTTCATTATTGATCAAAAAAATACCCCGTCAACCCTCCTAGATCAAATTTATATTGGGGTTTCCACTGAGGAGATTGCGCCGATCCGTTTTGAAAGCGCGTACATTAATAGGATGTCAAAGATACCCAGCATGCGACCCAAAATCGATTTGGTTGCCAAGCGTGCGGGTGTTTCTACGGCCACAGTCTCCCGCGTTTTAAACAAGCCTGATACGGTCCGTGATACCCTGAGAAAAAAGGTTCTTGACGCAGTCACTGAGCTTGGTTACGTACCACACGCAGGCGCAAGAGCTTTGATGTTACAGCGATCCGGAACCATTGGTGCCGTTTTTCCCACCATCGATAATGCGATTTTTTCCCAGGCAATTGATGCTTTGCAAAGGCGTCTTACTCAAGAAGATTTTCAATTGCTTGTGGCAACCAGCGGCTTCGATCCTGAAGCGGAAAGAAAGCAGGTACTTAACCTAGTCGCGCGAGGAGTGGATGCGCTTGTGCTTTGCGGCTTCAGTCAATCCACGAAGTTGCTGCGTTTTATCAATCAGCAGGGGCTTGCATGTGTTCATGTCATGGTTCACCCTGGGCGAAAGGGGAGTCTGAGTGTTGGTTTTGACAATGCCGCTGCCATGCGCCAAGTCACACGATATTTATTGGACTTAGGGCATCGACGGATTGCCATGCTGGCCGGAGTGACACGCCACAATGACAGAGCCCTACAGCGGCTTGAGGGGGTTCGGGAGGCTTTGCAAAGTGAAAACATTTCGATGCCTGACAATTTTCTGGTGGAGTGCCCCTACACCCTGGATAAGGCGCGCGAAGGTATGAGAAGTTTGATGCGCCAAAAGTCTCGGCCGACAGCGGTGATTTGCGGTAACGACGTGCTGGCTTTTGGAGCTCTGCTGGAGGCTTCACATTTGGGGATGAGAGTGCCACAGGATGTTTCCCTGGTTGGATTTGATGATCTGGAAATGGCAAAGCACTTGCAGCCAGCATTGACGACGGTCAGGGTGCCTACAGAGCACATGTGGAGTTTGGCCGCCGAGCGTTTGCTTGCCTCGTTGAGAAATGAGAATGTTCAGTCTCAGACGGAGGTAGACATTGCGTTGGTTGTGCGCCAGTCCTGCGGCCCCCCGCACACCAAAGATTCTTCTAGGTAAACCGACCCAGCCCTTAGGTCTTATTTTTTCGCCAGAGTATTGACGTAATCATGGTGCCTGGTGTTGATGGTCGACACGCGATATTCAACCGGACGGTCCTCAAAGCTCAAGGCCAACCGATGTACCTCCATGACTGGAGCGCCAAGAGGTACACCCAACACCCGTGCGCTGTTTCGGTTGGCACTGACGGCCCGTGCACGTTCTTGAGCTCGCAAGACGGTGATCCCGAAATCTGTTTGGTATAGGCCATAGATGGTGTTGGGTCGTTCTATGAATCGTTTCTCAGTTAACTGACGAAACAATGTGACTGACAAGACGAGCTGATCATGCATGACCACTTGATCTTGAAGTAAAAGTCGATTCTCTATGCGAAATACGAAGTCGCTAGCCTTGATGCGCAAGGCCATGGCCTCTTCTTCGGTGGGCACAGCTTTTTCGAAATGAATGCATTCGATACTGGGATATTCATCCCGACGATCGAGCACTTCATCACCAAAGGTCCAGCGGGGTTCAACATGAAAAAATTGAAATAAGAACCGAGCCGGGTTGTGAGGCGCCACAAAAGTGCCTTTACCCTGGCGACGAATCAGGACATGCTCATGCACCAACTCATCGACTGCGTGTCGCAGGGTGCCGATGCTGATCCCTAAGGCGCTGGCCAATGAGGCTTCGCTCGGCAAAGTCTCGCTAGGTCCATAGTGTCGGGCTTCAATCAATTTTTGCAGTTCGCGCTTGGCCTGTCGGTACAGGGGTTCTGTCTCTTCAGGGGCAAGCGCATTAGGCAGGACGGCTTGGGATTTCGCTTTCATAAGGCAGATTTGAGCATGAACTGGACAGACATACAAGTCATATATATGACTTGATTGACAGCGCTGGAACAATCCTTAAACTCACATCCCGGTTCAACAGTAAACCCTGGAGCATTAATGATTCATTTTGTATTACACGATGCCAAAGACACCGTGGCTGTCGTCGTTGTTGAAGGTGTGAAGTCGGGGGACGACCTGACCGGCTGGATCATGGATGAGGACAAGACCATTCAGATCAAGGCCAAACAGGATATTCCTATCGGACACAAAATTGCGCTGAAGGAAATGAGTGCTGGCGATACCGTCTGGAAATACGGGATCGATATGGGCAAAGTTATTGCACCCATTCAGGTGGGTCAGCATGCCCATGTTCACAACATCAAGACCAAGCGTTGGTAAGCACAAAGGAATTCAACATGTCAGTGATTGATAAAAACACAACGTTTCTTGGCTACCGCCGGGAAAATGGCCGGGTTGGCGTGCGTAACCACGTCATCATTCTTCCGCTGGATGACTTGTCCAATGCGGCGGCAGAGGCTGTGGCACACAACATCAAAGGGACTTTGGCGATTCCGCATCCCTATGGTCGTCTTCAGTTTGGTGCCGACCTAGATTTGCATTTCCGAACCCTGATTGGCACTGGTTGCAACCCGAACGTGGCCGCCGTGGTCGTGATCGGTATCGAGGATGGCTGGACCAAGAAAGTGGTTGACGGCATTGCTGCCACAGGCAAGCCCGTCACCGGCTTTGGCATCGAAGGCCATGGCGACCATGAGACCATCATGAAGGCCAGCAAGGTAGCCCGCGAATATGTGCAGTGGGCCAGCGAGAAGCAGCGCGAGGTGTGCGGCATCTCCGAGCTGTGGGTCAGCACCAAGTGTGGCGAGAGTGACACCACCAGCGGCTGCGGCGCTAACCCCACAGTGGGCAACGCCTTCGACAAGCTGCACCCGCTTGGCAACTATCTGTGCTTTGGTGAAACCAGCGAGATCACCGGGGGTGAGAGCATTGTTGCAGCGCGCTGCAAAACGCCCGAAGTCGCCGAGCAATTCATGTTCATGTTCAACCGTTACCAGGACATGATCAATCGTCACAAGACCAGTGATTTGTCCGAAAGTCAGCCGACCAAAGGCAATATCGCCGGTGGTTTGACCACGATTGAGGAAAAAGCGCTTGGAAACATTCAGAAGATCGGCAAAAAATGTACGGTTGACGGAGTCATTGACAAAGCCGAAATGCCAACCCATCCGGGTCTGTGGTTCATGGACTCCTCTTCAGCGGCAGCCGAGATGGTGACCCTGTGCGCCGCGTCCGGTTATGCCGTGCACTTCTTCCCCACAGGCCAGGGCAATGTGATTGGCAACCCAATCCTGCCTGTGATCAAGATCTGCGCCAATCCCCGGACTGTGCGGACCATGAGCGAGCATATCGATGTGGATAGCTCGGGCCTGCTACAGCGCGAAATGACGCTGGACCAGGCAGGCGACAAGCTGCTCGAGTGCATGCTGCGTACAGCCAACGGTCGGCTGACAGCTGCCGAGGCATTGGGGCATCGCGAGTTTGTACTGACGCGTCTTTACGAATCGGCCTGAGCTGGTCATGGCGCGCGTCGTCATTACCGAGTTCATGGACGAGCGTGCCGTTGCGCAAATTCGCGCACGGCACGACGTGCAATACGATCCCCAGCTGGTTGATGATCCTGCCAGACTAATCACGCTTGCGGCTGAAGCCGACGCCTTGATCGTTCGTAACCGAACCCAGGTGCGCGGTGATTTGCTGCAGGCCCTGAAGCGTTGTCGAGTCATTGGTCGTCTGGGCGTGGGGCTTGACAATATTGATGTCACGGGCTGCGAAGCGCAGGGCATGCAGGTGATTCCGGCCACTGGCGCCAATGCGCTGTCAGTAGCTGAATATGTGATCACCACCACCATGATGTTGTTGCGTGGTGCTTATATGGCCAGCGCCGATGTGGCCAACGGGCTTTGGCCACGCAGTGCTCTGGGCAATGGACGCGAGACGGCGGGACGAACTCTGGGGTTGATTGGCTTTGGCTCCATTGGCCAGACTACAGCGCGCCTGGCAATGGGCCTGGGTATGATGGTGAAGACCTATGACCCACTCCTTGCCCCCGGGGCGCCGATCCTGAACCAGACAGGGGCTGACTATCTCCCATTGGATGAGTTGATCGCCACGGCAGATGTTTTAAGCTTGCATGTGCCGCTGACAGAGGCAACACGCGGCCTCTTCCATGCTGACCGTATTGCTGCCATGAAGCCTGGCGCAATCCTGATCAATACCTCACGCGGACACATTGTTGACTTGTCTGCATTGGCCCGTTCCCTGCGTGCAGGCCATTTGGGAGGTGCTGCGATCGATGTGTTCGACGCTGAGCCCTTGAAATCCGATCCTATCCTGCAGGGCTGCCCCAATCTTTTGCTGACGCCTCACATCTCCGGCGTCAGTGCGGATTCCAATGAGCGCGTCTCGTTCTTGATCGCAGACAAAGTTCTAGAAAGTCTTCGCTGAAATGCCTCAAATTTCTATCCAAGAAGCCACCGAGCTTGTTTCGCGCGCTCTGGCGCGTGCGGGAGCTGGCAAAGCCATGGCTGAGAGCACCGCCACCAGTCTGGTGATGGCAGAAGCTCAGGGCTTGGCGTCCCATGGGCTGAGTCGAGTTGCGCAATACACCACGCACCTTCGAAACGGACGGGCCAATGGCAGCGCGGTTGCAAGTGTTGCACGACGCAAGGGCGCCGCGGTACTGGTCGATGCGGGCCAGGGCCTCGCGTTTCCGGCCTGCGAACTCGCAGCTTCGACCGCTATCGAAACGGCGCGTGAATTGGGCGTGTGCTTTGTTGGCATCACCAACAGCCACCATTGTGGCGTGCTGGTTGACCACTTGCGTCCAGTGGCGAGTGCCGGATTGGTGGGGCTGGGCTTTGCCAATTCGCCTGCTGCCATGCCGGCGGCGGGGGGCAGGCACCCCATCTTCGGCACCAATCCAGTCGCAGCGATTTTCCCCCGAAAGGATCACATGCCGCTCATGATTGATCTTTCACTGAGCGAAATTGCCCGTGGCAAGTTGATGGTGGCAGCCAAGGAGGGCAAGACCATACCACTGGGCTGGGCACTTGATAAAAACGGGGAGCCGACCACCGACCCCAAGGCAGGACTGGAAGGATCCATGCTGCCCCTGGGTGCCATCAGCAGCCCCAAGGGTTCGATGCTGGCACTGATCGTCGAGTTGCTGGTAACGGCGGTGATTGGCGCCCAGTTTGGCTTTGAAGCGTCATCCTTCTTTGTCGATGAAGGTAACGCGCCGCGGATTGGCCAGGCTTTCGTGGTCATTGATCCAGGCGCACTGGCCGGTAACGCTGTCTATTACGAGCGCATTGAAACACTGATCGCCGAAATGCTGGTCGATGATGGTGTTCGACTGGCGGGAGATCGCAGAAGAGTCTTGGAGGTGAAAGCTTCGGTGTCCGGGCTCAACCTATCAGATGGCTTGCTTGGGCAGTTGAAAGATCTGGCCAACTGATCATTTTCAAGCCTTCTATGGTCAACAAAGCCATAAAAATGTCATCGCCTGGCTTTCATTGTGCGTTGACAACCCATGCACAAGTTCTTACCAACACTCTTTCTTGGCTTTAGCCTGTGCGGTTTCAGTGCTCAGGCTGCGACGCTTGCAGGCCAAATCTTCGATGACAAGTTGCGACTGGAGACCAACGATCTGGTCCTCAACGGTCTGGGAGTACGGGGTGTATTTATCTTCAAGGCTTATGTGGCTGGCTTGTACCTGCCGCAGAAGGCCAGTCGGGGGGCGGAAATCCTGCGACAACCCGGTGCCAAGCGCCTGCAATTACGCATGTTGATGGAAATTGGTGCGGAGGACATCAAGAAGGCCTTGATTGACGGCATGCGCAAAAATGTCAGTGATGCTCAGTGGACTGCCATGCAGGATCGCGCTTCCAGTTTTGCCAGAACCATCGACTCCCTGGAAGTGGCCAAAGTGGGTGACAGCATCTCGCTGGATTACCTGCCTGAACGTGGCCTGGTCCTTAGTGTCAACGGGGTCGTCAAGGGGGCCGCCGTGCCCGGGGCTGACTTTTACCAGGCCATGCTCGCCATTTTTGTGGGGGATGATCCGGTTGACACGCGTCTGCGTGACGGTCTCTTGGGACAATAAAATACTTCAGACCTTCATTCTTTTTGTCTTCTGGAGTAATCAATGCGTTGTCGTTCTTTCTGGTTGTTGGGGGTCCTGGTTAGCGGGGCCGTTTTTGCTCAGGGCTATCCCACCAAAACTGTCAAATTACAGGTACCGTTCGCCCCCGGCGGAACCACCGACATCGTGGCGCGCGTCATTGCCGAGCCGCTGGGTAAGGTGCTTGGCCAACCGGTCGTGGTGGAAAACAAGGCCGGTGGTGGGGGTGTGGTGGGGGCTCTGGAAACCTCCCGGGCCAATCCTGACGGCTACTCGCTGGGCATGGCTACGGTCTCCACTACTGCGGCCAACCCGGCCATCAACCCAAAAATTCCTTACAACGTTCTGACCGATTTCACACCCATCATCAATATTGCAGCCACACCGAATGTGATTGCCGTTCACCCTGGATTTCCTGCCAAGGATTTCAAGGGATTTGTTGCTGAGTTGAAAAAGTCGCCAGGCAAGTACTCCTTTGCCTCTTCCGGAACGGGTGGCATCGGTCATCTGCAGATGGAATTGTTCAAAAGTCAGACGGCTACCTTTATCACGCACATTCCCTACCGGGGTGCTGGCCCCGCCTTGAACGACACAGTAGCTGGTCAGGTTCCGATTATTTTTGACAATCTGCCATCTGCATTGCCTTTCATCCAAAGCGGTAAATTGGTCGCCATCGTCGTGGCGGCACCAAACCGACTTGCCCAGCTTCCGAATGTGCCGACTTTCAAGGAAGTCGGTCTCGAGCCTGTCAACCGAATGGCTTATTACGGCATTCTTGGGCCCAAGGGATTACCGCAGGAAGTCGTCGACAAGGTCAATGCCAGCGCACGCCAAGTGCTGCAAGATCCAGCAGTGCGCAAGCGCATTGAAGGAACGGGATCTATCGTCATCGGAAATACGACATCGCAATTCGCTGAGCAGATGAAAGCAGAATTCGCTGTTTACAAGAAAGTGGTTGAGACGTCCAAGCTGACACTGGACTGAAAGACGCTGGGTCGGGGCATGGATAACTCTATCGATGCCTTTATTGACGCGCTCTGGCTAGAGGAGGGGCTGTCTGTCAACACCCTGTCGGCCTACAGGCGCGACCTTAGCCTGTTGGCACGCTGGTTGGCACAGCACCAAATGAACCTCGATCAGGCGCGTGAAGCCGACCTCGGCGCTTATTTTGCTGACCGGCACGCAGCGACGCGGGCTACTTCTGCCAATCGACGGCTCACTGTCTTCAAGCGGTATTACCGCTGGGCCCTGCGCGAGCAACGCATCGTCTCTGACCCAACCCTTCGCCTGCAGTCTGCCAAACAGTCACTACGGGTTCCCAAGACCCTGTCCGAAGCTCAGGTTGAAGCCTTGTTGCTGGCCCCGGGTGAGGCAACGCCGATAGCGATCCGCGACCGCGCCATGCTGGAGCTGATGTACGCCAGTGGACTGCGTGTGAGTGAGCTGGTTGGCCTGAAGCTGTTCCATCTCGGCATGAATGAACATGTCCTGCGCGTGATGGGCAAGGGCGAAAAAGAACGGCTGGTACCTTTTGGTGAGGTCGCTGCCCATTGGATCAGGCGTTACCTGCAAGAGGCCAGGCCAGAAATTTTGCAGGCCAGACAGTCGGAGGCACTATTTGTTACTCAGCGAGGTGCCAAGTCTGGTCAGGCGATGTCACGCATGATGTTCTGGCTGATGGTCAAAAAGTACGCAACCCAGGCCGGTATCAATGCGCCTCTTTCTCCTCACACCTTGCGCCATGCTTTTGCCACCCATCTGCTTAATCACGGCGCAGACCTGCGCGCTGTCCAGATGCTGCTCGGGCACGCCGATATCTCGACCACGACCATCTACACTCATGTTGCCCGAGAGCGTCTGAAGACCCTGCATGCACAGCATCATCCCAGGGGATAGGCGCAACCTTTCCGCAAGGCCTAGGGATTTCGCGTAAGGGTATGCCCTAGGGATTTATATATAATCCGCCCCGGAACAGTTTTGCTCGAGCTAGGCTGTCCCGTCAGGATTTCACGTCCTGGCAATTTCCGGAAATTGTCATCAATTAACTTTCTTAAGGTAAATAAATGAAAAAGTCTCTAGTTCTGGCTACCCTGATCGCTGCTGTTGCCCTGGCTGCTTGCGGCAAAAAAGAAGAAGCTCCTGCCGCTGCTGCTCCTGCTGCTGCTCCCGCTGCTGCTCCTGCTGCTGAAACGCCTGCAGCCGCTCCCGCTGCAGCCCCTGCAGCTGCGCCTGCTGCCGAAACACCTGCTGCTGCGCCCGCTGCAGCCCCGGCACCTGCTGGCAAGTAATTCCCCTTGGGAATCGAAGCCCCGCTTCTTGGCGGGGCTTTTTTTTGTCTATTTCGCTGATGAGGGATAAAAAAAGCCCGCTTGAGGCGGGCATTTTTTGGGGGAAGAAAAACTGGATTACTTCAGTTTGATTTCTTTGTACTCAACATGCTTGCGAGCTTTGGGATCAAACTTCATGATCGACATTTTCTCGGGCATTGTTTTTTTGTTTTTGCTGGTGGTGTAGAAATGACCTGTTCCGGCTGTGGATTCCAGCTTGATTTTTTCGCGTCCGCCTTTGGTGGCCATGGGGATTTCCTTTCAGTATTAAGTAGCTAGTCTGATGCGTGCAGGGCAGTCGAGATTTAGACGCCTTGACGGTTCAGTTCTTAGGCTTGTCCACGTGCACGAAGATCGGCAAGTACGGAATCAATGCCGTTCTTGTCAATCAGACGCAGGGCGGCGCTGGAAACACGCAGGCGTACCCAGCGATTTTCAGACTCTACCCAGAAACGACGATATTGCAGGTTTGGGAGAAACCGGCGCTTGGTTTTGTTGTTGGCGTGGGAAACATTGTTTCCTACCATCGGGGCTTTGCCCGTCACTTCGCATATGCGTGCCATAGGGACACTTCGCTTTCTTTTTCAACAGCGGTCAATGGCCATCAGCAGGATGAACCTGGATTGTTGGCATCGGAACCCGCCTCACCTCGCCATAAGGGTGGCGGTAACCCATTTTGTGCATCTATCAGCGCTGAATCAACTGCGAGCGTTTCAGGCCAAGCCCACCATTATAGACGATTTGCCTGGGTTTTAGGCCTTGACTACAAGTGGCCCGGTGACTCAAGGCTGTGGGTTGGGTTCTAGGATTCCTGTTCTAGAAACCGCTGCGCGTCCAGGGCGGCCATGCAACCTGTGCCTGCGCTGGTGATCGCCTGCCGGTAGACATGGTCCTGCACATCACCCGCGGCGAATACCCCGGGCACAGAGGTCTGGGTGGCAAAACCATTGCGCCCGGTCTTGGTGACCAGGTAGCCCCCCTCCATGTCCAGCTGTCCCTGAAAGATATCGGTGTTGGGTGAATGGCCAATGGCAATGAAGCAACCCTTGAGTGCCAGATTCTCGGTACTGCCGTCTTGTACGCTTTTGAGCCGCACGCCGGTCACCCCACTGGCATCGCCAAGGACTTCATCCAGAGTCCTGAATGTCTTGAGAACAATTTTTCCATCCCTGACCTTGTCCATCATTTTGTCGATCAGGATGGGCTCGGCCTTGAATTTGTCCCGGCGGTGCACAAGGTAAACCTTGCTGGCGATATTGGAAAGGTAGAGCGCCTCTTCCACGGCCGTGTTGCCGCCACCGATCACGCAGCAGACTTCGTCTCTGTAAAAAAATCCATCGCAGGTGGCGCAGCCTGACACGCCACGACCCATAAAGGCCTCTTCGGAGGGTAAGCCGAGATATTTGGCAGAGGCGCCGGTTGCAACGATCAGTGCATCACAGGTGTAGCTGCCGCTGTCGCCCATCAGGGTAAAAGGTCTTTGGCTCAGGTCGACACGGTTGATGTGGTCAAACACCATCTCGGTCTTGAAGCGCTCTGCGTGGGCCTGAAACCGCTGCATCAGGTCCGGACCCTGAACCCCCTCGGCATCTGCGGGCCAGTTATCCACATCAGTGGTGGTCATCAGTTGACCGCCCTGGGCGATACCGGTGATCAAAACCGGGTTCAGGTTGGCGCGTGCCGCATAGACAGCGGCGGTATAGCCAGCAGGCCCAGAGCCTAGAATCAGGACCTTGGCGTGTTTGTTTTGTGACATTCTTAGATACCTATTGGAAATCCGGCCATAAAGCCGATTAAAGTCAAATCGGCTCAATAGGAGCCGAATCATCCCGCAAGGCTGATGTTGCAGGAATCAAAAGCTTGCATTGTAAGAACGATTTTTTACCCGCGGCTGTCCCGCCGCAGATTCACCAGTCAATTTTGGTGGGATGGTTGCTGACTGACTGGCGGCCTGAACGACCTATCCCGCTACCAGGACCATTCAGAATTTCAGGGTGCCCATGACCTATTCGCTCAACACGCTCAGCAGTTCCCATACCTCTGAGGACCAGCCGGTTCGTACAGGCTGGAGCCGGTTTGCCACCGAAGCGATGTTGATCCTTGGTTTTTTACTGCTTTCCTTCTGGCTGCTGGCCGCTATCAGCTACAGCCCCAACGATGCAGCCTGGTCGACTTCGGGTGCTGGAGGTGGCCTACAGAATTACGGAGGTCGACTGGGGGCCTGGCTGGCCGATAGCTCTTACTTTCTGCTGGGTTTTTCTAGCTGGTGGTGTTGGCTGGCTGGCTTGAGGGTGTGGGTTTCGGGGTTATTGAAATGGTTGCATGGACCGGAACTGGCTCCTGCCGATGACGCTGGTTCTTTGTCCTGGCTGGAGCGGTTTTTTCGAGGCAGGGTCGGATTTTGGCTGGGCATGGTGCTCGTGCTGGCGGCCAGTTCGGTGATTGAATGGTCACGCTTTCATCATCTGGATCTGAAACTTCCCGGCGCCAGTGGCGGTGCCCTGGGTATCTGGCTGGGTGAGCAGTCTGTACGTTGGTTGGGATTTCCGGGCTCTACTCTGCTGGCCATTGGATTTCTAGTCCTGGGCATGGCGTTTGTGCTGCGCTTCTCATGGGGGCAATTGGCCGAACGCATCGGCGCAGCGATAGACGGGCTGATTGAGTCCCGCCGCGAGAGGCGGGAGATCGATGAGGATGTGGCTATGGGCCAACAGGCTGCCCGTGAACGTGAAGAGGTGGTGTCTGAGCAGCGTGAAGAAATCATTGAACATCACCCATCGCCGGTATTGATTGAACCCGTGCTGCTCGAAGTGCCTCAAAGCGAACGGGTCGTCAAGGAGCGACAAAAACCCCTGTTCAGTGAAATGCCTGATTCCAGGTTACCCCAGGTTGATCTGCTCGACAGCGTGCAGTCCAAGCCGGAGGGCATTGATGCTGAGTCCCTGGAGATGACCAGTCGCCTGATCGAGAAGAAGCTCAGAGACTTTGGTGTCGAGGTGCGCGTTGTGCTGGCCCAACCCGGGCCGGTGATCACCCGCTATGAGATCGAGCCAGCGACCGGGGTCAAGGGGTCTCAGATTGTCAATCTGGCCAAGGACCTGGCCCGCTCGCTCAGTCTGGTATCAATCCGGGTGGTAGAAACCATTCCCGGAAAGAATTACATGGCGCTGGAATTGCCTAATTCGAAGCGGCAGTCCATTCGCCTGTCTGAAATTCTTGGCTCTCAGGTTTACAACGAGGCCCGTTCGCTGCTCACGATCGGGCTGGGCAAGGACATTGTTGGCAATCCGGTGGTGGCTGATCTGGCCAAGATGCCTCATGTCCTGGTAGCGGGGACAACGGGTGCCGGCAAGTCGGTTGGCATCAACGCCATGATTCTCTCCTTGTTGTACAAGGCCGAAGCCCGCGATGTGCGCCTGTTGATGATCGACCCCAAGATGCTGGAAATGTCGGTTTATGAAGGCATACCGCATTTGTTGGCACCCGTGGTAACTGACATGAAGCAGGCAGCCCATGGGCTGAACTGGTGCGTTGGGGAGATGGAGCGACGCTACAAATTGATGAGCAAACTGGGCGTGCGAAACCTGGCGGGTTACAACAGCAAGATTGAAGAGGCCAGGCAGCGGGGAGAATTTTTATACAACCCCTTTAGCCTGACGCCTGACAGCCCCGAGCCCCTCAACCGACTGCCCCATATCGTGGTGGTGATTGACGAACTGGCTGACCTGATGATGGTGGTGGGCAAAAAGATCGAGGAACTGATTGCCCGTCTAGCGCAAAAGGCTCGTGCCGCCGGCATCCACCTGATTCTGGCTACCCAGCGGCCCAGCGTGGATGTGATTACCGGGTTGATCAAGGCCAATATCCCGACCCGAATTGCATTTCAAGTCAGCAGCAAGATTGACAGCCGCACCATCCTGGATCAGATGGGTGCCGAGGCCCTGCTGGGCATGGGAGACATGCTCTACATGGCCAGCGGCACGGGGATGCCGGTTCGTGTCCACGGCGCCTTCGTCAGTGATGATGAAGTGCATCGCGTGGTGAGCTATCTCAAGACGCAGGGTGAGCCCGACTATCTTGAGGGTGTTCTTGAAGGGGGCTCGGTCGATGGCACTGACACTGGATTTGGCGATACACCACCAGGTGGTGAAAAGGACCCGATGTATGACCAGGCGGTTGAAATTGTTCTGAAAAATCGCAAGGCCAGTATTTCACTGGTCCAGCGACACCTCAAAATTGGGTACAACCGCGCGGCTCGTCTGGTCGAAGACATGGAGAAGGCTGGTTTGGTCAGCGCCATGAGCACCAGCGGGCAACGCGAAATCCTGGTCCCCGCTCGGGCGGAGTGAGCATGAAGCTTGGCACCTTGATTCTGTTGCTGGGCCTGGCATGGCAGGCCAAGGCAGATGGACTGCAAAGCCTGGAGACCTTCATGAAGTCAGCCCACAGTGGAAGGGCCGAATTTGTCCAGGTCGTTACCAGCCCGGCTCGTGACGGGCAAGCCGCAAGAAGTAAAACCTCCATTGGCAACTTCGAATTTGTCCGCCCCAATCGGTTCCGCTTCAACTACAAGAAGCCTTTTGAACAGACCATTGTTGCAGACGGGCAGACCCTGTGGCTGCATGATGTGGACCTGAACCAGGTGACGGCTCGGCCCCAGACGCAGGCCCTGGGTGCCACGCCCGCTGCACTGATTGCGGCTGCTGCCGATCTCCGAGCCTTGCAAGCGGATTTCAGTCTGGCCTCAGCGCCTGAAAGTCAAGGCGTGCAGTGGTTGACAGCCACACCCAAGTCTCGCGAGGGTGCTTTGAAGTCGATTCGAGTCGGATTCAAAAATACAGGTCGAGGCGTCGAGCTGGCCACTCTTGAAATCAACGATAACTTTGGGCAGATGTCGGTGCTCAATTTTTCCCGCTTCGAGCTCAATCCCCGCTTGCCAGCCGAGATTTTTCAGTTCAAGCCTCCGAAGGGGGCCGACGTCATCCGACCCTGAAAAAGCCGGGGTTTCTGCGTTCTCTGCCTGAGCCCTGATTCGGACCAGTGTTATGCCAGCGTCGGCTTGCATCAGTGACCTCTTGCATCAGTCCTGTCCACCAGCCAGCGCGCCTTCCAGTCTGAGCAACGCCGTCTTGCGTGACAGCCCACCGGCATAACCGGTGAGGGAACCGTCGGCGCCGACCACCCGATGGCAGGGCACGATGATGCTCAGTGGGTTGCGACCGATAGCGCTGCCAACAGCGCGCACCGCGCGCGGTCGATCGATGCGCGCGCTCAACGCGCCGTAGCTGGCGGTGGTGCCGTAGGGCAGTTCGAGCAGAGCCCGCCAGACCGCCCGCTGGAAATTGGTGCCACTGTCCAGATCCAGCGGCAGGCTGAAGGTGGTCAGTTCGGCTGAAAAATAAGCACTCAACTGCCCAATGGCCTGCGCATGCAAGGGGGTGGTGTGCTTTGACCATGCTTGCATATCCGGCCGGTGAGCGCTGTCTTCAAACCAGAGCCCAGTCAGACCTTTGGGGCTACAGGCCAGATAGATGACACCCAGCGGGCTATGCCACTGGGTCAATGACATCTGGGAGGCGACAAATTTCATAAGGATCGCTGAATGTGATGGTGGTTGGCTGTGGCTAAGGCTAAGGCTGAACCCAAGGCAATTGACTGCAACCTACAATTGCTGCCAAGCTAAAAACTCTCGGCAGACACCCAGATCATGCAAGTTAACCCCTCAATCTTCAAGGCCTACGATATACGTGGCATTGTGCCAACCACGTTGGATGAATCGGTTGCCGAGGGTCTCGGACGAGCCTTTGGCACTGCAGCCCGAAAGGTTGGCCAGACCCAGGTCGCAGTTGGGCGTGATGGCCGCTTGAGCGGTCCGTCCTTGAGTGCAGCGCTCATCAGGGGTTTGACTCAGACGGGCATGCAGGTCATCGATGTGGGCATGGTCACCACACCGATGCTCTACTTTGCTGCTAACACCTTGTGTCAAAGCGGTATTCAGGTGACCGGCAGCCACAATCCTGCGGATTACAACGGCTTCAAGATGGTGCTTGCCGGGCGGGCGATCTATGGTGAGGACATCCAGTCCCTGCGCGCAACCATGGAATCTGAAGCCTGGGAGCTTCAAGGTGGCGGTCAGGTACTGCAGGCTAATGTCCTCGCAGCCTACCGTGACCGGATCGTGGGTGACATCAAGCTGGCCCGTCCTCTCAAGATCGTGGTTGATTGCGGCAACGGCGTTGCCGGTGCTTCTGCGCCAGACATTCTGCGCGCCCTGGGTTGTGAGGTGACTGAACTCTTCAGCGAAGTGGATGGGACCTTTCCCAACCACCATCCAGATCCCAGCAAGCCAGAGAACCTGCGTGATCTGATTGCATCGCTGCAGACAGGCGCTTATGAGTTGGGCCTGGCATTTGACGGGGACGGGGACCGTCTGGGCGTTGTCACGGAGGATGGCCAGAATATTTTTCCTGACCGGCAGATGATGTTGTTCTCGCAGGACGTCCTCAGCCGCGTGCCCGGCGGTACCATTGTGTTTGACGTCAAATGCTCGCAGCGTCTGGCTCCGGCAATTCAGGCAGCCGGCGGCAAGGCCCTGATGTTCAAGACTGGCCACTCGCTGATCAAGGCAAAAATGAAGGAGATCAACTCGCCCCTGGGGGGCGAGATGAGTGGTCATATCTTCTTCAAGGAGCGCTGGTACGGTTTTGATGACGGTACCTATGCCGCGGCCCGGCTGCTGGAGATTCTCAGTCACAAGCACAATGCCAGTGCCGCCTTAAATGCTTTGCCAACCAGTTTTTCCACACCCGAGCTCAATGTGCGATGTGCCGAGGGTGAACCTCACAAACTGGTTGAAGCCTTGCAGCGCAGGGCGGCTTTCAAGGAGCCCGCCCAGGTCAACACCATCGATGGCCTGAGAGTGGACTGGCCTGACGGTTTCGGGCTGATCCGGGCTTCCAACACCACGCCCGTGCTGGTCCTGCGATTCGAGGGGCATTCTGAAGAAGCCCTGCATCGCATCGAAGGGGAGATGCTGGCCCTGTTGCGGTCGGTCAAACCCGATGCGCACTTTGAGGCAGCAGCCCATTGAAAGACCTCGGTTGAAAATTCTGCTGGTCAAGCTGTCATCCCTGGGCGATGTGGTGCACACGATGCCCGTGGTGCAGGATATCCGTCAGGCCCTGCCGCAGGCACAAATCGATTGGGTGGTGGAACGAAATTTTGCGCCGCTGGTTCAACGCTGTGCGGGAGTACGTCGGGTCATTGCCTGCGATGAGAGGCGCTGGCGCAAGGCGCCGTTTTCTGCCCTAACCCGTCTTGAGTGGCGAAATTTCCGTGCCGCCTTGCACAGCGAATCCTATGACGCAGTCATTGATCTGCAGGGGCTGACCAAGTCGGCCTTGGTGGCCTGGCTGGCACGGCTTACCGCTCAGGGCAAGCGCTTTGCCCTGGCCAACCGAACCGAAGGGTCGGCCTATGAGGTGCCTACCCGGTGGGTGGCCGATATGGCCATCCGGATTGACGTGCATGTGCATGCGGTGCAGCGGGGGCGCGAGCTGTGCGCCAAGGCCTTGGGCTACCCGATCTCGGCGATTGAAGACTATGGCTTGATGGGTCATCCGCTTGTTAAAGCGCAGGCGCGTCCTTGTGTGGCGCTGGTGCATGGCACTTCACGCTCAGACAAGCTGTGGCCCGTCGATCATTGGATTGAGTTGGCCAGGCGTCTGCATGAGGCAGGTTGTGAGTTGGCATTGCCTCACGGTTCTCCACTGGAAGAATCGCGCAGTCACGAACTGGCTGATGCCATGCCTAACGCAACCGTTTGGCCACGTCTGGATCTGGGTGAACTCACCGATGCCTTGGCGGGCTGTGTGGGTGTGATTGGCGTTGACAGCGGGCTGAGTCATATCGCTGTTGCCCTGAATCTGCCGCATGTTCAGATCTACAACTTTGATACGGCCTGGCGCACTGGCCCTCAAGGTCATGATTACCAGCGTAGCGTCTATGCTAATCCTTCACCCTCGGTGGATCAGGTCTGGCAGGCTTGGCAGTCGGTGAGCCGGTCATGATATTGCGTCTATACGGTTTGCTCATGAGATGCCTGCAGCCGGTGTTGCGGCGAAAACTGGCCCGCCGTGCTGTGCTTGAACCCGGTTATTCGCATGCAATCCAAGAGCGCTTTGGGCGCTACAGCCAGCCCCCCTGGCCGGATGACGGAAAAACCATCTGGGTGCATGCGGTTTCATTGGGAGAGACACGTGCAGCGGCCGTCTTGCTTGAGCGCTTGCGTAAGCATTTGCCTGGCATGCGCTTGTTGCTGACCAGCGGTACGGCCACTGGGCGAACTGAAGGCGAGCGACTGTTGACAGAAGAAGATGTGCAGGTCTGGCAACCCTGGGATACACCCGAGGCGGTGCGCGCTTTTCTGGATCATTTTCATCCCAGGCTAGGCATCCTCATGGAAACCGAGGTCTGGCCCAACATGACTGCGCAGTGTGCGTCTGCCGATGTGCCCCTGGTGCTGGCCAATGCCCGCATGAGCGAAAAGTCCTTGCGCAAGTCGCTGTCTTTTGGCTGGCTGGTGCGTCCGGCTTACCAGAGGCTCAAGGCCGTCTGGGCCCAGACCGAGGACGATGCGGCGCGGCTACGCCAACTGGGGGCGCCGGTGAAGGCTGTGTTGGGTAATCTGAAATTCGACGCCACGCCAGATTCGGCGCTGCTGGCCAGAGGCCGGATCTGGCGGGCAGCGAGCGCCAAACCGGTGCTGATGCTGGCCAGCTCGCGCGAAGGCGAAGAGCAGGACTTGCTGCATTGGTTGACAGAGCAACCCCAGGCAATGCAGGCAGTTCAGTGCCTGATTGTGCCGCGCCATCCGCAGCGTTTTGCAGAGGTGGCCTCGCTCGCCCTTTCACACGGCTTTAGCGTTTCGGCGCGCAGTAGTTGGCAGGAACGCCCCTCCGCGGCTGATATCTGGCTGGGGGATTCGCTGGGTGAAATGGCCAGCTACTATGGGCTGAGCGATGCGGCCCTGCTGGGCGGCAGTTTTGCCTCACTGGGCGGTCAGAACCTGATAGAGGCGGCAGCCTGTGCTTGTCCGGTGTTGATGGGGCCGCATACCTTCAATTTCAGTGAAGTGGCCGAACTTGCCTTGCGCGCAGGGGCGGCCATGCGCTGTAATTCACTGGCTGAGGCCGCGCAGACGGGGGTTGTCCTGCTGGCGGATACTGCCCGTTGTCGCGATATGGCTAACGCGGCGAGTCGCTTTGCAAAGGCCCACCAGGGGGCGGCCCATCATACGGCCGCCCAGATTAGAAGCTTGCTTACTTGGCCAGCAAGGCGTTGACCGCCTGAAGATCATCCGGCTTGAGCGAGCCATTGGCCTGGCGCAACTTCAGGCCGCCCACCAGCACGTCGTAGCGGGCCTTGGCCAGATCACGCTTGGTCTGGAAAAGCTGGCTCTGTGAATTCAGCACATCGATGTTGATCCGCACGCCCACCTGATAGCCCAGCTTGTTGGCATCCAGTGCACTCTGGCTTGACGCCTCGGCCGCCTGCAAAGCCTTGACCTGACCCAGGCCTGAAATCACACCAAAGTAAGCCGCGCGGGTGGCCTGTGCCACAGTGCGTTGGCTGTTGTCCAGATCAGCGCGGGCTTTGTCCTCCAGCAAGAGGGTTTCCTTAATCCGGTTCTGGGTGGCAAAGCCCGCAAACAGGGGCAGATTGAAGGAAAGACCGACCGTGGTTCGGGTCAATGTCGAGTCAATAGAGGCAATATCGGAGCCTGCCAGGTTGCGGTTGGTGAACAGGCTGGCGGTCAGGTCCAGGGTGGGCTTGTGGCCAGCCTGCGCCTTGGCGGTTTCGAGCTTTGCCACATCCAAGGCAATTCGGTTTTGCCGAACGCTGGGGTGATCCTGCTCGGCCTGCTTTACCCAGGTATTGAGATCCTGCGGCATGGGCTGGGGCAAATTGGCAGTCTGCAAGGGTTTGGGCGTGGTCGAGGTCTTGCCGACCAACTGGTCGAGCGCCAGTTTTTTCACGCGCAGATCATTTTCGGCAGCAATTTCCTGCGCCAGTACCAGGTCGTAACGGGCCTGCGCTTCACGGGTGTCGGTGATGGTGGCTGTGCCAACTTCAAAATTGCGCTTGGCTGAGGCGAGCTGTTCGGACACGGCTGTCTTCTGCGCCTGGACAAAGGCCAGGTTGTCCTGGGCCGCCAAGACATCGAAATAGGCCTGGCTGACCCGAACGATCAGATCCTGCTCGGACGCCTGCAACTGCGCCTGCGACTGCTCAAGCTGGCGCTGGCCCTGATCAAAGGTGGCCTGGTTGGCTGGGCGGTAGAGAGGCTGGCTGGCGCTGACAGTGGCGTTTTGTGTGCCGTAACTGATGTCCTGTGGAGCACCAGAACTCAGGTTACGCTGCGACTGGCTGGCATTGGCAGAGAGATTTACCGTGGGCAGTAATCCGGCCCTGGCCTGCTCAGCCTTGTATTTGTTGGCATCGTACTGGGCCTGTGCTGACTGGTAGGCTGCATCGTAACTGCGTGCTGATTCATAGAGCTCGGCAAGGCTTTGTGCCTGTGCGGGCACGCCAAGGCCGGCTGTCACAAGCAAGGCCGGGGACAAGAGAAAAAGCTTGTTCATGGTGATTTTCATCTTAGTAACGCGGGACATTGGGGTCAAGCTGGCTGGACCAGGCATTGATACCTCCGGTGATATTGGCGACATGCTTGAAGCCCTGGTATTCAAGAAAGGCGGCGACCCGCATGCTGCGGCCGCCATGATGACACAGACAGGCTACCGGGCGCTCGGGGTCGAGTTCATTGAGTCGGGGCGGTATCACGCCCATGGGAATATGAACCAGTTCGAAGCCATTGACATTGACGCTGGCACGTTGAAGTTCACTGGGTTCGCGAACATCCAGTACGATGGGTTGACCCAGCGGCCGCATTTTTTCGAGCCAGCTCTGTAAGTCACCCGGGTGAATGTTTTCGATCATGCGCGTGCCTGTCGATTGGTTTAAAAGTTGAAATGGGAATGTTCAGGAAAGTTGAGCAGGCGAGGTGCCAACGTATCCCAGTTTTGGTTATGGCTAAACCCATCGGTCTGACCCCGGGTCCAGGTAGTGGCGCACATGACGGGCTCATCGCCCACGATGGCCACCAGACGACCGCCGGGCTTGAGGCTTTGCAGCAACCACTGGGGTACTTCGGCGACCGAGCCGCTGAGCATGATGACATCAAAAGGGGCTTCTACCGGTGCGCCTGAGGCGCCATCGGCCTGTCGAACCTCCACATTTTGAACGCCGGCTGTTTGCAGGTTGGTTCTGGCCATCGCCACCAGTTCCGGTTCAATTTCCAGGGTGATCACCCGTTGGGCGCGGTGGGCCAGCAGGGCCGCCATATAGCCCGAGCCGGTGCCAATTTCCAGCACTCTTTCATGCGCCTGTACCGCAGCATCCTGCAACAGGCGCGCTTCCACTTTCGGGGCCAGCATGCACTGTCCCAGGCGCATGGCAAGCTCGGAGGATCCTCTGAGTGGGATTTCGATGTCGGCGAAGGCCAGACCCTTGTGGACAGCCGGAACAAAGTTCTCGCGGCGAACCACTGACAAGAGTTCCAGCAGATCGTTGTCCAGCACATCCCAAGGGCGGATCTGCTGCTGGATCATGTTGAAACGGGCTTTTTCCAAGTTCACTTAATATACTCCAAGGGGTATTCTAATGGATTGCAGAATTTCTTGCCTAAACGCCTATTGTCGCCCGATCAGGCGCTTGCGCAGCCACTGTGACAAATCATCGAGATAGCAGTAAACCACTGGCACGACCACCAGGGTGAGCAGTGATGAGGTGATCACGCCGCCGATCACCGCCTGTCCCATGGGGGCACGCTGCTCCGAGCCTTCAGACAAGGCAAAAGCCAGAGGCACCATGCCAAATATCATGGCCAGGGTGGTCATCATGATCGGGCGCAGGCGGACCCGGGCGGCCATCAGCAACGCCGCGCTGCGGTCAAGCCCCGGGATGGGTTGGCCATCGGGCCCGGCCCGCTCAGCACGCGAGCGGATTGCAAAGTCCACCAGCAAAATCGCATTTTTGGTCACCAGACCCATCAACATCACCACCCCAATGATGGAAAACAAGGACAAGGCCGAGCCAAACATCATGAGCGTCAGGACCACACCAATCAGGGTCAGGGGTAAGGAGGTCATCAGTGCCAGTGGTTGCAGAAAGCTCTTGAACTGGCTGGCCAGGATCATGTAGATGAAGATAACGGCCAGCGCCAAGGCCGACAGGGCATAGCCGAAAGATTCAGTCATGTTCTTGGTGGATCCGCCAAACTGGTAACGGTAGCCTGGCGGGAATTGAATGCTGTCAAGCGCACGCCGGATGTCACCAGAGACCTCACCCATCGAGCGACCAAAAGTGTTGGCGTTGATGGCAACCTCACGTGAGAGATCGCGCCGGTTGATCTGGTTGGGGCCGGTCGATTCAAGTACCTGCGCCACCTGGTTGAGGCGGATGATTCGATTGGAGCCGTCAGGTAGGGGGCTTGCCATGACCGGCAGACGCGCGAGGTCCTGTGGCATGTTGCGCGCCTCAGGTGATAACCGTACCTTGACGTCATAGGTCTGGTCATTGGGTGCGCGCCAGTTGCCGACATTGGTCCCATCCACCAGGGCCCGCAGAGTGCTGCCAATTTGCGCAACATTGAGTCCCAGGTCAGAAGCAAGGTCGCGGTTCACCCTGATATCGATGGTCGGCTTGTCAGGCTTGATGCTGGAGTCTAGGTCCACCAGGCCGGGGATGTTGCCAATCTTCTCCATGACCAGTTGGGTCAGGCGCTCCAGCTCCTTGAGGTCCGAACCTTGAAGTGAAAACTCAATCTGCTTGTTGCCGCCGACCGGATCGAGCAATCCGACATGGGTGACCGTGATGCCAGGCACCTGTTGGAGGCGGCTTCTGAGCGCAGCTGACATCTGATCGACATTGCGTTTGCGGTCCTTGCGGTCAACCAGGCGGACATACACACTAGCGTAAATCTTGCCCTGCGCGCTGCCGGTATTGATGGTTGAGACTGTGTACTTCACCTCAGGTAATTCATGCAGGATGGCCTCCACCTGGCGGGCTTTGGCCTCGGTGGCTTCGATCGAGGAGCCGATCGGAGTATTGAAATTGATGGTGGTCTCCGAATAGTCGGCCTTCGGAACAAACTCGGTTCCCAAAAGCGGCACCATTAGCAAGCTGCCCACAAAGATCAGCGCGGCCATGGCCAGGGTGGTCAGCTTGTGCCTCAAGGACCAGTCCAAAATGTCGTGGTAAAGGTCGCCCAGCCGGTCGGTGGCGAGTTCGAACCAGCCGGTCACCCGACCAATGGTCTTGTCGTACAGGCTCAGTATGGCTTTCTTTTGACCAGGCGCATGAATGCTTGGGTCATGCCAGATCGAGGACAGCATGGGGTCGAGCGTGAAGCTGACGAACATGGAGATGGTGACGGCGACCACAATGGTGATGCCAAATTCATGGAAAAACTTGCCGATGATGCCGCCCATGAAACCAATTGGCAGAAATACCGCCACGATGGAGAACGTGGTGGCCAGCACCGCCAGACCGATTTCCTGTGTCCCATCCAATGCAGCCGCAAATGCCGGCTTGCCCATCTGTACATGCCGAACGATGTTTTCTCTGACCACAATGGCATCGTCAATCAGCAGGCCCACGCAAAGCGACAGGGCCATCAGCGTCACCATATTGATGGTGAAACCGAACATGTACATGAAGAGGAAGGTTCCGATCAAGGCGATTGGCAGGGTCAGGCCAGTGATGACGGTTGAACGCCAGGAATTGAGAAACAGAAAAACGATCAGGATCGTCAGCGCCGCTCCCTCAAGCAAGGTGCCGCGTACATTGTTGACGGCTACCCGGATCGGACGCGAGAGGTCGGTGACGGGTTCCAGCCGGATGCCCGGGGGCAAGGTGGGCCGCAATTCCCCAATCGTTTTGTTCAGGCCGTCAATGATGCCAATCGTGTTCTCGTCCTGCGCCTTTTGCACAGTGAGCAGCAGGGTTCGCTTGCCGTTGTAGAGCGCCAGGCTGTCCAATTCCTGCGAGCCATCGCGGACTTCGGCCAGTTGGCTGACCCGGATTGGCTGACCGCCTCGGCGGGTGACAATGATCCGGTTGAAATCCTCTGGCCGTTGCATGCGTGCATCGATCTGCACAATGCGCTCCTGGGTTAGAGAGCGGATCGCGCCGACTGGTAAGTTCTGATTTTCTGCTCGCACGGCAGCAGCCACCTGCTCGGCGGTCACGCCAAAGGCCTCCAGGGCCTGCGGCTTGAGGTAGATGTTGATCTCGCGCTTGGTACCCCCAACCAGGTTGACCTGTCCCACACCCCGCACATTTTCCAGGCGCTTTTTGAGTACCTCATCGGCCCAGTTGGTGAGTTCGATCGGGCTCAAGGCACTGGCTGCAGGCTGGGTGCCCTGGGCCGGTGTAGCGCTATTCAAGCCGGCCAAACCCGCGGGTGCCCCCGCGCGGGGTCGCTCGTCGGGTAATACGGCCAGAGACCAGATGGCACGGTTGGCCGGGTCAAAGCGCAAGACGCGGGGTTCCTTGACCTCATCGCGAAAGGTGGGCCGTATGATGCCGATTTTCTCCCGCACGTCGTCAGCCGCCTTGCGGCCATTCACGTAGAGCTGAAATTCAACAATGACCACCGACACGCCTTCGTAACTGCGCGAGGTGAGGGCGTTGATGCCGGCAATCGAATTGACACCTTCCTCCACCTTTTTGGTGACCTCGCTTTCAACAATTTCAGGCGAGGCACCGGGGTATTCGGTGGTGATCACCACCACTGGCATATCAATATTCGGAAACTGGTCTGTCGCAAGCCGTTGGTAGGAAAAAAGCCCCAGCACCAGAAAAGCCAGCATGACCATGGTGGCAAATACCGGGTTGTTGAGGCTGACACGGGTGAACCACATGGTCAGCGCGCTCCCTTACCAATGGCCGCGTCCGCTTCTTTAACGGCAGACGTGGGCGCTGCACTCTCTGTGAACTTGACTGGGGTCCCCTCACGCAAAGCGCCGACATGGCCCAGCAAAATGCGTGATCCCGGGCTCAGACCCTGCACCATCACCAGGGTCTCTCCACCCTCCGACCCGCGTACGCCCAGGGTCAGCTTGCGGTGCATGACTTTTCCTTGCTCAATCATCTGCACATACGGTTCTGGCCTGTCGGTACGCACCGCGCGCAGGGGCAC
Source organism: Burkholderiaceae bacterium (assembly GCA_017856435.1). GTDB lineage: Bacteria > Pseudomonadota > Gammaproteobacteria > Burkholderiales > Burkholderiaceae_C > Hylemonella. The sequence continues at coordinate 29,537 of JAFMFB010000010.1, forward strand.
GGCCAAGCCCCGGCTGCGGCTGATGGCAATTTCACCCTGAGCAAACATGCCTTGGCGCAGGGCATCGCTGCTGGATTCAAGGCCCAGATAGACCAGTACGGCGCGGTTGCCAGCCTGTGCGCTCGGGCTGATGCGCAGCACCTTGGCGTCCAGCGCCTGGCCCATGCCCTCGATCTGCAGTTTGGCCAGTTGCCCGGTCCGGATCGTGAGGGACTCTGCGCTGCTGACGCTGGCCTCGAGTTCCAATCGGCTCAGGTCCACTATTTCGACAATCCGGGTATCCACCGCCACCCGCTCACCAGGTTGAACCAGGCGTTGGGCAACCATGCCGCCAATGGGTGCCATCAACTGTGTGTCAGACAGGGTCTTGCGGGCCTGATCAACCGAGGCCTGAGCGGCGGCAAGATTGGCTTGCGCCGACTGCAGATTGTTTTGCGATGTATTGAGCGCTGCCTTGGAGATAAAACCCTGCGCCACCAAAGCCTGGTTGTCATCGAGCTGGCGCTGGGCAATTTGCATCTGGGCGCGGGCAGCATTGGCCTGTTCAAGAGCCTGATTCAGGCGGGCCTGTGAGTCGGTCGGGTCCACCCGGGCTATCAGTTGGCCGGGCTTCACGCGGTCACCCTCGCGCACAGTCAAGCCTTGCAGCTCGCCGGCAACCCGGGCTTTGATAAAGACCGAATTCAATGCCCGAATTGAACCGGAAATCGGCTGTGTCTCGGTCAGCTCGACCTCCTTGAGATCAAATACATCGGAAGCAGCCAGTTCCATCAAGTTGGAACTTGTTTTTGGGCTTGCGTTGGCATCGGCCTGGTTTTGGGTCCGCCGCTTCTCAATGACGTGCAGGGCACCAAGCGCCAGGGCAGCGATGACGACGATGGCGATGAGCCATTTGAAGGAGCGATTCATGGGTTGAGGTCTTTCTGGTCTGATCCTGCAGAGGTTTCAGAAGTGTTGAGTGTTTGGTTTGGCTGGCACAGGCCATGCAGGATGATCTGGACCTGGGCCTGAAGATAGGTTTGCGGATCGAGGGTGACGCAATTTGCAGCTCGGGTGCCGAACGAGTGTTTCCAGGTGGTCAGAAAAATCATCGGGGCCAGCACCACGAAAATGCTGTGATCGATGTTGTCAATGAGGAATTCGCCACGGTCCACGCCGCGTTGCAGGATGCGGCGAATCAACTCCTGACCCGGCAGGATGACTTCCTGCTGGTAAAAGTCCGCCAGTTCGGGAAAATTGCTGGACTCGCTCATGACCAGTTTGGTCAGACCCGATGCGGGCGTGTTCCCGACGCGTTCCCACCACTGCAGCAAGGTATAGCGCAGCATTTCAGGAGTACTGCCAGCGTAGGCTTCGAACTCGGCGTTCCACTGCGGAAAGCGGCCGGCCAGATTTTCCCTGACGACCGCCTTGAACAACTCTTCCTTGCTCGGGTAATAAAGAAAGAGGGTGCCTTTTGAAACGCCTGCCAGGCGTGCCACTTCTTCGGCCCGGGTGGCGGCATAGCCTTTTTCGGTAAAGAGTGTGAGCGCGGCGGCCAGCAGTTCGCCCGGCCGAGCCTGTTTGCGCCGGCTGGTTCTGCCAGCCAGCGCTGCAGAAGTTGAAAGAGAGGAGGGTAATGCACTCATTTAATGACCAGCGGGTCAGTAGTATAAGTTCGAATCGCGCGGCTACGACGCCCTGGGGATTAACGGCCAGGGTTCGGCTATTGGTTAAGCGCACTCAAATCAAGGGAAAACCCTAGAAACATTTGCCTAAATGTCCTATTGACAGGACATTAAGACCGAATCTAGGATTCAAGCGATGACGCAACTGATGCCGGTTCCAAAGTACCACCAGATCTACCTGGTCCTGCGCGAGCAATTGCAGGAGGGGCGTTTTGTCAACGGCTTGCCCGGCGAACTGGCGCTGATGCGGGAATTCAGCGTGGCGCGGGTCACAGTGCGTCGGGCGCTAGAAAGGCTGGCCGGTGAGGGACTGATCGTGCGTCAGCCCGGTCGAGGTACAACACCGACGCCCACAGATGTCCTGACGCAAAAGGATGCATCAGACCGTCCGCAGCGGGCGCAACTCAACGGGCTGCTTGAAAATCTCATCAGCATGGGCTTGCGTACCAAGGTGCGGGTCCTGTCTGTTGATACGGTGGCAGCCAGCGGCCCGGTGGCCCAAAACCTTCAATTGGCTGTTGGTTCACAGGTCCAGAAGGCGGTTCGAGTGAGAAGCACAGCCCAGGGCCCTCTTTCGCTCATCACCACCTACGTGCCTGACTCGATTGCCAAAAATTTTGGCTGTGAAGAACTGGCCGAGAAACCTATTCTTCTTCTGATGGAGGAATCGGGTGTTCGAGTAGGTCGGGCGCACCAGACCATTTCTGCCAAGCTGGCAGATGCCGAGGTGGCCAGGCACCTTGACCTTTCGGTCGGCTCGCCTCTGTTGGCCGTACAACGACTGATCTATGACGAACATGACCGACCTGTGCAGAGCCTGCATGGGCTGTATCGCCCCGATCGCTATGAATACGAATTGGAGCTGTCCCGAGTTGGCAACATTGATGCCAAGGTGTGGGTCAGCCATGAGTTATCCGCCAGATTTCATTGACCCCTAGCAACTTCAAAACAGGAGAACACCATGCGTACACGTCGCATTTTCATGACTCAATCCGCCGCTGCCGCTTCGGCCATGGCCTTCCCGCTGATTGGCGGAGCCCAACCTAAAACCGTCAAGGTTGGGGTGTTGCACCCGGTGACAGGTGCCTTGGCCTACTCTGGTCAGCAGTGCCGGCTGGGCGCCATGATGGCCGTGGAGGACATCAACAAGGCCGGTGGTATCAAGTCGCTGGGGGGCGCAAAAATTGAGGCTTTGCTCGGAGACGCACAGTCGCAACCGCAGGCCGGGGCGGCTGAAGTCGAGAAAATGAATGAGGCCGGTGTTTCTGCCGTGGTAGGGGCTTTCGCTTCCGCCATCTGCCTGGCCACAACCCAAGCCGCTGCCAAGCACAACCTGCCTCATGTGGTGGATGTTGGTGTGGCCGACCAGATTGTGGAGCGTGGACTGAAAAACACCTTCCGGTTTGGACCAGGCTATCGCAAATGCGCCGAAACTGCCGTAGCCAACCTGCATGTGCTCAATACCTTGGCTGGCAAGCCCGCCAGAACGGTCATGATCATCCATGAGGAATCCCTGTTTGGTACCGGCACTGCCAATTTGCTGGCGCGTGAGTTGCCAGGCTACGGATACGAAGTCAAGGAGGTGATTAAGCACGCCAACCCAACCCGTGACTTCAACAATATCGTGCTGCGTATGAAGGCGGTCAATCCCGATATCGTGATTCCTGCCAACTACTACAACGAGTACGCGCTGCTGGTACGCACCATGCAGCAACAGAAGGTTCAGCCCAAAGCCATCTACTCGGTCCTGGGTGGCGCAGCGTCCAGCTACAAGTTCGTGAAGGAATTTCCCGATGCAGCCAACGGCATCATTGACTGCAACCACTGGTTCAATCCGAAAGACAAGCGCTCAGCGGCAATGCGCAAGCGGGTGGAAGCCCAGGGTCAGTTTTTCAGCTATGAAGTGTTCATGGCCTACACCGCCACCCGACTGCTGGCCGATGCCATCGAGCGTGCCAAGTCGGCTGACCGAGCGGCCATCATCCAGGCGCTGGAGAACAGTACCTTCTCTGATCACATCATGCCGTATGGCCAGACCAAATTTATCAACGGACAGAACACCGGTGCGCAACCCTTGATGACCCAGGTCCAGAAAAATGACATCAAGGTCATCGTTCCGCGCGAGTTCCGCGAAGTCGAGCCACTCTTCCCGATGAAGGCCTGAGTCAGTTCGTTCTAGCCAGCCCAGTCCGTTCGATCCCAGGCTGGGCTGGGTCTTTTCCTCATGTATGTTTGATTCAGCCATTCTGATACCTTCCTTGCTCAACGGGATCACAACCGGTGCGGTGTATGCACTGATCGCCCTGGGCCTGACCCTGATCTACGGGGTTTTGCACATCATCAACTTTGCCCACGGTGCTGGACTGATGTTGGCCCTTTATGGGGTTTACCTGCTGAAGGAACGTTTGGGAATCGATCCCTATCTGGCGCTGCCTGTGATGGTGGTGGGCATGTTTCTGCTGGGTTACTGTCTGCAGCGGCTGGTGATCAACCGTGCCAGCCATGGCAAGGATGAAAATATCTTGCTGGTCACGCTTGGCCTGTCCATCATCATGGAAAACGCCGCTTTGCTGGCCTTTCAGTCCGATACCCGCTCGATAGAAACCCCCTACACCCTGGCCACTGTAACGATCGGGCCGGCCATGATTGCGGTGCCCAAACTGGTGGCGTTTGCCGGGGCTTTGGTGGTGTCGGCAATTTTGGTCTGGTTGATCCAGGCCACCGATCTGGGGCGGGCGATCCGAGCGGTTGCCAGGGAAAAGCAGGGTGCCAAGCTGATGGGCATTCATGTTGACCATGTCTACGCAATCAGCTTCGGCATCGGACTTGCCTGCCTGGGGGCAGCGGCCTGTTTCCTCCTGCCGGCCTACTATGTCAATCCACAGGTAGGCAATGGCTTTGTACTGGTGGCTTTCACCATTGTGGTTCTGGGTGGCATGGGCAGCTTTACCGGGGCTTTGCTGGGAGGGCTTCTGATCGGAGTGGTCGAGTCTCTGGGCGGTCTGTACCTTGGCGAATCTCTGGGTCAGATCGGAATTTTTGGCATCTTCATCCTGGTCCTGCTGTTCAGACCCCAGGGATTGTTCGGGGCGCGTTCATGAAACGCTGGCGGCGGGATATTGCAGTCATCGTCCTTTTTGTCGGGGCCATTCTGATCTTGACGACCAGCAGTGATTCCGGTGTGCTGCTCAACTTCCTGATGATGGCCCTCTATGCCACCTTGCTCGCTCAAGCCTGGAATATATTGGGCGGTTTCGGCGGGCAATTCTCCTTCGGCCATGCCCTCTTTTTTGGGACGGGCGCCTATATCCAGAGCATTGCCCAGATGCAATGGGGTCTTGGCGCCTGGGCTGCGCTGCCGTTGGCACTGCTGGGGGCCGCCATGGTGGGCATCTTTGTGGGCGCTTTGAGTTTTCGCTACGGGCTCAAGGGCTCGTACTTTGCGCTGGTGACGCTGGCATTTGCCGAGGTCTTTCGCATTCTGGCGCTATCAGTCAACTTTACCGGCGCCGGGGTGGGGCTGATGCTGCCACTGAAGGAATCATTGGCAAACATGCAATTCGGCTCGCCGCGCGGCTATGTCTATCTGATTCTGGTCTTTGTTGTACTGGCCTTGTTGATCAGCTGCTGGCTGCGTCACTCCCGTTTTGGTGCCTATTTGCAGGCAATCCGGGACAATGAGGACGCTGCCCGTGCGCTGGGGGTCAATCCCTTTGGCATCAAACTGGGGGCCATTGCACTGTCTGCGGCGCTGATGGGGGCTGGAGGCGCTTTTTATGTCCAGGTCTTTCACTATATCGACCCGGGCCTGGCCTTTGGTCCGCACACCTCGGTGGAAGCATTGGTGGCTGCCATTGTGGGCGGCATGGGTACGTTGTGGGGCCCGGTACTTGGCGCATTTCTGCTGCATGGCCTGTCGGACATCACCCGCAACCTCTTTGGTCAGCTACCGGGGATCAACATGATCATCTATGGCCTGGTGCTGGTGCTGATCGTGACCTTCATGCCGCGTGGCATTGCGGGGCTGAGCGCAACCTTGCGGGCGCGCCTTGGGGGACGTAATGGCTGAAACCCTGCTCGAGCTCCAAGGGGTCTCGAAATCCTTTGGCGGCCTCAAGGCTGTCCAGCAGGTCAGTATGCGGGTGCCTGCAGCCAGCCTGACCGCCTTGATTGGCCCGAATGGGGCGGGCAAAACCACCCTGTTTGCCTTGATGTCGGGTTTTCTCATGCCTGACGCAGGGCGTGTCTTCTTTGATGGCCAGGACATCACCGGGCATAAACCTGAAATCAATGCTCGCCGGGGCATGACGCGTACTTTCCAGATTGTTCAACCGTTTGCCCAGCAGACCGTGCGTGAAAACATTGCAGTGGGCGCTCATCTGCACCTTGCGCAGCGGGCCTTGGCACTGGAACAGGCCGAAGTCGTGGCGCAACAGGTGGGGCTGGCGCCGCTCCTTGACAAAGCCGCGGCAGATCTGACCGTTGCAGCTCGCAAACGACTCGAGCTGGCGCGTGCTCTGGCGACCCGACCCAAGTTACTGCTGCTTGACGAGGTGCTGGCCGGGCTCAACCCCCAGGAAATTTCCGAAATGATTCCTGTGGTGCGCGGAATTGCCCAAAGCGGGGTGACCGTCCTCATGATCGAGCATGTGATGCAGGCGGTCATGAACCTGGCCGAGCGGGTCTGGGTATTGTCCCAGGGCCAATTGATTGCCGAGGGCTCGCCATCGGACGTGACTCGCGACGAGCGGGTGGTTGAGGCTTACCTGGGCCACGGTACCGCTGCGCGTCTGCGCGCCATGGGGGGCGCGGCATGAACCAGAACGTCACCGGTCAGGACGGCGGGCTGCTGCTGGATGTTCGGTCCCTGCATGCCGGCTACGGTCGGGTTGAGGTGTTACGGGGCGTTGATCTGACTGTAGGCCAAGGGGAATTGGTTGCCTTGTTGGGCAGCAATGGCGCAGGCAAATCGACGCTTAACCATGTGCTTAGCGGGATCGAGCCGGTATGGCAGGGGTCGGTGCTATTTGCCGGACAGGATTTGAGCGCAGCGCACTATCGGGATGTGGTTCGCGCCGGCCTGATTCAGGTGCCCGAGGGGCGCAAGATATTTCCAAACTTGTCGGTGCTGGAGAATCTGGAGCTGGGATCTTTTACCCGCGCACGCACACGCCGCACCGACAACCTCGAGCGGGTCTATGCCATCTTTCCCCGACTCAAGGAGCGTCTGAGCCAACTGGCGGGAACCATGAGTGGCGGTGAGCAACAAATGCTGGCCATCGGGCGTGGGCTGATGGCTGAACCCAAACTGCTGATTCTGGATGAGCCTTCCCTGGGCCTGTCGCCCTTGCTGGTCGAAGAAATGTTTGCCTTGATCGCGCAACTGCGATCCCAGGGCCTGGCCATTCTGCTGGTAGAACAAAACGTTGGCCAGTCTCTGGAAATTGCCGATCGGGCCTATGTGATGGAAAACGGGGCCATTCGGTTTACCGGTTCGCCCGCCCAGTTGCTGGGCAGTGATGAATTGCGCCGGGCCTACCTGGGGCTGTGAGGATGAAACGACGACACATTATTCTGGCTGGCCTGGCAAGTCCGACATTCGGCTGGGCGCAAAGTGCGCCGGTGCGAGTTCTGGTGGGTGCCCCAGCAGGCGGGACCACTGACACCATGGCGCGCGTGCTGGCCACGGAGCTGGGTCGTCTGTTGGGCGGCCGGACCGTGGTGGTCGAAAACCGACCTGGCGCCGGCGGCAATATCGCTGCTGAGGCGGTTGCCAAGGCGGCCCCCGATGGCAACACCTTGTTGATGAGTTTCACCAGTCATGCCATCAATGCCAGCCTTTACCCCAAACTGCCTTTTGACCCGCTGCGGGATTTCACGCCCCTGACCATGGTTTCGACCTCACCTGCATTGTTGGTGGCCCATCCCGCCTTGCCGGCCAACAACCTTTTGGAACTCATTGCGCTGGCCAAAAGCAAGCCGGGCAAACTCAACTTTGCTATTGGCGCGCTGGGCTCATCAGTGCATCTGGCGGGTGAAGCCTTCAAGATGATGTCGGGCACTTACATTGTCAACATCCCCTACAAAGGAACAGCCCCCGCCCTGCAGGATGTTCTGGCAGGTCAGGTTGAACTGATGTTTGCCAACGTCGGCAATGCCCAGGCCCATATTCGCGCCGGCAAGCTCAAGGTGCTGGGTGTCACGAGTCCGACCAGGCTGGCCGCCTACCCTGATGTGCCGGCTATTGGCGAAGTATTGCCGGGATACCAGTCGGCTGCCTGGTTTGGCCTGTTCGGTCCTGCCGGATTGAGCCCTCAGCTGAAGGAACAATTGAGTTCTGCGGCCCGCCAGGCCATTGCAGCACCGGCCGTGAAAAAACGCATCGAGTTCGAAGGCGCCACGCCGGTAGGCAACGACCCGCAGGAGTTCGCCCGATTTGTGCAGGAGGAAATCAGCCGCTGGAGCCGGGTGGTCAAATACTCCGGTGCCAGGGCCGATTGAGGTTGCCGATGATCCAACCCGCACAAACCCTGGCGCAAAAACTTATTGCGCGGTCAGCCGGACGTGACCATGTGGCAGTCGGCGAAATCGTCAATGCTCGTGTGGATCTGGCCATGTTCCATGATTCCTCCGGACCGCGCCGCTTGCAGCCGATGCTGCAAGAACTCGGCGCCAGCATCTGGGACAAGTCGCGTGTGGTGCTGGTGATTGACCACTATGTTCCGGAGCGTGACGAGGAATCCCGCCAGATCGTTCGGATTGCCCGTGACTGGGCGCGTAGCGAAGCCTTGCCTCATGTGTACGACAGCCAGGGTATTTGCCATGTGGTGGTGCCCCAGCATGGCCATATCCGACCCGGCATGATGTGCGTTGGGGGCGATTCGCATTCCCCCACCGGGGGTGCCTTCGGTGCCTATATGTTTGGCGTTGGCAGTACCGAGATGTTGGGTGTCATGGTCACGGGTGAAATCTGGTTGCGTGTGCCTCAGACCTTGCAGATGCATTGGCGGGGCCGACTCAGCCCCGGTGTGACGGCCAAAGACATGGTGCTGAGTATGTTGGGGCAATTCGGCATGAACGGGGGCCAGTACCAGGCGGTGGAATTTGCCGGTGAGGCCGTGCGAGCCCTGTCCATGGCCGAGCGTATGACGCTGTCCAACATGAGCGCTGAAATGGGAGCCCAGGTTGGACTGATCGCGCCCGATGACACCACCCTGGCCTGGCTCCAGGCGGCGGGCGCTGAAGATCTGGGTGAGATCGGGCAGTGGCAGACCGATGAGGCGGCCGAGCGGCAGCGCCATGACTTTGACGCCAGTGCCCTAGCGCCTTATGTGGCTGCCCCCCATAGCCCGGCGAATGCCCACCCGGTTGTGCAGCACGCCGGGACCCAGGTGGATGTTGCCTACATTGGCGCCTGTACCGGGGCCAAGCTGGACGATCTGCGGGCAGCCGCCCAGGTGCTGCGTGGCCGTAAGGTGGCACCCGGCGTGCGCCTGATGGTGGCCCCCGCAAGCCTGCAGGATCTGGAGGCTGCCCGCCAGGAAGGGGTGCTTCAGAGCCTGCAGGACGCAGGCGCTGAGTTGTTGCCCAGTTCCTGTGGCGCCTGTGCCGGTTACGGCAACACCCTGGATGGCGATGTGACCGTGATTTCCAGCACGGCGCGCAACTTCAAGGGGCGCATGGGTTCACCCACCGCCCAAGTCTACCTGGCCTCACCCTACACCGTGGCAGCTTCTGCCCTGCGTGGGGTCATCTCCGACCCGCGCGGGGTGTTGCCATGAGCCTTGCCCACCGCATCTGGAAACTGGGCGCGGATATCGACACCGATGTGCTTGCGCCCGGTCACGCCATGAAGCACGGCATTGACAGAATTGCGCAGCATTGTCTGGAGTCGGTGCGGCCAGAATTTGCTGCGCAGGTGAAGGTGGGGGATGTCATCGTTGCCGGGCCCAATTTTGGGATTGGATCATCGCGTGAGCAGGCGGCCAGCGTGCTGGTTCGTCTTGGTGTGGCCGCAGTGATTGCGCCGTCCTACAGTGGCCTGTATTTCCGCAATGCGTTCAATGTCGGCTTATTGTTGTTGACCTGCCCGCAGGCGCAGACCTTGCAGGATGGTCAATCCCTGGTCATTGACCAGAATGCAAGCTGGGTACAAACTGAAGATGGTCAACGACTGATGTGTGAACCGATCCCTGATTTTTTGCTGGACATGGCCAGAAGTGGTGGCCTGCTGAACCAGTTACGGCGCAAACTTGCCAACAAGACGCAGCCTCCAAACCCAAGCCTTTCACCGACACATTGAAATCATGAACAGGAACCAAGACACGGAGTTTTTCAGATGAGTAAACCCACCACCCGTCCATCCACCACCCACAAGCCCTTTGATACGCTGATCCGCAATGTTCGTGTGGTGCGTCCGAATGGCAACACAGTGCATCAATCGGATATCGCCATCAGGGACGGCAAGTTTGCCCGGGTAGCCCCTGCTATCGACCCCGCATTAGCCCAGACCGTGCATGAAGGTCGGGGTTTACTGGCTTTTCCTGGCGTGGTGGATGCCCATATGCACAGCGGCATCTATTCACCCCTGCATGAAGATGCAGTCAGCGAGAGCAAGGCGGCCGCCATGGGGGGCGTCACCTCCAGCCTGAACTACTTTCGAACCGGTCAGTACTACCTGAACAAGGGAGGCCCGTACAAGAAATTCTTTCCCGAGGTGCTGAAAATTTCCAAGGACAGGTTTCATGTCGACTATGGATTTCACCTGGCGCCGATGGACAGAACCCATATCGCGGAGATTCCAGAACTGATCGACAAGTACGGTGTTTCCAGCTTCAAGATCTTCATGTTCTATGGTTCGCACGGTCTGCACGGCGCCTCCAACAGTCAACGCGAGTTTCTGATGATTGGCGATGACGAACGCTACGATTACGCCCACTTTGAATTCATCATGCGTGGCGTTCAGGCGGCTCGCGAGCGCTTCCCCCAGCGGGCTCGACAGATTTCGCTGTCCTTGCACTGCGAAACTGCTGAAATCATGACCGCCTATACCAAGATCGTGGAGAAGGATAAATCCTTCAACAAGCCCGGCATGGGATTGGCCGCTTACAGCGCCTCGCGCCCGCAGCACTCCGAAGGTCTGGCGGTTTTCATTGCCAGCTATCTGGCCAACGAGACCGCATTGCCCAATATCAATCTGCTGCACCTGTCCTCGCGCAAGGCGGTGCAGGCTGCCATGATGATGGCTGACACCTTTCCGCATATCGATTTCAAACGTGAGGTCACCATTGGTCACCTGATGCTGGACATCAACTCGCGTGCCGCTGAACTGGCCAAGGTCAATCCACCCATACGACCGCGCGAGGATGTTGAGTTTCTATGGCAGGCGCTGCTCGAAGGTGAGCTGGACTGGGTGGTCAGCGACCATGCCTGCTGCCGGCATGAAACCAAGATACCCAAGCGGTACTTTGGCAACATCTGGATGGCCAAGAGCGGCTTTGGCGGTACCGAATACCTGTTGCCTGCGCTGGTGAGCGAGGGCATGCGCCGTGGTATGGACTTCAACCACATGGCCCGGGTGCTGGCCTGGAATCCGGCTCAGCGCTATGGCCTCAACCACAAAGGCGACATTGCTGAAGGGTTTGATGCCGATCTGGCCCTGGTTGATCCGGCGCGCAGCTGGACCATCCACGCCAAGGACTCTCCTTCGACCCAGGGCTATACGCCCTTCGAAGGGCTCGAGCTATCCGCCCGGGTCGAACAAACCTGGCTGCGCGGCACACAAATTTATGACCATGCCCAGGGTGTGATCGGCAAACCGCGCGGACAATACCTGCACCGCCCCACCACCTGAAATGAACGAGCCCGTCGTCCTGCGCGGTCAACCGCCCAAAGGTGCGCCCAGCGTGCCGGTGGCCATTGTGGGTGCGGGAGCCTGCGGCCTGACGGCTGCGCTCATGCTGCACGATGCCGGCATCGAATGTGTCTTGTTGGAGCGTGATCTTGCCCCGATGGGGTCCACCGCCTTGTCCTCCGGCTTCATTCCTGCCCCGGGCACCCGGGTGCAGCGTGCGCGGGGCGTGGCCGACAGCCCGGCCCAATTTGCCGCCGATATCCAGGCTAAGACCCATGGCACAGCGCCGGCCCATCTGGTGGCCGCTTACAGTGAAGCGATTGCGCCTGCGCTGGATGCCCTGGAAGAACGGCACGGTTTGCAGTGGCAGCTGCTGGATGATTTTCTCTACCCCGGCCACAGCCTGTGGCGTATGCACGCCGTCCCTGAAAAAACCGGTGTTGGCTTGATGGCCCGTCTGCAAAATGCGGCAGCCCGCTGCGACATCCCCCTGCTCACAGAGGCTCTGGTCAGGGTGCTGTGGGTGGACCAGCAGGAAAACATCACGGGCCTGGGTTATCTGAGGCCCGATGGCACTTTGGAGCATCTTGCCTGCGACGCTTTGATCCTGGCGTGCAATGGCTATGGCGGCAACCGTGTTCTGGTTCGGGAGCTCCTGCCCGAGATGGACGGGGCCATTTTTGCCGGTCATGTGGGAAACGATGGCAGCGCGATAGCCTGGGGTCGGGCTCTGGGTTGTCATCTGGCCGACCTGGGGGGCTACCAGGGCCATGGTTCCTGGGCAGTGCCGCAGGGAGCCCTGATCACCTGGGCGCTGCTGATGGAAGGCGGCATTCAGGTCAACCTGGAAGGTCGACGCTTTCATGATGAGACGCTCGGTTACTCCGAAGCAGCGGTTCAGGTCCTGGCGCAGCCGGGCGCAACCGTCTGGAATGTGTTTGATGAGGAACTGCTTGACTTCGCCCGCAGCTTTCCCGATTTTTGTGCCGCCGAACAGGCTGGCGCTGTCAAATCCTGCTCCGATGAGCATGCCCTGGCCGCATTGATCGGTTGTGACGACCGGGTATTGCAGGCGACTCTGGACAGTCTGGATCCCGGGTTTGTCGGACCCTTCGGCAGGGTCTTCACGCGCAAACTGCAGGCCCCCTATTGCGCCATTCGGGTCACCGGCGCACTGTTCCATACCCAAGGGGGCCTGGATATTGATGGGCAATGCCGCGTTCTGCGTACCGATGGCACGGCATTTGCCAATTTGCTCGCTGCGGGCGGCGCGGCGCGGGGTGTCTCCGGCAACTCGGTCTGGGGCTATTTGTCTGGCAACGGCTTGCTCAGCGCCGTGGCAGGCGGGTTCATTGCTGCCCGCACCGCTGCCAGCATGATTGGAAAACAATGATGGAAAAAACTGATCTCAAGCAGCGGCTAACCCAAAGCCGCGCGTTATTGGCGCCAGGGGTGTACGACGCGCTCAGTGCACTGGTTGCCGCGCAGGCTGGATTTGAGGCCTTGTACCTGTCGGGTGCTTCGATTGCCTACACCGCCCTGGGACGCTCTGATGTCGGCCTGACCACCTATACCGAGGTGGCCGAGACCTTGTCGCGCATTACCGAGCGCGTTGACCTGCCGGTCATCGTGGACGCAGACACCGGGTTTGGCAATGCCCTGAATGTGCAACGAACCGTCAAGGGTTTTGAGCGTGCGGGGGCGGCCATGATTCAGCTGGAGGACCAGACTTTTCCCAAACGCTGCGGCCATCTGGACGGCAAGTCCGTCGTTCCGGTGCAGGAGATGGAGGGAAAACTCAAGGCCGCACTGGATGCGCGTACCCGTGGCGACACCCTGATCCTGGCACGTACCGATGCGTTGGCGGTGGAAGGTATCGAGGCGGCGTTTGAACGCGCCGAGCGTTATCTGGCCTGTGGGGTGGATGCGCTCTTCATCGAAGCCTTGCGCTCACCTGAGCAGATGGACGCGGCGTGTCAGCGCTTTGCGGCCCGCGTTCCCTTGCTGGCCAATATGGTCGAAGGCGGCAAGACGCCAGTGCAGAGCGCTGCCGAATTGCAGGCCCGGGGTTTTCGGATTGTCATCTTCCCGGGGGGGACGGTGCGCGCGGTTGCGCATACCCTTGAGGCATATTACGCCAGTCTGTTCACCCACCAGACCACCCAGCCCTGGCAAGGCAAGATGCTGGACTTTGATGGCCTGAATCAGCTCATCGAAACGCCTGCCTTGATGGCTCTTGGCAAGCGCTACAGTGCTGATGAATGAGTCTGCCGTGATGCATGGTTGTGACCTGCCGATCTTCCGGCTGCTGGCTGAAATTAGTCGTTGGTGGGCAGACGTTTTAATGGCTTGAACAAGGAGTTCCAAGGTGTCCTCTGATCCTCAAACCCTCGTCTTGGGTGGTGGTTGCTTCTGGTGCCTCGAGGCCGTCTACCTGCGGGTGCGTGGCGTTCTGGCGGTGGAAAGCGGCTACTGCAATGGCCATGTCGTGAATCCCAGTTACGAGCAGGTGTGCGCGGGCAATACGGGGCATGTGGAGGTGGTGCGTATCACCTTTGACCCAGCGCAGATCAGCCTGCGCCAACTGTTGGACATATTCTTTGCAATTCATGACCCCACCACACCCAATCAGCAGGGCAATGACGTGGGTCCGCAGTACCGAAGTGGCATTTATTTCGAAACCACCGAGCAGGAGCAGACTGCCCGGGCGATGATGAAGGCCTTGGCCGACAGCGGTGTTTACCGTGCACCCATCGTCACCGAGCTGATGCCACTGACCAATTACTGGCGTGCCGAGGACTACCACCAGAACTACTTTGCCCAACATCCCAACCAGGGTTACTGTGCGTTTGTCGTGGCACCCAAGGTCAGCAAGTTCGAACATCATTTCGCCCTTCTACGTCGATAGGCCGGCCTAAAATCGGGCTCCTATGACCCAACTCAACAGCCCAACCCTGTCCCTGCTCTGGCAGCGAACGGGTGCGCTCCTGCTGGTGCTGGCCGTGTTGTGGGCGCAGGCTTTGGGCTTGACGCACCGTGTCCTGCATGCGGATACGGCTTGGACCGGCAACGCCCAAAAAACAAGCTTCGACCAAAATTCCACTGTCACTGAATTGGGTCTGCTGGCCCATTTTCTGGGTGGCAAGGCGGGCGATCCGGACTGTCGGCTGTACGACCAGTTGGCTCTTGGCGAGGCAGCGCCGCCTGGGGCTCTGGCGGCGCCGATCTTGCCGGCTGGGCACACGCCTCTGGCCTTGCCCGCAGTGCTGCTTGTCAATGTCGGGTTTGCTGTTTTCCAGGCGCGCGCTCCTCCCGTCATTCGCTGAATCTCACTGAGTCCTTTTGCCAGATCGGCTTCACAGCTGGTATGGCGTCTCACCCTTGATTCAACGAGTTGGCGATGAACCGCAAGACTGATCCCTTACTTTCTCACGCAACAACAGCAGCCTGCATCTTGTGCCTGAGCGCCTCCAGCCAGGTGCTGGCGCAGCCGGTGCAGACCAATAGCCTGGACACGGTCACGGTCACTGGCAATGCTTTGGGGGCAAGCAGCCTGCTCGCGCCAGCCGCGCAGTATTCCGGCTCTGAATTACTGCTGCGTTCCAGATCGACGCTTGGCGAGACACTGGAGGGAACCCCGGGGGTCAGCAGCACCTACTTTGGCCCCAATGCCAGCCGTCCGGTCATCCGGGGACTGGAAGGTGACCGTGTCCATATTCTCAGCAACGGAGGCGGTACTGCCGATTTATCGGGACTCAGCAACGACCATGCCGTCGCAGCGGACCCGCTGACGGTAGAGCGCATCGAGGTGCTTCGTGGACCCGGTGCTTTGCTTTATGGTGGCAACGCCGCGGGGGGCGTGGTCAATCTGATCGACAACCGGATACCGCGTGAACCGCTGTTCGAGGCCCAGGGCGGCATTACTGGGAAAGTGGACGGCTCCTTCAATTCTGGCAACCATGAACAAGCGGGGGCGGCGCTGCTGGAGACGGGTACCGATCGTTACGCCCTGCATGTCGATGCCATGTCGCGCAATGCTGCCGATGTCAGTGTGCCGATCTCCCTGGCTTGCACCCGCAACGGGGTAAGCACCTGGCGACAGCACATCTGCAACTCGGCCAGCGAAGCATGGGGTGGCGCAGTGGGCGGCTCCTTGTTTTTCGATCGCGGGTACCTGGGCGCCTCCATTGCCACCACCAACCTGCGCTACGGCACGGTGGCCGAAGATGAATCCCAGATCCGCATGCGGTCAAACCGCTTTGCGCTCGACGGCGAGGTGCGCGATCTGGGCGGGCTGCTGCAAAGCGTCAAGGCCCAGATCAGTCGGACCGAATACATGCACACGGAATTCACTGCAGACGTCCCAGGAACAGTCTTTCGCAGTTCGGCCAACGGTCTGCGGCTGCAGGCCCGCCATGCCAGGCTGGGTCAGCTCGAAGGAGAGATTGGTGTTCAATGGCAAGACAGCAATTTCTCGGCCGATGGCGAAGAGGCTTTTGCGCCCTACAGTCGCACCGGGCAAGCGGCCCTGTTCGCCCTGGAGGAGCTGCGACAAAACTGGGGCAAGTTGACCGCGGGTGCGCGCGTGGAATCGGTGCGGGTCACCTCCGAAGGTCATCCAACACTGAGCCGCTTCATTGCTGCCAGTCGATCCTTCAATCCGATCAGCTTGGCGTTGGGTGCCGTCTGGGAGGTGGCACCAGCCTGGCAACTCAGCAGCAACCTGTCGGCGAATGAGCGTGCGCCCAAGGATTACGAGCTGTTTGCCGATGGTGTGCACCTGGCCACCCATGCGTATGAGACCGGTAACCTGAACCTGACAAAGGAACGTTCAATCAACCTGGACTTTGGGGCTGGCTGGAAGCATGGAGCCCACAGCGCCAGTGTCCAGCTGTTTGTCAACCAGTTCAGCAACTACATCTCCTTGGAAGCCACGGGTCAGAAGATCACTGTCAATGGCACAGACTATGACAGTTACCGCTACACCCCGGTCGCGGCCCGCTTCATTGGTGCAGAGACCCATGCCAACCTGCGGGTGCTCGACGGTGCGCACGTTCTGGACTTGCTGCTGCGCGCCGATTCTGTGCGGGCCGACAATACCGACTCAGGACAACCCTTGCCACGCATTGCGCCGGTTCGCCTGGGCGCGACGTTGCAAGGGTCATCCGGTCCGTGGAGCGCCCGGCTGGGGGTTGACCAGATCGCGGCTCAAAACCGTGTGCCCGATGGTCAGACGCCGACCGCCGGCTACACACTGTGGCATGCGGCTGTGACCCGACGCGCCAGGCAGGGTGGTGCCAACCTGCTGTGGTATTTACGGCTGGACAATGCGGGTGACGCCTTGGCCTATTCGGCCAGTTCCATTCTGACGCAGACCGCACCTGGCAAGTCGCCCTTGCCGGGGCGCAGTCTGAAAGTAGGGTTGCAGGCCAATTTCTGAGCATGGCGTTTGCTGGTTGATCTGAATCAATGAGGTGCAAGCCCTGGCCGTTAAGCTGGCTGACCGGGAGTTTGCAGATGAATCGACCTGCACAAATTCAAAAGTCTCTGCAAGATCTGCCAGTGACACCCCACTGGTCTGACTACGATGCCGAGCGAAAAAATTTCAGTTGGTCTGCGGTACGCGACCAGTTGACCGGCCTTGCGGGCGGCGGTCTGAACATGGCATTCGAGGCGGTGGACCGACACGCCCGTGGCATCCTGGCTGACAAGGTGGCCATGCGCTTTGTCAGCCGTGCCAATCCAGCGCTGGATCTGAGCTATGCCGAACTGGCCAGGCGAACCAACCGGTTTGCCAACGTGCTGCAGACCCTGGGTGTTGGCAAGGGTGATCGTCTGTTCGTTATGGCCGGGCGAATTCCCGAGTTGTACGTCGCAGTGCTGGGGGCGTTGAAGAACGGGACAGTCGTCACCCCCTTGTTCTCCGCTTTCGGGCCGGAACCCATTGCAACCCGCATCAATCTGGGCGAGGGTCAGGTGCTGGTCACCACCGATGTGCTGTACCGCAGGAAAGTCAAAGCCTTGCGTGAAAAAATGCCATCGCTGCAGCATGTCTTACTGGTGGCTGAGGAGGGCGGTCCCACCCAGGAGCCCGACACCTACGACCTGGCCAGCCTGATGGATCGAGCTGATGACAGCTACAGCTGTGCCCCCACCACGGCCGATGACCCGGCCCTGTTGCATTTCACCAGTGGCACCACCGGTACGCCCAAGGGCGCCTTGCATGTGCACGGCGCGGTGCTGGCGCACTATGCCACCGGTCGGTATGCCCTGGACCTGCATGCGCAAGATCGATACTGGTGCACCGCAGACCCGGGCTGGGTGACTGGCACCTCCTATGGCATCCTGGCGCCGCTGTTGCTGGGGGTGAGCTCACTGATCGATCGCGAAGAGTTTGACGCGCAACGTTGGTACACCCTGCTGGAGCAGGAGCACATCAGTGTCTGGTACACCGCGCCCACGGCTATTCGCATGCTGATGAAGGCCGGGGCAGAGTTGGCCAAGACCCATCGGTTTGAAGACTTGCGTTTTGTCGCCAGTGTGGGTGAGCCGCTGAATCCGGAGGCCGTGTGGTGGGGACTGGACGCCCTGGGCTTGCCCATTCACGACAACTGGTGGCAGACCGAGACCGGCGGCATCATGATCGCCAACACCCCAGCCTTCGCGATCAAACCTGGCTCGATGGGCCGCCCCTTGCCTGGCATCGAGGCTGCCATTGTGGCGCACCTGGAGCAGGACGGTGAGCCGGCACGCCTTCGCACCATCGACACGCCCGATGTCGAAGGCGAACTGGCGCTCAAGGCCGGCTGGCCTTCGATGTTCCGTGGCTACCTCAACAACGAGGCACGCTATCAAAAATGCTTTTCAAACGGGTGGTACCTGACCGGAGACCTGGCGCGTCGCGATGCCGACGGCTATTACTGGTTTGTCGGTCGTGCCGATGATGTCATCAAGTCTGCCGGCCATCTGATCGGCCCGTTCGAGGTGGAGAGCGCCTTGATGGAGCATCCCGCAGTGGCCGAAGCAGGGGTGATTGGCAAGCCTGACCCGGTTGTGGGAGAGATGGTCAAAGCCTTCGTCTCGCTGAAGAATGGTTTTGCTGCCGACGACTCATTGCGCCAGGACATTCTGGGACACGCCCGCAAAAAGCTGGGCGCGGCGGTGGCGCCCAAGGAAATAGCCTTTTTACCCACCTTGCCGCGCACCCGCAGTGGCAAGATCATGCGGCGTCTGCTCAAGGCGCGAGAACTGGGCCTGCCCGAGGGGGATACATCCACGCTGGAGGCGGGGGCATGAGCGGCGCAGAACCCAAAATTCATATTCCGGCCCCCCCAAGCGGTGAGGTACCCTGGGGCAAGGCGTTCGCCCATCAGGTGCTGCTTGACATGTTGCGGATACGGCGCATGGAAGAAAAATGTGCAGAGTTGTACGGCGAGCAAAAAATTCGTGGCTTTCTCCATCTCTACATCGGAGAGGAGGCCGGCGCGGCTGGGGTGATGCGCCTGCTGTCGCCGCAGGACAATGTTGTGGCCACCTACCGGGAACATGCCCACGCGCTGTTGCGCGGTATTGGCATGGGGCCCATCATGGCCGAGATGTATGGCAAGCAGGAGGGCTGTTCCCGCGGGCATGGGGGGTCCATGCATCTGTTTGACCAGGCCACCCACTTCTACGGCGGCAATGCCATTGTCGGCTGTGGCTTGCCCATGGCCGCAGGCCTGGCCCTGGCGGATCAGATGGCGGGGCGTCAGGCCATCACCGCCTGTTTCTTTGGGGAAGGAGCCATCGCCGAAGGGGCGTTCCATGAGGCGATGAACCTGGCAGCCTTGTGGTGCCTGCCGGTGCTCTACCTGTGCGAGAACAACCGTTACGCCATGGGCACTGCGCTGTCCTTGTCTGAATCGCAAACCGATCTTTGTGCCAAGGCCACCTCTTACGGCATGGCGACCCTGTCGGTGGATGGCATGGACGTGGTGGCAGTGCATGAACGCATCAAGCAGGTTGTGCAACAGGTCCGAGACACTGGCAAACCGATGTTTGTGGAGCTGCGGACCTACCGGTTTCGGGCGCATTCCATGTTCGATCCAGAGCTTTACCGTGACAAGCTGGAGGTGGAGGCCTGGAAGTTGCGCGGGCCCATTCATACCTACACAGCCCGGCTCAAGTCCCAAGGTCTGTTGGATGAGGAAGAATTTCTTGCGCTGGACGGACAGGCCATGGCCGAGGTGGGGCAAGCGGTCGCTTTTGCCGAAGCCGGGACATTCGAGCCAGTGTCTGAGCTGATGCGCGATGTCTATACCCCACAGGGAGCTGACTGATGGCTGCCATCACCTACCGTGAAGCGGTTCGCGAGGCCTTGCGTGAGGCGTTGCAGTCAGATGCGCGGGTCTTTTTGATGGGGGAGGATGTTGGGCGTTATGGCGGCACCTACGCGGTTTCCAAGGGCTTGCTGGATGAGTTCGGGCCGCAGCGGGTGCGCGACACACCGCTGTCAGAACTGGGGTTCACCGGGCTGGGCATCGGTGCCGCGTTGGGTGGCATGCGACCCATCGTGGAGGTCATGACGGTCAACTTCAGCATGCTGGCCATGGATCCGATCGTCAACACCGCCGCGATGATGCGCCACATGTCGGGTGGCCAGTTTTCCGTGCCGGTGGTGATTCGGATGACCACAGGAGCCGGCCGCCAGGTGGCAGCCCAGCACTCCAACAGCCTGGAGGGCTGGTATGCCCATGTGCCCGGACTCAAGGTGCTGGCTCCGGCGACGCTGGAAGACGCGCGTGGCATGTTGGCCCCCGCGCTGGCTGATCCCGATCCGGTCCTGATCTTCGAGCACGCGGGCCTGTACAACATGGAAGGGGAGTTGCCCGGACCAGTTGAGGTGGACATACGCAGAGCCCGGGTTCGTCGTGAGGGTCAGGATGTCAGCCTGATCACCCATGGCGGCTCCTTGCCTAAGGCGCTCAAGGCGGCCGAAGTGCTGGCGGAACAGGGCGTGTCGGCCGAGGTGCTGGACCTGCGGGTGCTGCGTCCATTGGACGAAACCTCGATTCTTGCCTCGGTGCGCAAATGCCGCAGAGCGGTAGTGATTGATGAGGCCTGGCGCTCGGGCAGCCTGGCCGCGGAGGTGGTGGCGCGTATCAGCGAACAGGCCTTTTTTGATCTGGATGCCCCGCTGGCCAGGGTATGCAACGAGGAGGTGCCAATTCCCTACCCGCGCCATCTGGAGGAAGCCGCTTTGCCTCAGGTGGAAAAAATTACCGCTGCCGCACTGCACCTGATGGGACGTTAGGACTTCTGTGCATGAGCGACTTCAAGCTGCCATCCCTGGGGGCGGACATGGACGCCGGAACTCTGGAGCGCTGGCTGGTCGCGCCGGGCGACACCGTCAAGCGCGGTCAAGTGGTGGCCGTGGTGGAAACCTCCAAGGCTGCAGTGGATGTGGAAATCTGGCAGGACGGCCAGATCGAGGAATTGAAGGTTCAGCCTGGGCAGAAAGTACCCGTGGGTACGGTTCTGGCGACCTTGCGAACCACCGTGCCGACACGGGATCAGACACCGAAGCAGACGCCAGAGCTGATACCAGAGCCGACACCGG
This sequence comes from Burkholderiaceae bacterium, assembly GCA_017856435.1. GTDB lineage: Bacteria > Pseudomonadota > Gammaproteobacteria > Burkholderiales > Burkholderiaceae_C > Hylemonella. Next base: position 50,655 of record JAFMFB010000010.1, read on the forward strand.
AGCCGATACTCAAGACGCCCACCAGGTCATCTGACAAAAGCACCCCCGATCGTCCACAGCCAATCAGCAGCAAAGCCCAGCCAGCGCAAACCACCCAAGCGGCAGAGCAGACTGTGCCAGCGGTTCCGGCTCCCACCCAGCCGGTGCCTGCGTCAGCCAGTCGTGTGCGGATATCCCCCGCTGCCCGTAAGCGTGCTCTGGAGATCGGGCTTGATTGGTCCAGGCTCAAGGGCAGCGGTGTGCAAAGCTCAGTGGTGCTGGCCGATCTGGAGCACATCAGCCAGGCGAAGCAAGTCTCAGCCGCGTCGCCTAGTGGTGTACTTGCGGGACGGCAGCAGGCTATGCGTCGCGCCATTGCAGCGGCCATGAGCCGCTCCAAACGAGAAATCCCGCACTACTACCTGAGCGAATCCATTCCCATGACGTTGGCGCTGGCCTGGTTGCAGCAGCACAACACAGGGGTGGCGATCACCGAGCGCCTGCTGCCGGCCGTCCTGCAACTCAAGGCAGTGGCGCTGGCCCTGCAGCAGGTGCCACAGCTCAACGGCCACTATGTCGATGGAGAGTTTCACTCGGTTGATGCAGTCCATGCCGGCATGGCCATTGCCTTGCGCGGAGGCGGCCTGGTCGCTCCTGCCTTGCATGATGTCCAGAGCAAGCCCTTGACCGTGCTCATGCGCGAACTGACCGATTTGGTGAAGCGCGCCCGAGCCGGATCGTTGCGCAGTTCGGAGATGAGCGACCCGACCGTGACGGTGACCAACTTGGGTGATCAGGGGGTTGAGTCGGTGTTTGGCGTGATCTATCCTCCCCAGGTGGCGCTGGTCGGGTTCGGCGCCATATCGGCAAGGCCGGTGGTCGAGGCCGAACTGGTGTGCGCCAGACCGGTGGTGACGGCCTCACTGGCGGCCGACCACCGCGTCACAGACGGTCATCAGGGGGCCTTGTTCCTGACGGCCTTGCGCGAGTTGCTGCAATCCCCTGAACAACTGGAGATGCCATGAACATGAATCGGGATCAGCTCAAGTCAACTGCGCTGGACGTACTGCGGGGGATTGCCCCGGAAGTTGAACCAAACACCCTAGAACCGGCAATTCCTTTGCGGCATCAGGTTGACCTTGACTCCATGGATTGGCTCAATTTTCTGATTGGTCTGCATGAGCGGCTGGGCGTCAATATTCCAGAGTCGGAATACGCCAACCTAGTCACACTGGACAACGTGCTGGACTTTCTGCAAGCACATGGCCAGGATTGATTAACCAGGGGCCGTAAAAAAGCCCGCTGCTAGCGGGCTTTTTGGTTTCACGGCCTGAGTTCAGAAATTGCGAGTTTCGCCTGGTTTCATTTCAGTCATCAGGTTGCCAATCCCGCGTTTGTCCAACGCAGCCTTGAACTGGGCGGCTGTACCGGCCAAGATCGGATAAGTGCCAAAGTGCATCGGCACCACCTGTTTGGGTTTGACCCACTCCACTGCCAGCGAGGCGCGCGCCGGGTCCATGGTGAAGTGGCCGCCAATACAGGTCAGCATCAGGTCAACCTTGTAGAACTCGGGGATCAGCTTCATGTCCTGATAGACATCGGTATCGCCGGTGTGATAGATGGTCGGGCCGCCGTCGATCTGCAGGATGTAGCCGACCGGGTTGCCACCATGGATGGCCGATTGCCCGCCAGGTGCCGGAGCAGGAATGTTCGGCGTAGTGATGTCGGAGCCATGCGCGGCATTGACCAGGGTTACTTTGGCGCCTGACTTGGGCAGCTTGATGGTGCCGCCGATATTGCCACCTGTAGCACCCGTCGCCTGTTTCTCAGGGTAGCCCAGCACGGAGACCATATTGAACTGCAAGCCATAGGGAGCCACCAATTCGGCGCCGGTTTTTTTGGCAATCTCGACAGCTTCACCTATATGATCCCGATGGCCATGCGTCAGCAGGATGTAGTCCACCCGACCCAGTTCAGCGATTGAATTCTTGTTGGGGTTGCTGGGGACTTTTAGCCAGGGGTCGATCAGAATCACGCCCCCGCTGGGGGTTTCAATCTTGAAAGCGGCCTGTCCGTACCAATGGACCTTGGTTGCGCCCTGCGCAGCAGCCAGCCCTGAAACCAGCAAGGTACCGAGTAAAAGTGAAAGGCCGAGAAGTTTCTTCAACATTGTTGTCAAGATGATCTCCAAGTGTGTACAACAGAGACGGCATGATAGGACACAAGTTCTGACGCAGGGGCTCAGTGTTTACCCGAGGGTTAGCCCTTCATGGCGCCAGTCGTTCACGCAACCAGGTTCCATCTGACCCCTGCGTGTAACGCAAACGGTCATGCAAGCGGCTGCGACGTCCCTGCCAAAACTCCCAGCGATCGGGAACCAGGCGAAACCCCCCCCAATGGGGCGGCCTGGGGGGCTGCATCAGGTACTGGGCCGCGTACTTGGCTGCATTGGCCACCAGCACGCCCCGGTTGGCAATCACCTGGCTCTGCGGGCTGGCCCAGGCACCAATGCGCGAATCAAGGGGACGGCTGGCATAGTACACATCGCTTTCTTCGGCACTGGTTTTTTCAAAGCAGCCCTCAATTCGGACCACCCGCTCAAGTTCCACCCAATGAAATTGCAAGGCGGCGTAAGGGTTGCCCGCCAGTTCCCGGCCCTTGCGGCTTTCGTAGTTGCTGTACCAGACGATGCCGCGTTCGTCATAGCCCTTGATCAGCACCACCCGGCTGGAGGGCCTTAAATCGCTGCCCACCGTGGCCAGCGTCATGGCGTTGGGCTCAGGAATTTCTGCTGAAATGGCCTCATGCAGCCACTGGTCAAATTGTTGCAGTGGGTTGGCATGAGAGGCGTCCTCGCCGAGTTCGGCGCGTTCGTAGCTTTTGCGGAGGTCGGAAATTTTGGTCATACTCGCAGTATAGGAATTTAGGAACAGGTTTATGGAAAGTCTGGATTTAAAGGTGTTGGCCGATGCCCTGGCCTGGAAGCAAACAGGTCATGCAGTGACTTTGGTGACTGTGGTGGAGACCTGGGGCAGTGCACCCCGCCCGCCCGGTGCCCTGTTGGCTGTGCGTGATGATGGACTGGTCAGCGGTTCAGTCTCGGGGGGGTGTGTGGAAGACGACCTGATCGCCCGCACCAAGGCCTCTTTCAAGAACCCGACGGACCCGGGCACTGCCACCGGACTTCCCTCAATGATTGCCTATGGCGTCACCAAGGACGAGGCGGCCCGCTTTGGCCTGCCTTGTGGCGGTACCCTGCGGTTGGTGCAGGAACCCTTGCTCGAGACGGGTTGGGTGCAGGAGCTTTTACAGCGTACGGCACAGCATCGGTTGGTAAGCCGCACCCTGCGGCTGTCCACCGGCGAGGTCACCCTGGAGGATACGGTGCGTGGCCAGGCCATGGACTTTGATGGCAGCGTTTTACGTACTGTGTTTGGACCCAAGTGGCGAATCTTGCTGATTGGTGCAGGGCAGTTATCCCAAGCGGTGGCCTCGATGGCCAGCTTGCTGGACTTTGAGGTGCTGGTGTGCGATCCGCGCGAGGAATATGCAGCCACCTTGAACATGCAGGGTGTCCAAAGGATTGAGGGCATGCCCGATGATGTGGTGCGTGAACTGATGCCCGATGCCCATACCGCCATTGTCGCCCTGACCCATGATCCCAAGCTGGATGACATGGCCTTGCTGGAAGCCCTGAAATCAGCAGCTTTTTATGTCGGGGCCCTGGGGTCGCGGCGCAACCAGGAGGCACGCAAACAACGCCTGGCCGAACACTTTGACCTGAGCGAGCAGGAGCTGGCCCGACTGCATGGGCCAGTCGGGCTGCGACTGGGCGCCAAAACGCCGGCCGAAATTGCCGTCACCATCCTGGCCGAAATTGTGCAGGTGAAAAATCTAGCCACGATGGCGCAAAGCACCTCCACGGGCTGTGCTCTGTCCTGAGGCGGTCGGGTTCAATATTTGCGCGCAATAACGGCGCAAGCCAGGCGAGGCCCAGAATTCCCGGTTGGCTGGGTTTTGAAGTCATCCGGATCGCGGTGCACGATCAACCCAAGGCTCACCACATCATCGCCCCGGCCACTGCCCACTGTGAGTTGGCTGGTCTCAAATTGAATCCGGGCCACGCCAGCACCATCGGCTCTCAAGCTGGGCAGGTCACCGGTATGGTGGACAGCATCACCATGGGCCGCATGCATTCGGCCAAACGGGTTGTAGTGGCCGCCGGTACTCATGCCGTCACCACTGGAGCAGTCACCCTTGGCATGGATATGAAAGCCGTGTTCGGTGTTGGGTGTCAGGCCGCGCACCTCACCACTGACCACCACGGAGTCCAAGCGTTGTTCAAACATCAGGCTGCCGGTGACGCTGCTGCCCTTGGTGGGCTGGAGTTCGGCAGTGGCATGGGCATCGGTAAAACGGGAAGAGGCGGTCGCGCAGGCTGACAGGACGGCCGCACAAGCCAGGGAAGCGAAGATATGTTGCATGGCAAAACCCCAATAGAAGTAACTGAAGTGAGGACATTACGGCGGCTTGAGTGGCTATTTCAATGACTTTTCACATGAAATCAGCAAAGCCTCAAGTTTTTTGTCATGAATTCCGTGTTGCAAAAGGCTGTCGTAAGTTTGTTGCGCGTAATCCAGTGTGGTGCCATAGCGGCCCCTGGCTGCCGAGAAAATCTGGTGGTACTGCTTCGGACTGAGTGTTCCGGTAAAGCTGGGACTTTTGCGTGACAGGGTGAACGTCAGCGCGGTGACATCCCCCTGCGGGGTATTGCAGCGCAAAAAGCGCGGGTCATAAACCGCGCTGGGCATTTCCCGCTCCCACAGCAAGGCCAGTGTGGCATGAACTTGAGCCTGCTTCACCCGAAAGGCCAGCCCGTGACAACTTCCCCCGGCAAGTAGTGCAAATACCAAGCCAGGGCATTCAGGGGTGCCTCGGTTGATGCGGCTCCACATCTTGAGGGCACGATGCCAGCCCAGCACACGCGCTGATCGCCGTTCGGTAAAGGGAAAATCTGGTCGCCAGATCAGTGAGGCATAGCCAAACAACCAAAGATCTCCCTGTTCACCCCACTGCGCCAAGGTGGTCGCCAACATGGCGATCGGGTCACGGCGACTGGGGGCAGGTGCTGGATTGATCGGGCTCATCATCTCTGCCTAATCTAGGGTTCCCTCCAGCCATGGTGGCAGCGCTCAGAACTCAGTCATCACGCTGGATCAGCTCGATCTTGTAGCCGTCCGGGTCGGTGATGAAGGCAATCACGCTGGTGCCGCCCTTGACGGGGCCGGGTTCACGCGTGATGTTACCGCCATGGGAACGGATCTGATCACAGGTGGCATAGACATCTTTCACGCCCAGCGCCACATGACCATAGGCACTACCCAGCTCATAACTCTCCACCCCGTAGTTGTAGGTGAGCTCCAGCTCGGCCTGCGCGGGGTTGCTGTCAAAGCCGACGAATGCCAGTGAATATTTTTGTTCAGGCCGGTCAGTGGTACGCAGAAGCTTCATGCCCATCACCTGGGTGTAGAAGTCAATCGAGCGCTGCAGGTTACCTACCCTGAGCATGGTGTGCAGGAATCGCATGGCAGTTTCCTTAGTTAGCAGTCAAACGGATGACATAGAGATCTGGTGCACTCGTAAGCAGAAAAAGTCTCCAGTCATCAGATTATCGTAACCCCAGATTGAGCAAATTCAGTGACTGATGCGACCAAAGTTGGTGCGCAGGGGGTCAACACCTCCACCCTGGCCGCCCCCCTTGGGTTGGCCAGACCGGTTTGCACCACGCCGACGACGGTTGGACTGGCTTAGGGAATCAGTGCCAGTGCGCAACGGATCGGGTTGCGCTGAGTGACCGCTGCCTCGTGGCCCTTGGGAGCGACTTTCCTGGGTTCGACCCGACTGGCCATGACGACCCTCAGAAGCTGGACGCCCATTGTTTTGGCCAGCAGGCCTGCGCTTGTCGCTCGTACCTGCACGACCTGAATCACCACGGTTGCTTGCGCCACGCTGAGGCTGGTTGGCCTTGTTGTCGCGAATGCGCTGCATCATTTCTGTACGCGCAGCCTTGGCTGCTGCGGCCATCACCTCGCGGCTGGGGGGTTTGCCCGCACCGCCCCAGATGGTCTGACGGCCCATGGCAATGGGCTCAGCGCGCTCATCGGCTTCCGGACCAAATCCTTCCACAGGGACGACCGGGATGCTTTGCTTAGTGAAACGCTCGATTTCTGCCATGAATCCCTGCTCGTCAAGACAAACCAGGTTGACAGCCTGACCCTCACGACCGGCACGGCCAGTACGACCGATGCGGTGAACATAGTCTTCCGGAACATTCGGGATCTCATAGTTCACCACATGCGGTAGGTCATCGATATCGATACCGCGTGCAGCGATGTCGGTAGCCACCAGGGCACGAATTTCACCGCTCTTGAAGCCAGCCAGGGCCTGGGTGCGAGCCGCCTGGCTCTTGTTGCCATGCAGGGCCATGGCGGTGATGCCATTTTTCTCCAGGTAATCAGCCACGTTGTTGGCGCCAAACTTGGTACGGGTAAAGACCAGCACCTGGCTCCAGTTGTGCTGGTTGATGATGTGGGCGAGCAGGGCTTTCTTTTTGGAGCGTCCAACCGGATGGATGCTTTGCTCAATGCGCTGCACGGTGGTGTTGCGCGGCGTGACCTGGACGGTTTGCGGATTCTTGAGCAAGCCGTGGGCCAGATCACGAATCTCGTCGCTGAAGGTGGCGGAAAACAGCAAGCTTTGCTTATCGCGCGGTAGCAGTGCCAGCACTTTCTTCACGTCATGGATGAAACCCATGTCCAGCATGCGGTCAGCCTCATCGAGCACCAGTACCTGCACGGTCGACAGGTCCAGAAAACCTTGTTGTTGCAGGTCGAGCAGGCGGCCAGGTGTGGCCACCAGAATATCGATGCCTCGTTTGATTCGATCGATCTGGGGATTCATACCGACGCCACCAAAAATCACGGTCGAGGCCAGTTGCAGGTATTTGCCGTAGGTGCGAACGGACTCTTCCACCTGGGCGGCTAGTTCCCGCGTGGGGGTGAGCACCAGGGCTCGGATGCCGGTGCCGCCCCACTTGTTCTGCGCGCTACGGCTCATGACCAGGCGGTGCAGCAGGGGCAGGGTGAAGGCAGCGGTCTTGCCGGTACCAGTCTGGGCGCCACCCAGCAGGTCGTGACCGTCCAGAATCACCGGTATGGACTGGGCCTGAATTGGCGTTGGGGTTTGGTAGCCCTGCTCGCGCACGGCCTTCTGAATGGCCGGAGCCAGCTTGAGGTCTTCAAAGTTCATGTGATGAGCGCCCATCCTGGGCGCATGGGGAATCGGTCGTGTCAACTTTCTCAACAGAGAAAGTTGATCAGTCAAGAACCGATGAATAAAAAAAGGAACCAACCGCAACGGTTGGGACCTCGGCAGAGCGCCGATGTCAGACCAACTGAACTGTCTGACAACTGCATTATCTCATGACTTGTGCTCCGCTACACTGAGTCCATGACCAGCACCACCATGGCCTACGATGCCCACGAGGACCGCGTCTGGTTGTCATTCAACGATGACAGCCCACGCCTGTGGCTCACCCGCCGCCTGATCGAGCAACTGTTCAGTCATGGTTTGTCCTTGCTGGAAAAAACCACAGGAGGCGAACAGGGCGGTGCCGATGCGGCGACACGGATCGCCCTGGAGCATCAGTTGGCACTCAATGAATTGCTTCCTGGTGAGCAGAAATTACCCATCAAGATGGGGCAGGAAAGTCCACAGCAGACCCAGCGTGAAACCCATGTCCTGTGCCGCGGTATCACCATGAATTTCAGTGATCGAAATTGCGAGCTGATCTTTTTGCTCCCTGAGGGACAACGCAAGCTGGCCATGTCGCGTGTGATGATGCACCGTTGGCTGCATGGGCTCAATCTGGCCGTACGCCAGGCCCGCTGGGCGCTTACCAGAGTGCCGCAGTGGCTCAATCAAAGTCAGCTCCCTGCAGCCATCCAGGCGCTGACCGAAATGCCGATCCCCCGGGAACTTGATGAGGATGACGATCCGCCAGCGCCCACCGGCCCGGCTGATCCGCAACCCTGAGTTTTCATGCGAGCAGCCCGCCCTGCGATAATCTGACCCTTCCCGAACGCACAGGGTCTAATCCGCAGGTTCAGACGCAGCAGTTCGTTTCGCCGGCCGGTTGGCCGCATTCCCGCTACCTGACAACACCCAAGCTATGGCTCAATATGTTTTTTCGATGAATCGCCTTGGCAAGATCGTGCCGCCCAAGCGCCACATCTTGAAGGATATTTCACTGAGTTTTTTCCCCGGCGCCAAGATTGGCGTGCTGGGTCTAAACGGTTCGGGCAAGTCCACCCTGCTCAAAATCATGGCCGGCGTGGACAAAGAATTCGAGGGCGAAGCAATTCCCATGGCCGGCCTGAAAATCGGATATCTGCCCCAGGAACCCCAACTGGAGCCTGATGAAACCGTGCGGCAGGCCGTTGAAGGTGGCATGGGCGAGGTCAAGGCCGCGCAGGCCCGCCTGGAAGAAGTCTATGCGGCCTACGCCGAGCCCGATGCCGATTTCGATGCGTTGGCCGCCGAACAGGCCCAGCTCGAGGCGATTCTGGCAACGGCCGGTGATGGGGGCGACCATCAGCTGGAAATTGCGGCCGACGCCTTGCGCCTGCCGGCCTGGGACGCTGTTATCAAAAACCTGTCGGGTGGTGAAAAACGTCGGGTGGCGCTTTGCCGCCTGTTGCTGTCCAAGCCGGACATGCTGCTGCTGGACGAGCCCACCAACCACCTGGATGCCGAATCGGTGGACTGGCTCGAGCAGTTTCTACAGCGCTTCCCGGGCACCGTAGTGGCTATCACGCACGATCGTTATTTCCTGGACAACGCGGCCGAGTGGATTCTCGAACTTGACCGTGGCCATGGCATTCCCTACAAGGGCAACTATTCCAGCTGGCTGGAGCAAAAGGAAGCCCGCCTGGAGCAGGAACAGAAGACTGAAGACGCCCGCACCAAGGCCATGAAGAAGGAATTGGAGTGGGCGCGTCAGAACCCCAAGGGCCGGCAAGCCAAAAGCAAGGCCCGTTTGGCCCGCTTTGAGGAACTCAGCGATTTCGAATACCAGAAGCGCAACGAGACACAGGAAATTTTCATTCCAGTGGCCGATCGCCTGGGCAATGAAGTGATTGAATTCAAGAATGTCAGCAAATCGTTTGGCGATCGCCTGCTGATCGACGATTTGAGTTTCAAGGTGCCTCCTGGCGCCATTGTCGGCATCATTGGCCCCAACGGTGCCGGCAAGTCCACCTTGTTCAAAATGATTGCCGGCAAGGAACAGCCCGACAGCGGTGAAGTGCAGATTGGCAAGACCGTGCACATGGCCTTTGTCGACCAGTCGCGCGATGACTTGTCCAATGACAAGACGGTTTGGGAAGACGTTTCCGGTGGGCTGGATATTTTGACGGTGGGCAAATTCCAGATGCCCAGCCGGGCCTACTGTGGACGTTTCAATTTCAATGGCGGCGATCAGCAGAAGAAGGTGGGCATGCTGTCCGGCGGTGAACGCGGCCGCCTGCACCTGGCCAAGACCTTGATTGCTGGCGGCAATGTCTTGCTACTGGACGAGCCCTCCAACGACCTGGACGTGGAAACCCTGCGCGCGCTGGAAGACGCCCTGCTGGAGTTTGCCGGCTCGGTGATGGTGATCAGCCACGACCGTTGGTTTCTTGACCGCATCTGTACCCATATCCTGGCCGCCGAAGGGGACAGTCAGTGGGTATTCTTCGATGGCAACTACCAGGAATACGAAGCAGACAAGAAAAGGCGCCTGGGCGAAGAGGGCGCCAAACCCAAGCGGGTGCGCTACAAGGCCCTCAAATAAACCCCCGAGCCTGAGGCTTCAGAACAAGACCTCAGGTGCCTGCAATGCGGGGCGTGCTTTTCAGCCCGATCGGCTCAGGGTTTGCCGCTCACGCTGATGGGCTTGAGTGATCGCAGGTAGGCAATCAGGGCCGACATGTCCTCGGCATTGATGGTCTTGTAGAAGGGGAATCCCATCGGCGGTTTCATCGGTTGGCCATTTTTATCGATGCCTTCGCGAATCCCGCGTTCGATCTGGGCATCGGTGGCATTTTTCAGCCCAGTTTCGTGAGGTGTCAGGTTGCGCGACACACTGACACCCCAGGGGCCACGAAATTCCTGCCCACCGGCACCCAACTGCAACATCTGAAGCATGCCTTTTTGATCCCGCGGGTTGTGGCAATCCATGCAGTGGCCGATGTTGGCCAAGTACTCGCCATACTTCACCTTGTCACGCGGGGAGGGTGCCTTGACCTGCTTGATGGCGGGCCCATAACTGGGTGGCAAGGGAATGTGGTACTTCGACTTGGGGACTTTGTTGCTGACCGCGGGCTGCGCACGCAAGTAGGCAATGATGGCGGCCAGATCATCGTCCGACATTTCCCGATAAAAGGAAATGGGCATGGGCGGCCCGATCACCGTCTTGTCAGGACGGATGCCTTCCCGGATGGCCTTGGCCAACTGAGTATCGGTCCACCGACCGATCCCAGTCTCTCTATCGGGCGTGATGTTCGGGGCGTAAGCTTTAAATGGGGGTTCATCAAAGACCATGCCACCTGACAAACCCTTGTCCAGCAAGGGCTCGCCCTGAGGGCCACGCTGAAAGTGACAGTTGCCACAGGCAACGACACCATTCATCAGGTACTTGCCGCGTTCAAGCAAGGCCACTGAGCCTGGCTTGCCTTGCGACATTGCGGGTGAACTGCACAGGAGAAGGTAAAACCCTAAAGCGGCGAGCCATCGAGTCATCATGATGCTTCCTTGATCGGGGGATCGGTTGAACAGGCAACCATCTTCAATGCTCGGCACAGGATCTGACTGAGTTACATCAAGTAATTTGAATATCCATTGACAACTTCATGGCGCCGGCCCGGGTCTGGCCGCGTCAGGGTTTGCCGCCCCGTGACTCAGGTCAAGTTGGCAGGCGATGGGCTATCGATGCAGGGAGTTCGCAGCGGGCCAGAAGTGGCCCTGATGGCTCAGGTCGCTGGCCGCCATGACCGCATTGACCGTGGCGCGCGCGCTGACCTCAGCGGCCAGGGTAGCCAGCAGCACTGGATCGGCCACGGCGGCATTGCTGCCAGTAGCCAGCGCAAACATGAGATCACCGTCAAATTGGGTATGCACCGGGTTGATCGAGCGGGCCAGGCCATCGTGCGCCACCTGCGCCAGACGTTGGGCCTGAGGCTTGGCGAGCGCGACGTCAGTGGCAACCACACCAATCGTGGTGTGGCTGCCTGCCATCAGATGAGCCGGTGTCTGGCCTGCCAGTAGCGCACTGCGGCTGTTGCGCAGGGTTTTGCCGTCGCTAGTGCGCGCGCCGCAAATCACCGCGCCGGTGGCCGGGTCCAGCACATCGCCCACCGCATTGCAAACCACCAGTGCGCCCACGGTGATGCCCGCCACGCTCAGAGAGGCTGTGCCGACCCCGCCTTTCATGGCATAGGCCTGCCCGAACAGCTTGCCCACCAGCGCGCCACAGCCGGCTCCCGCATTACCCTGGGCAGGCGCTTGCGAACTGGCTGAGCGGCAGGCCTGATAGCCCGCATCTGCGTCGGGTCGGATATTGGCGTCGCCCACGCCCAGGTCATAGATCACGGCCGCCGGAACGATGGGTACGAGCGCGTGTCCGGTGCGGTAGCCAATGCCTTGTTCTTCCAGCCAGCGCATCACGCCCGCCGCCGCATTCAGCCCCCAGGCACTGCCGCCACTGAGCAGCACGGCATGGACCCGCTCGACCAGATTGCCTGGCGCCAGCAGGTCGGTTTCACGGGTGCCAGGTGCTGCCCCGCGCACATCCACCGCGGCCACCGCGCCGGCGCGTGCCAGTACGACCGAGCAACCCGTGGGGCGGCGCGGGTCATTGAAATGCCCTATCTCAATGCCGGCAACCTGGGTGATGGCGCCGGGATGCAATTTGCCTGCGTTCATGACCGAAGTTTATGCCTTGTCAAGCGCTAATTGACCGGCAGGATTTTCTACAATGGTCCCATGTTTGTTCACTTGCGTCTGCATACCGAGTTTTCTGTCGTTGATGGCACCAACCGCATTGACCAGGTTGTCAGCGCTGCCGCGGCCAACGGACAGCCGGCGTTGGCCATCACCGATTTCAACAATCTTTTTGGGGCCATCAAGTTCTACAAGGCCGGTCGCAGCCAGGGCATCAAGCCGATCATCGGTGTAGAGGTCCAGCTCGATGGTCTGGGCCAGGACCCTGGCGCGATTTCACGCCTGCTGCTGCTGGTGCAAAACAGGCAGGGCTACCTTAACCTGTCGGAGATTCTGGCGCGTGCCTGGACCCACCATGTCGTGAAAGCCCAGGCGGTAGTCAAGCTGACTTGGCTGCAGGAGTTGAACGAAGGCTTGATTGCGCTGTCCGGAGCGCAGGCCGGGGCAGTCGGACAGGCCCTGATGCAAGGCGATGCTGACCGCGCGCATGCCCTTGCCCTGGAGTTGTCCACCTTGTTCCCGCATCGCTTTTATCTGGAACTGCAACGGGCGGGCCGGCCCGACGATGAGTCCCATGTCAGTGCCGCAGTCCAATTGGCCGCCCGCATGAAGCTGCCGGTGGTGGCCACCCATCCGGTGCAGTTCACCCTGGAAGATGACTACGAGGCGCATGAGGCGCGGGTATGCATTGCCGAAGGTGAAATCCTGGCCAATCCACGCCGCCAGCGCAAGTTCACCCGTGAGCAGTATTTCAAGAGCGCCGATCAGATGGGCGCATTGTTTGCCGATCTGCCCAGTGCACTGAGCAACGCCCTTGAAATCGCCAAGCGCTGCAACCTCACGCTGGAGCTGGGCAAGCCGCAGTTGCCCAATTTCCCGATCCCGCCGGGCATGAGTCTTGAGCAATATTTTCGCCAGATGTCTCATCAGGGCCTGCAGGAGCGTCTGCAACACCTGTATCCCGACACCCCAAGCCGCGAGCGCGAACAGGGGCGTTATCTGCAACGCCTGGAATTCGAGATCGACACCATCCTCAAGATGGGCTTTCCGGGCTACTTCCTGATTGTGGGTGACTTCATCCAATGGGCCAAGACGCACGACTGCCCGGTCGGGCCGGGGCGCGGCTCGGGTGCGGGCTCGCTGGTGGCCTACGCACTCAAGATCACTGATCTCGATCCGCTGCAGTACAACTTGCTGTTCGAGCGTTTCCTCAACCCCGAGCGGGTGTCGATGCCCGACTTTGATATTGATTTCTGCCAGGCCAACCGCGACCGGGTGATTGACTATGTGAAGGAAAAATACGGTAAGGAGGCGGTCAGCCAGATCGCCACCTTTGGCACCATGGCTGCGCGCGCCGCCATCCGCGATGTGGGGCGTGTGCTGGATATGAGCTACACCTTCTGTGATGGCATCTCCAAGCTGATACCCAACAAGCCAGGCCAGCACATCACCATTGCCGATGCGATTGAGGCCGAACCCCTGCTGGCCGAGCGTCTGGCCCGCGAGGATGAGGTCAAGACCCTGCTGGCGCTGGCGCAAAAGCTGGAGGGGCAGACTCGCAATGTGGGCATGCACGCGGGCGGCGTGCTGATTGCGCCTGGTAAGCTGACCGACTTCTGTCCGCTGTACCAGCAGCCGGGCAGCGATGCGGCGGTCAGCCAGTACGACAAGGACGATGTGGAATCGGTCGGCCTGGTCAAGTTCGACTTTTTGGGTCTGGCCACATTGACCATTCTGGAAATTGCCCGCGAACTGATTCGCACGCGTCACCCCGAGCAAGCCGATTTCGCCTATGAAAATATCTCGCTGGAAGACCGGCCAACCTACCAGCTCTTTCAGGAAGGCAAGACCGAGGCCGTGTTCCAGTTTGAAAGCCGTGGTATGCAAGGCATGTTGCGCGACGCCAAGCCCACCCGGCTGGAAGACCTGATCGCCCTCAACGCCTTGTACCGACCTGGTCCGATGGACCTGATCCCCAGCTTTGTGGCGCGCAAGAACGGCCGGGAGGACATTGAGTACCCCCATCCCTTGGTGAAGGACATGCTGTCGGAAACCTACGGCATCATGGTCTATCAGGAGCAGGTGATGCAGACGGCCCAGATCCTGGGTGGCTATTCACTGGGTGGCGCCGATCTGTTGCGCCGGGCCATGGGCAAGAAAAAACCCGAAGAAATGGCGCAGCACCGGCAGATCTTCCGCGAGGGCGCAGCCAAAAATGGCATTGACGAGGCCAAGGCCGACGAGGTGTTCGACCTGATGGAGAAGTTTGCCGGCTACGGCTTCAACAAGTCGCACGCGGCAGCTTATTCCCTACTGGCCTATCACACCGCCTGGCTCAAGGTGCACTACACCGCCGAATTCTTCTGCGCCAACATGACGGTGGAGATGGACGATACCGACAAGCTCAAGGTGCTGTTTGAAGACGCCCAGAAAATGGGCATGAGCTTTGAACCCCCTGACATCAACCGCGGCCACTACCGCTTTGAGCCGATCACTGATCAGGTGATCCGCTATGGTCTGGGCGCAATCAAGGGTACCGGGCAGCAGGCGATCGACGCCATCGTGCTGGCGCGCCAGCAGGGCGGGCCATTCACCAGCCTGTTTGATTTTTGCACCCGGGTGGACCGTACCCGTCTGAACAAGCGTACCGTCGAGGCGCTGATCAAGGCAGGCGCCTTTGATGCCTTGCAGCTCAACCGTGCCAGCCTGATGGCCTCAATCGATCTGGCCTTTGACTTTGCCAACGCGGTAGCTGCCAACGCCAACCAGGGCGGCCTGTTTGACCTGATGGGCGATGATGCCCATGGCTCCAGCACCCAGGAACCCGAACTGGTGGCCTTGCTGCCCTGGGGGGTCAAGGAGCGGCTGACCCATGAAAAGGTTGCCATCGGTTTCTACCTTTCAGGCCATCTGTTTGACGAAGTGGCGCTGGAGCTGCGTCGTTTTGTCAAACGCAGCATTGACGATTTGATTGATACCCGTGAGCCGCAGTTGCTAGCCGGCATCATCAGTGACTTTCGGGTGATCAACGGCCAGCGTGGCAAGCTTGGCCTCTTCAAACTTGATGACAAGAGCGGCGTGATTGAGGCCCGGGTGGATGAAGCACTCTTGACCGCCAACCGGACCTTGCTCAAGGATGACGAGCTGGTGATTGTCATGGGCAAGGTCATGCCGGATCGGTTCTCGGGTGGCTTGCAACTCAACATCAACCAGGTATGGGACCTGGCCGCGGCACGCTGTCGCTTTGGTAAATACCTGCGCGTTCAGGTCAATGGCCAGGCCCCCGATATCAAGCGTCTGGTGACAGATTTTCCGCCTCGCCGCGAGACGACCGAGCAGGGCGAACTGCAACGGGGGCTGGGGGTGCGTCTGTGCCTGCAGCGCAATGGTGCCAGTGCCGAATTGCAACTGGGCGAGGCCGCCAGATTCTTTCCCAGCGATGCCGCCTTGGCGGGCTGGATGGCGCAAGCCGACCGCGGTCAGGCCATGGTGGTGTATGAGTAGCGGTTTACTGCTTCAGAACCAGAACTCGGGATAGCGACGCTGACCTGAAAGGTTGTTGATCAGCAAGGCCACCACCAGCAGGATCAAGGCGCCCGAAAGAATGGGCGTGATCACTTACCAATAGGAGAGCTGGTGGATCTGCTCGCTGCCGATGATGGCAATCAGCGCTGTGGCACCCCCGGGAGGGTGGATCGAACGGGACAGATGCATTAGGGTGAGTGCCAGCGATACGGCCAGGCCGGCGGTTAACCCCGAGTGGTGATCAAACAAAAGAGCGCAGCTCACCCCGACCACGGCCGAGACCACATGGCCAAGCAACAGGTTTCTGGGTTGCGAGTAAGGGCTTTTGGGAATCCCAAAAACCAGAATTGCACTGGCGCCAAAAGAGCCCACCAGAAACAGCCCGTCAGAGCCCTGGAGGTGGTTCAGGTGCCCCAGTTGGTGGATGGCAAAAATACCAATAAAGGCCCCGATGGCTGACCACAGGATTTCGGAGGCCGGTGCCCTTGGTGGTGAACGCTTGCCACCGCGGAATTTGTCCAGATAAGAGCGCCACTTGCTCATGGTT
The DNA here is from genome assembly GCA_017856435.1 of Burkholderiaceae bacterium. Lineage (GTDB taxonomy): Bacteria > Pseudomonadota > Gammaproteobacteria > Burkholderiales > Burkholderiaceae_C > Hylemonella. The sequence continues at coordinate 66,745 of JAFMFB010000010.1, forward strand.
CAGTCCCTGGGCCTGAAACTGATGATCATGGTCGAGGGGACCCGGCCATCGGTATCGCGGGGCAAGGTTTCGGTCTTGATCAGTGCCTTGATGACAGCCTCATCCCAGGATTTGCTGCCACTGCCCTTGACCAGTCGGGTGCCCACGATGGTGCCATCGGGCGCACAGCGCACTTCAACTTCGGCACTTGGGTTGCCCACTATGTCCTCGGTAAAGACGATGTTGGGACGCACCCGACCCACAATCCGTCCCGCGTAGGTGGCCGAAGGCCCGGCTGATTTAAGGGCTGTACCGGTGGCGCTTGGTGAGCCGCTGGCGCCAGCCAGGCC
>JAFMFB010000011.1 GCA_017856435.1 Burkholderiaceae bacterium
ATTCTGGGTGGCATGACCACCCTGATTGGTACTCCGCCCAATCTGATAGTTTCCGGTTTCCGCGCGGACCATGGAGGTGCTGCCTTTGCCATGTTTGATTTTGCACCGGTGGGCGGTGCGGTTGCTGTGGTGGGCATTGTCTTTATCGGTGTATTGGGCTGGCGCATGGTACCGGCGCGTAAATCCTCCGAAGAGGTGAGTTTTGATACGGGAACCTACTTCAGCGAGGTCCGTATTCTTGCCGGCAGCAAATCTGAGGGAAAGCAACTCAGCGAGGTGGAATTGCTGCTGGAGGAGGCTGATGCCCAGGTGATTGCACTGGTCAGAAACAACGTGCGACTTGCTGCCCCCAATCCCAGGCGGGTTTTGCTGGCTGATGACATTTTGGTGATTGAAGTCATGCCAGAGTCCCTGTCCACGGCGTTGACCAGTCTTGGGCTCAAACTTGAGGAAGACTTGCCAACCGCAGAATCAACAGAAGAGCCTAAGCCGTCATCAGACCCAAAAAATACAAATCACGGCAACCCGGCTAAAGCGCCTGCTTCTGCCAATGGTAAGACGTCCGACAATAAACCCACCGAAGCCAGATCATCCGGGCAATTCGATCCGGCGATCCAGGAGTTGGTGGTCACGCCAAATGCCGCAATGGTCGGGCGGTCTGCAACAGACCTGGAACTGAGAAGCCGATTCCAGGTCAATCTGCTGGCCATTTCAAGGCAGGGGCGACGCAGCATGAGTCGCTTGCGCAGCGTGAGGATCCAACCCGGGGATGTGCTATTGGTGCAGGGAAGTAGTGAGGCTATCGCAGAGTTCGCCTCGCATCAGGGCGGTCTGCCGCTGGCTACACGTGATATCCAAATGCCACAGAAAGGTCAAACTTTGTTTGCATCCTTGACCATGCTCCTGGCGGTTGTGATGTCGGCTTTGGGCTGGGTAACCCCTGCCATCGGTTTTCTGTCAGCAGCACTGGCTTTTGTCCTCATGCGGGTTGTGCCTGTGCGTTCTGTCTATTCCTCCATCGACTGGTCGGTGGTGGTCCTTTTGGGGGCGTTATTGCCCGTTGCCCACGCGGTCGCCTCAACGGGGACAGCCGATTTGGTTGCAAGAACTTTTCTTTTGGGAATGTCTCAGGGAGATTCTGTCTATGCACTGATTCTGTTGCTGGTTGTGACCATGTTCCTTTCTGACCTAATGAACAACGCCGCGACCGCGGCCGTGATGTGTCCGGTAGCATTGAGTACCGCCCAGCAGTTGGGAGTCAACGCTGATGCCTTCCTGATGGCCGTTGCTGTAGGGTCTTCGTGTGCCTTTCTCACGCCGATCGGTCACCAAAACAACACCCTGATTCTCGGGCCTGGTGGATTCAGGTTTGGAGATTACTGGCGGCTTGGGCTGGTGCTGGAGCTGATCGTGGTGTCGGTGGCCGTGCCAGCCATACTATGGGCCTGGCCCCTGTAGCGCCCGGACCAGTGGTCTGATAGCGATTGGGTCTCCGATAATTACCCGAATATCAATTCTTGTGGAGGCATGCCGATGAGCCGATATGCAGAGTTTTATAAAAAATCCATCAATCAGCGTGATGCATTCTGGTCCGAGCAGGCCCGGTTGATTGACTGGCAACAAGCCCCCAGGCAAATCTGTGATTACAGCCAGCCGCCGTTTGCGCGCTGGTTCGTGGGAGGAACCACTAATCTGTGCCACAACGCGGTCGATCGACATCTCAAGGATCGTGCGGAACAAGCGGCCTTGATCTTTGTCAGCACTGAAACTGACCAGGAGGTCACCTACAGTTTCAGTCAGTTGCATGCAGAAGTTCAGCGCATGGCAGCAACCCTGCAGGCTTTGGGCGTCAAACAGGGTGATCGGGTGCTGATTTACATGCCCATGATTGCCGAGGCTGCCTTTGCCATGCTGGCGTGTGCCCGTATCGGAGCCATTCATTCGGTAGTTTTCGGTGGTTTTGCCTCGGGCTCACTGGCTTCGCGGATTGAAGACGCGGAGCCCAGGCTGATCATCAGTGCAGATGCCGGTTCACGCGGCGGCAAAGTGGTGCCGTACAAGCCATTGTTGGACGAGGCGGTTCGCCTGTCGCGCTACAAGCCCGCCTCAGTATTGCTGGTCGATCGAAAACTCGCGCCCATGGCACTGACCGCCAGACGGGATGTACTGTGGTCGGAAATGAGGCAGCAGCACCTCAATGTCAATGTTGACTGCAACTGGGTTGATGCAACCCATCCCAGCTATACCCTCTACACCAGCGGAACCACCGGCAAGCCCAAAGGTGTACAACGCGATACCGGGGGGTATGCGGTGGCCTTGGCGGCCAGCATGCGTTATATCTTTGAAGGCAATCCTGGTGAAACCTATTTTTCGACCAGTGATATCGGGTGGGTCGTTGGGCACAGCTATATCATCTACGGCCCCTTGATCGCCGGTATGGCCACCATCATGTACGAGGGCTTGCCGATACGACCTGACGCCGGTATTTGGTGGAAACTGGTCGAAAAATACAGGGTGACCCGCATGTTCTCAGCTCCTACGGCCGTCAGGGTATTGAAAAAGCAGGACAGCGCATTCCTTAAAAAGTACGACCTGTCCAGTTTGAAGGCGCTTTATCTGGCCGGAGAACCCCTGGATGAGCCCACCGCCCAATGGATTAGTGATGGCCTGGGCGTGCCGATTATTGACAACTACTGGCAGACCGAGACCGGCTGGCCAATTTTGACCATTGCCAATGGCGTGGAGAAGGCTCCCAGCAAATTCGGCAGTCCGGGCGTGCCCATGTATGGCTACGACGTGAAATTGATCAATGAATTGACTGGCGCAGAGCTTACAGGCCCGGACCAAAAAGGGGTCGTGGCCATTGAGGGCCCCTTGCCGCCGGGATGCATGCAGACGGTCTGGCGTGACGATGAGCGGTATGTCAACACCTATTGGAAAAGCATCCCCGGGCGGATGCTCTACAGTACTTTCGATTGGGGGATCCGTGACAAGGATGGCTACTTCTTCATTCTTGGGCGTACCGATGACGTGATCAATGTGGCCGGCCATCGTCTGGGCACCCGGGAAATCGAGGAGTGCATTGCCGGCCATCCCAAGGTTGCCGAGGTGGCCGTTGTCGGGGTGGCTGATCAGCTCAAAGGCCAGGTCGCCATGGCATTTGCCGTCACCAGGGACAGCCTGGGCCTTGACGAGGCCTCAGAGCGGCTTCGGCTCGAGGGAGAAATCATGAAGCTGGTGGATAGCCAGCTTGGGGCAGTGGCAAGACCTTCGCGGGTGTTTTTTGTTCATTTGTTGCCCAAGACACGCAGTGGCAAACTGCTGCGCAGAGCCCTCCAGGCCGTTTGCGAGGGACGAGACCCCGGGGATCTGACCACGCTGGATGATCCGTCTGCCTTGCAGCAGGTACGTGACCTGGTGGGGCAGAAAAACCCCTGATCAACCCCTGATTTGTGGGCTGGGCGCCAATCGGTTGTATTGACTGTGTGGTGCCTTGGATTTGATGGCACAATCTGGTTAGCGGTTGTCATCAATTGACGCCGTTGCATCTGCCGAGCGGTTCAGCCGCAAGGCAGACGGTTCATCAACCAGCTAATGTTTCCCGCAGGGAAACGGAGGTCAGCACCATGAGTCAGGCGCCAGGCGTTTATACGGCCTTTTCAGGCAACAGCTATCTCTTTGGCGGCAATGCGCCGTATGTCGAGGAGATGTACGAAAACTACCTCGCCAACCCCGGCAGCGTCCCAGACAACTGGCGTTCCTATTTTGATGCCTTGCAGCATGTGCCCGCGACCGATGGCACCGATGCCAGAGACATTCCCCATCTGCCGGTCATCAATGCCTTTGCAGAGCGTGCCAAACAGGGGGTCACCCAAGTTGTGGTTGCCACCGGACCCGATTCCGAAATGGGCCGCAAGCGGGTGGCTACCCAGCAATTGATTGCTGCCTACAGAAATGTTGGACAGCGTTGGGCCGATCTGGATCCGCTCAAGCGAGCCGAGCGACCTGAAATTCCGGAGCTGCAGCCCTCTTTCTATGGTTTTAGCGATGCTGATCTGGAAACGGTGTTCAATACCAGCAATACCTTTTTCGGACGTGAGTCCATGTCACTGCGCGAGTTGCTCAACGCCTTGCGCGAGACCTACTGTGGCACCATCGGCGCGGAGTATATGTATGCCACCGATCAGGCACAGAAACGCTGGTGGCAGCAACGCCTTGAAAGTTCACGCAGCAAGCCGACTTTTGGTTCTGAGCAGAAAAAACATATCCTGAACCGACTTACGGCAGCCGAAGGGCTAGAGCGCTATCTGCACACCAAATATGTCGGTCAGAAACGATTTTCCCTTGAAGGGGGTGAAAGTTTTATTGCCGCCATGGACTGCCTGATCCAGCAGGCGGGCGCCCAGGGGGTGCAGGAAATCGTGATCGGCATGGCACACCGGGGTCGCCTGAATGTGCTGGTCAACACCCTGGGCAAGATGCCCAAAGACCTCTTTGCTGAGTTTGACCACACAGCGCCGGAAGACTTACCCGCCGGGGACGTTAAATACCATCAGGGGTTCAGCTCGAATGTGACCACGGCAGGTGGGCCGGTGCACCTTGCACTGGCATTCAACCCGTCCCACCTAGAGATTGTCAACCCGGTGGTCGAAGGATCGGTCCGTGCTCGGATGGATCGGCGGGGTGACAAACAAGGTAAACAGGTTCTTCCGGTTCTAGTTCATGGCGATGCTGCTTTGGCTGGGCAGGGCGTCAATCAGGAAACCCTTGCCTTGTCTGAAACCCGGGGCTACAGGACCCAAGGGACGGTTCATCTCATCATTAACAACCAGATTGGTTTTACCACCTCTGACCCTCGTGATTTGCGTTCGACACTGTACTGTACCGACATTGTCAAGATGATCGAGGCGCCGGTGTTGCATGTCAACGGTGACGATCCGGAGGCTGTGGTGCTGGCAACGCAGTTGGCCCTTGAGTTCAGGATGGAATTCAAGAAGGATGTTGTGGTTGACATCATTTGCTTTAGAAAGCTAGGACACAACGAGCAAGACACCCCCAGCCTGACTCAGCCTCTGATGTACAAGAAGATTGCAGAGCACCCTGGCACCCGAAAACTCTACGGTGACAAGCTGGTCACCCAAGGGGTTCTTGAGGCGGACGGCCCGGACGAGATGGTCAAGGCCTATCGCAGCGCCATGGATGAGGGTCGTCGCACTGTTGATCAGGTCCTGACCAATTTCGAGAGCAAGTTCGCAGTGGACTGGGCCCCCTTTCTGGGTAAAAAGTGGACTGATGCGGCAGACACGGCAATCCCCTTGTCTGAGTGGAAACGATTGGCCGAACGAGTGACCTCAATTCCCGCCAATATCACTGCCCACTCACTGGTCAAAAAGGTCTATGACGATCGTGCGGCCATGGGCCGTGGTGAAGTTTCTGTTGATTGGGGTATGGGTGAGACCATGGCCTTTGCCTCACTGGTTGCCAGCGGATATCCGGTGCGCTTGTCGGGTGAAGATTCCGGCCGTGGAACCTTCACCCATCGCCATGCAGTGATTCACGACCAGCATCGTGAAAAGTGGGATACCGGCAGCTACTCACCCCTACAAAACGTGGTGGAAGGACAAGCGCCTTTCACTGTGATCGATTCCATCTTGTCAGAAGAGGCAGTGCTGGCGTTCGAATACGGCTATGCCTCCAGCGAGCCCAATACCTTGGTGGTCTGGGAGGCGCAATTCGGAGATTTTGCCAATGGTGCTCAGGTGGTGATTGACCAGTTCATTGCTTCGGGTGAGGTCAAATGGGGGCGCGTGAACGGCATTACCCTCATGCTGCCGCACGGCTATGAAGGGCAGGGTCCAGAACACAGTTCGGCGCGGGTCGAGCGGTTCATGCAAATGGCCGCTGAAACCAATATGCAACTGGTACAGCCAACGACAGCCAGCCAGATCTTCCATGTGCTGCGCCGCCAGATGGTTCGCAATCTGCGCAAACCCCTCATCATTTTCACGCCCAAGTCCCTGCTTCGCGCCAAGGATGCCACCTCACCCCTGTCTGAATTCACCAGCGGCACGTTCCATACGATCCTGGGTGAGCAGAAGCAAATTCGGGCGGACAAGGTGAAGCGTGTGATCTGCTGTAGTGGCAAGGTCTACTACGACCTGGTCAGAAAGCGTGAAGAAAAGGGTTCTGACGATGTCGCCATCGTACGCGTCGAGCAGCTCTATCCTTTCCCTCACAAAGCATTTGCTGCTGAACTTAAAAAGTATGTCAATGCCACCGAACTGATTTGGTGTCAGGACGAGCCACAGAATCAGGGAGCCTGGTTCTTTATCCAACACAACATTCATGAAAACATGGTGGAAGGGCAGAGGCTGGGCTATGCTGGACGTAGCGCATCAGCCTCACCAGCTGCTGGCTATGCCCACTTGCATCAGGACCAGCAAAAGGCCCTGGTGAACGCCGCCTTCGCAAAGCTCAAGGGCTTTGTCCTGTCCAAATAATCGAGTCGAACCATGTCAATACTTGAAGTCAAAGTTCCGCAGCTCTCCGAGTCGGTGGCAGAAGCCACTTTGTTGCAATGGAAGAAAAAATCGGGTGAACCGGTCGCCGTAGATGAAATTCTGATTGAGATCGAAACCGACAAGGTCGTACTGGAAGTTCCGGCGCCAGCTGCCGGTGTGCTGTCCGAATTGGTGGTAGGTGATGGGGGCACCGTGGTGTCGGGCCAACTGATCGCTCGCATTGACACCGATGCAAAGGCTGCACCTGCTGCAGCCAAATCAACTCCTTCCGCATCCCAACAGCCGGTCCAGCCTGCAGCATTGGTTTCTGCTGCAACGGGTGCCAAATCCGATGTGGCTATGCCTGCGGCTGCCAAATTGATGGCAGACAGGCAGATGCCGGCAGGCTCAGTGGCTGGCACTGGCAAGGACGGACGAATCACCAAAGGGGATGTTCTGGCAGCTGCAGCTTCCGCACAAACTTCGGCTACCCCTGTGGCTGTCGCGGCTATCCCGATTCCGACCGGTGCGCCGGTTGCTGCCTTGCCGTCGGTTTCGGTCAGTCAGCCCGACCTTCATCTTGGCGAGCGGCCTGAGCAGCGTGTTCCGATGAGTCGCCTGCGTGCCCGCGTGGCCGAGCGTCTTTTGCAGTCCCAGGCCAGCAATGCCATTCTGACCACCTTCAATGAGGTGAACATGGCACCCGTGATGGAGATGAGAAAGCGTTTTCAGGAGCGTTTTGAAAAGGAACACGGTGTCAAGATCGGCTTCATGTCTTTCTTTGTCAAGGCAGCAGTTCATGCGTTGAAAAAATATCCTATCCTGAACGCCTCTGTGGATGGAAACGACATCCTCTATCACGGCTATTTCGACATCGGCATTGCTGTTGGATCGCCCCGTGGCTTGGTCGTGCCAATTCTGCGCAACGCTGACCAGATGAGCTTCGCCGATATCGAGAAAAAAATTGCTGAATATGGCGTGAAAGCCCGAGACGGAAAACTGGGGATTGAAGAGATGACAGGAGGTACCTTTTCCATCTCCAACGGCGGCGTGTTCGGCTCCATGCTTTCAACGCCCATCATCAACCCGCCGCAGTCCGCTATTTTGGGTGTTCATGCCACCAAAGAACGGCCGGTTGTTGAGAATGGTCAGATCGTCATTCGACCTATCAATTACCTGGCCATGAGTTACGACCATCGCATCATTGATGGCCGTGAAGCAGTGCTGGGGTTGGTGGCCATGAAGGAGGCGCTGGAAGATCCGGCGCGCTTGCTGTTTGATATCTAGGCCGCCAAATCGGTTCGAGTCAGGGCGGGCCCAACCGGCAGCCCTCCTGACCCTAATCTCGGTTCATCTGGCCCAAATCAGCATTCAGTCAGACGACACTAAAGACTGTCAAACCCTTTTTTCAGATCAGGATGGCTCAAGAATCTCATGAACAAGCAATTTGACGTAGTTGTCATTGGCGCTGGCCCCGGTGGCTATATTGCTGCCATTCGCGCGGCTCAGCTAGGACTGAAGGTGGCGTGCGTTGATGCCTGGAAAAACGACAAGGGCGGACCAGCGCCTGGCGGTACCTGTACCAACGTGGGATGTATTCCCTCCAAGGCTCTGCTCCAGTCCTCCGAGTATTTTGAGCACGCTGCAAAGCATTTTTCCGAACACGGGATCAGCTTGAGCAATCTGAGCATGGATGTTCAAAAAATGATCCATCGCAAAGATGCGGTGATCAAGCAGAACAACGATGGCATTCTTTACCTGTTCAAGAAAAACAAGGTCAGCTTTTTCCATGGTCAGGCCTCCTTTTCAGGCAAAGCCGAAAACGGATTCGAAATCAAGGTTCAAGGCGCTGCCCCAGAATCGCTCCTGGCAAAGCAGGTGATCGTTGCCACTGGATCGACTCCCCGGGCTCTGCCAGGCACCCCCTTTGATGAAAAGCTTGTCCTGTCCAACGATGGGGCTCTGCGAATTGAAGCGGCTCCGGCTAAGCTGGGCGTGATTGGTTCAGGTGTGATCGGTCTGGAAATGGGCTCGGTCTGGCGCCGACTGGGTGCTGAGGTGACCGTTCTTGAAGCCCTGCCGGTGTTTCTGGGGGCAGCTGATGAACAAATTGCCAAGGAAGCATACAAGGCATTTACCCGCCAAGGTTTGAAGATCGAGCTGGGCGTCAAGGTCGCAGAAGTCAAACCTGGCAAACATGGGGTCTCGATTGCCTATACCAATTCCAAGGGTGAAGCTCAGTCAATGACTGTGGACAGGCTGATTGTTTCAATTGGCCGGGTCCCCAACACGCAGGGCTTGAACAGCCAAGCCATCGGACTGCAGCTTGATGAGCGTGGGGCCGTTGTGGTTGATTCTGATTGCAGGACCAATGTGGCTGGTGTTTGGGCAGTGGGCGATGTCGTGCGTGGCCCCATGTTGGCCCACAAAGCCGAAGAAGAAGGGGTTGCTGTGGCGGAGCGAATTGCAGGCCAACACGGGCACGTCAATTTCAACACCATTCCCTGGGTGATTTACACCAGTCCTGAAATTGCCTGGGTCGGGCAGACCGAACAACAACTCAAGGCTGAAGGACGGAACTTTAAGGTTGGCACATTCCCGTTTCTGGCCAATGGCCGGGCCCGTGCCTTGGGCGATACCACCGGGATGGTCAAGATGCTGGCAGACGCACAAAGCGATGAGATTCTGGGGGTTCACATTGTTGGGCCAATGGCCAGTGAACTGATCGCAGAGTGTGTGGTTGCAATGGAATTTCGCGCCAGCAGCGAGGATATTGCACGCATTTGCCACGCCCATCCCTCGTTGAGCGAGTCAACCAAGGAAGCGGCGCTGGCGGTTGATAAGCGAACCTTGAACTTCTGATGGTCTGCGCTTGATGCGCCTTCTGCTGTCACCCGTCAACAGGGGCCGGATTTGAGCGCTGTTTCTAACACTTACCAGGCTGAACTTAAGCTGCGCGGTTATCAGAGTGACCCGGCGCAGCTTCATGCCGTTGAGGTGCTCGATCGCTGTGCGTCGGAGTGGTCGCACTACAAGGAACAGCGATCAAGCAAACTCAAAAAAATCATTCATCGATTGGCTTTGCCGCGCGGTGTCTATCTTTACGGTGGGGTTGGGCGAGGCAAGAGTTTTCTGATGGACTGTTTTTACAGTGCCGTTCCGCTGAGAAGAAAAACCCGCTTGCATTTCCACGAATTCATGCGTGAGGTTCATCGGGAACTTGCGGTACTTCAGGGCACCGTCAATCCCCTGAATGCCTTGGCAAGAAAGATTGCTGTCAAGTACAAACTCATCTGCTTCGATGAGTTTCATGTGGCAGACATTACTGACGCCATGATCTTGCATCGTCTGTTGTCAGCGTTGCATGACAATCAAGTCGGTCTGGTCATGACTTCCAACTTCAGGCCCGATGATCTCTATCCCAATGGACTGCACCGTGATCGCCTGATGCCTGCCATAGAGATGCTGAACCAGCAATTTGATGTGGTCAATGTCGATCACGGAATTGATTATCGGCAACGCACCTTGGAGCAGATAACCCTCTACCACACACCCCTTGGAACCCAAGCTGAAGATGCCATGGCCGAAGCCTTCGAGAGGCTCAGAGAAGCGCATGATGAAGATCCGGTCATCAGCATCGAGTCTCGCGAAATCACTGCACGGCGCAAGGCGGGCGGTGTTCTGTGGTTTGACTTCAAGGTGCTTTGTGGTGGGCCTCGTTCGCAAAACGATTACCTGGAAATTGCTTCCCGCTTCCATACGATATTTCTCAGCAATGTGCCTCAAATGTCTGTTCGCATGGCTTCAGAAGCCCGGCGCTTTACCTGGTTGGTTGATGTGCTTTACGATCGACGTGTGAAGTTGATACTTTCTGCAGAAGTGCCAGCAACCGAGTTGTATACCCAGGGCCCATTGGCCCATGAATTTCCCAGAACTGTCTCACGACTTAGCGAAATGCAGTCCCGAGAATTTTTGTCCCAACCCAAACGTGTGGTCGACACCCAGCTGACATGAAGCGTTACCCCTGGCAATTTATGGCGGCTCTGGGGCTTGTACTTTTTTGCGGGATTGCACCGGCCCAGGCTCTATTCCCCATGAAGGCCCTGCCGCTGGACACTACGCCTCAAGAAATTGCCAAAAGCCGGGAGCTAATCAAATCTGAGAGGGCGGCTGAAGATGCTCGCTTTTCCGCTGAGCAAGCCTCCTGTTATCAGCGTTTCGCTGTCAACAATTGTCTGGCTGAAAGCCGCAGCCGACATCGTCAAGTGCAGGGTGCATTGCGCCAACAAGAAATACAGGTCAACGACCTAGAGCGTCGCCAACGCGGTGCCGAGCAGAAGCGACAGAATGATGAAAAAAATTCAGCTACTGCTAGGCAGGAGGCGCTAGATCGCCAACAGGAGGCACAGAAGGATTATCAAGAGAGAATGGAAAGAGCCGCCCAGAAACAGGATGACAAAGAACGTGCCGATCGTGATCGTGCGGCGCAGAACGATTATGCTGATCGGCAGGAGCGTGCAGCGCAGAAAAAGGCTGACCAGGCACGAGCGAATGGAGAACGACAACCGCCTGATTCCAAGTCTTCTGATTTGGGCATGATGCCTGACGCAGCTGAACAATCTGAGAACCGTCGTCAGTTTGAAGAAAAGCAAAGGCTTGCCCGTGAGCGTCAGTCCCAGCGAGACAAGGACTTGGCTGAAAAAATGAAAAAGCCCCCGGTAGCGCCGCTTCCTGCCCGAGCACCCTGAGACAATCGGGCTTATGACGCCCCCGTCCAATTTCAATGACCCACTGTGCGTTCAGGTCGGGGAATTTTTTGGTCCTGACAGTTCTCTGTCAAACGCCCTTGATAATTTCCGACCCCGAAGCGGGCAAGCCAAAATGGCTTTGGCTATTGCCCAGGCCCTGAAAAAGGGTGGCGGCCTGGTGGTTGAGGCAGGCACAGGTACCGGCAAGACGTTTGCCTACCTGATCCCTGTTTTGCTCAGCGGCCAGAGGGCCTTAATTTCAACCGCCAGCAAGACACTGCAGGACCAACTCTTTGCAAGAGATTTGCCTCAGTTGATTGAAACCTTGGGACTGCCTGTTCGCATAGCCCTGCTCAAGGGTCGAGGCAATTATTTATGTTTGCATCGACTGAAGATGGCCAGACATGAGTCATCGGCTGGTCAACCCATTAACAGCCGTGCACTCGGGCGTATCGAACTCTGGTCTAAAAGTACCCGCACAGGTGATCTGGCAGAGATGCCTGGGTTGGATGAACGCTCCCCGCTACTTCCTCTGATCACTTCAACCCGTGAAAATTGTCTGGGAAACCAGTGCGATCATCATCGTGCCTGTCATGTGAACCTGGCCCGTCGGGAGGCGATGGCTGCGGATGTGGTGGTGATCAATCACCATCTTTTTTTTGCGGATCTGGCCGTGCGTGAAAGTGGAATGGCAGAACTATTGCCCACTGTTGATACTGTGATTTTTGATGAGGCCCACCAGATCAATGAAGTGGGAATCCAGTTTCTGGGCAACGTCTTCAGTAGCTCACAGTGTCTGGATTTTTGCCGTGACCTGTTGGCATGTGGATTGCAGCAGGCCAGAGGTTTGGTTGATTGGGTTGATTGCGTTGGCCAACTTGAACGCTGCCTGAGAGATTTGCGCCTTGTGCTGAGCCGTACCAGCGGAAAAGGCAATGGCATCCGATTGCGTTGGGTTGGAGATACGCCAGAAACGACGGACAGCGCTAAGTGGTTACAAGGTTTGGAGAGCCTGGCGAGCGCGTTTGTGACCATCACTGATGCAATATCTGCCGTGACCGAGCTGTCACCCGATTTTGTGCGGTTGCACGAACGTTCCATCAGCTTGGGCCAACGCGTGAAGGATTTCATGGCGCCGCCCTCTGATGAATCGGTGCGTTGGCTTGACATCAATGGCTCGCACCTTCGCCTGGTTGAGTCGCCACTGGATATTGCCAAAATCATGCAGTCCAGGCTGCTTAAAGTTGATGAAGCAGGGGCTGGAACGACCTGGATTTTTACCTCGGCCACTCTGGGCGATGACCCCGAACTACGATGGTTCACCGAACCCTGTGGACTCGCACAGGCCGATGTGCTGCGCGTTGACAGTCCATTTGACTACCGTCATCAGGCAGCCCTGTATGTCCCTTCCGATCTGCCCGAACCCAGTTCGCAGCAGCATGCGACAGCGCTGGCGCATCGGATTGCGCAATGGTCTTCGGTAATTGGCGGTCGCACCCTGGTATTGACAACCAGCCTGCGCGCCCTACATGTGATTGGAGAAGTTCTTCAGCAGCATTTTTTGCAGACTGGCATGCTGCAGGTACTGGTACAGGGGCAACTCCCCAAGCGTGAACTCATGGCCCGATTCCGGGACCCGAACGCGTCGACCGGCTCTATTCTGGTTGCTACGGCCTCCTTTTGGGAGGGTTTTGATGTCCCGGGTGATTCGCTGCAGTTAGTCGTGATCGATAAACTGCCGTTTCCACCTCCCAACGATCCTTTGGTAGAGGCTCGGTCCAATCGATTAAGGCAGGGGGGGCGGAGTCCCTTTAATGACTATTTTTTGCCAGAAGCAGCAGTGGCACTGAAGCAGGGTGCTGGTCGGTTGATCAGAAAAGAGGATGACCGGGGCATTCTTGTCGTCGCAGATGTGCGACTCCTGAGCAAAAGCTACGGCAAGCGACTCTTTGGTGCCCTGCCAGCCATGCGTCGAATTGAGTCCGAGAAAGAGATGCAGCTTGCCCTGACGGGTCTTACCACAGCTTCCACCACGATTTAGCCGAGCCCTTGCCACTGTTTTTAGCAAGGTAGGCACTGTCCGGAAAAGTTTGTTCGAGTACCCGCAAGGCGTCATCGCGCAGTTGGGTCATCTGAAGTGCATCGTAAGCCTTGGCCATGATGGCCAGCGCCTCTTCTACCGCAGGGGCCCCGCTGTAATCCTGAACCGCAGCTTGGGAGCGGTTGATGGCAGCCAGATAAGCGCCGCGACTAAAGTAGTAGCGAGCAACATGGACCTCATACTGCGCCAATGAATTGACAATATAGCCCATGCGCAATCGGGCATCCGGGGTGTAACGTGACTGGGGAAAACGGGTGACCAACTGGCGGTACGCATCAAAGGACTCACGTGCAGCCTTCTGGTCGCGCTCGGACAGGTCCATCCGGGTCAGGCCGGAAAGAAAACCTAGGTCGTCGTTGAAATTGACTGTGCCTTTGAGATACAGGGCGTAATCCAGGGCCGGGCTGGCGGGGTGCAGCCGGATAAAGCGATCCAGGGTGACCACCGATTGGGCCTGTTCCCCATTGCGGAAATGGGCATAGGCCCGATCCAGCTGTGCCTGCTGGGCCAGAAGGGTGCCAGCTGCCCGACCTTCAAGTTTTTCAAGCAGGGGAATGGCCTTGTCCCAAGCGCCAATGGACATGCTCTCCTTAGCCTCGGCATAAATTTGATCCGGGGACATCTTGGCAGTGGGATCCACCGGTGTGGTTGAGCAGGCAACCAGCAGCGATAGGGACAGCACCCAAATCAGTGAGCGCGCAGCCGATAATCGGGGCAGAAACATCACAAACCACTTTCTTGAAAAACAGCAATTCCATTATATCGACCGACCCTGCCGAGGGAGAAATGGAGGATGCTGCGCCCGAGTCGCTTGAGTGCGAAAAGCGAACCTGGCTGATCGGGGCTGCTCAACATGGATTCAGGCTGGATCAGGCGTTGTCTGAAGTTGTTCCCGAGTTCTCCCGCAGCTATCTCAAACAATTGATTGAGGATGGCGCCGTAACTCAAGCCGGCATCGTGCTGCGAAAGCCTGCTCAGCGCATGAAGGCCAATGAATCCGGCCAAATCGAACTGCGGGCGACTCCCCAAAGCAAGGCGTTCAAGCCTGAAGTCATGCCGCTGTCGATTGTTTATGAAGATCAGTACCTGAGAGTCATAAACAAACCAGCGGGTCTGGTGGTGCATCCGGCACCAGGTAACTGGAGCGGCACCCTGCTCAATGGCCTGTTGGCGCTGGACCCCGAGTCGGGCAAGCTTCCTCGCGCCGGCATTGTGCATCGGCTTGACAAAGATACCAGTGGACTGATGGTTGTGGCCCGAACACGCGGCGTCATGGACGCTCTGGTGCGCCTGATCGCCGAGCGCTCGGTGAGTCGGCAATATGTGGCGCTGGCGCACAGGCCCTGGACCGGTCAAGCCATCCGAGAAGTTGACGCGCCAATCGGTCGCGATCCCCGCAATCGATTGCGCATGACGGTCGTTGACCTGATTCGCCACCCCGGCAAAGCGGCACAAACCCAGTTTGAATTGATTCAGAACGCCCAGCTGGGTTGCCTGCTTCGCTGTACCTTGAGAACCGGTCGAACCCATCAGATACGGGTCCACCTTGCCCAGTTGGGCCATCCCCTGGTCGCTGATGAGCTTTATGGGGGTGAGAGGGCGGCGGGGATGACGCGCCAAGCCCTGCATGCCTACCGACTGGCTTTCATCCATCCGGTGACTGAGCAGGCCCTGGTTTTTCAGGCCTCTCTACCGGATGACTTTGAAGCGGCGCTCGGTCAATGGCAGATTGATTACAGACTGATCTAGTCAGAGGGCTTGCCTTGGCTAGGCTACAATGGTTCAAGTTAATCGGCTAAGCCGGGCAGAGCACCTTTCCTTGAGATGCGCGCGGTCATTCAGTCGGTTTCCATCTTTGCCGGACATCTCCGGTCCCATGTTCCTGGTTTGTAGCGAATTTTCTCTCGGGTTTTTTCCGAAACATTGTCACTATGAATACGGCGCAAGCCAAGCGTGTTGTCGAAACCGCGCTGATCTGCTCACCACAACCTCTGTCGCTGAGGGAATTGCGTGTCCTTTTTGAGGACGCGATTGGTGCGGACACGGTCAAGCAGATACTGCTTGACCTTCAGCTGGAATGGGCCCAGCGTGGGGTTGAACTGGTCTGCGTTGCCACAGGATGGCGTTTCCAAAGCCGGCCCGAGATGCGTGAATACCTTGACAGGCTGCATCCGGAGAAGCCGCCCAGGTACACCCGGGCCACGCTGGAAACCCTGGCAATCATTGCCTACCGCCAACCTGTGACGCGGGGTGACATGGAAGATATTCGGGGTGTCACCATCAACTCTCTTCTACTCAAACAGCTGGAGGACCGGGGCTGGATTGAGGTGATCGGCCATCGCGAAGCGCCCGGGCGGCCGGCCTTGTATGCCACCACCCGCCTGTTTCTGGACGACCTTGGACTAGCCTCACTTGATCAGTTGCCATTGATCGAGGATTCCGCTCAGATGGAAAACATGCTGGGTAATCTGGAACTCTCGCTTGAGCCTGAAGCCCAGGTAGAAGTCCCGGCTGAAGCCCAGTTGCTCACCCCTCAGGAATCAAGCTCTACCGAATTGTTTGATGCCAACCACGAAAAATCATGACGGATAACACGGCCCCGCATCATTCAGACGCAAACAAGCAGGACCTGGATTCTGAAGATCAAGCTGACCCGACGTTGGCATCTGATCAGGTTCATTCGCCTCAGGACCTGCCCGAGGACTCCGAACCCGATCAGGATGAACCTAAAGCCGCCGAGCCTGGTCGATTTGATGACATTATTTCGGGGCGCTTTGACGCTGACGAGGATGATGCGCACCTGGCATCTCCTGCCAAGCGGGTTTTGGCGCCACAACCTGAAACCCCAAAACTGCACAAGGTGCTGGCCCAGGCGGGTATGGGATCCCGGCTTGAGATGGAGCGTCTCATCATGGAGGGCCGCATCTCGGTCAACAATGAGCCAGCTCATATTGGCCAGCGCATACAGTTTGGCGACCAGATCAAGGTCAATGGAAAGCCCATCCGTTTCCGGATCGCACCTCCCCCCACCCGTGTCATTGCCTATCACAAGCCTGTGGGTGAGGTGGTCACCCATGATGATCCGCAGAACCGGCCAACTGTATTTCGAAAATTGCCCAAACTCAGCCACGGCAAATGGCAATCAGTGGGACGCCTTGATCTGAACACCGAGGGCTTGCTGCTGTTCACCAATTCAGGCGAGCTTGCCAATAAGTTGATGCACCCAAGATTCGGACTCGAGCGTGAATACGCTGTCCGCATCCTTGGAGCCCTCACGGGTGAAGAAAGGCAGCGCCTGCTCGAGGGCGTCCAGCTCGATGATGGGCTGGGCCAGTTCCTGTCGATTGAAGAGGGCGGTGGTGAGGGTGTCAACTGCTGGTATCGCGTGACCATTGCTGAGGGGCGCCATCGAGAGGTTCGCCGCCTGATGGAAGCCGTTGGCCATGCGGTCAGCCGCCTGATCCGTATTCGATACGGCTCAATGCTGTTGCCCAGGGGTCTTAAACGCGGCGTCTGGCTCGAGCTGGATGAATCGGATATTCGAGCCTTGATGCAAGCGACCGGTAGCGAAGGCGGCCTCAATCCCCGCAACGACGGTCGTGCCGGCCCGCGCTCGGGAGGCCCCAGACGCAACCAGCGACGCGGTCGAGGACCGAGTGCCAGTGCTGGCCGTGATAACTTTGGCCGGCCTCAAGGCCAACCCGTACCCTCTGCCAAGGACAGCTCTAATCGACAGAAGCCAGCCTACGGGCGTGACAGCCGCGGTCCGGGCTCTGAGGCCCAGCCTGATCCCATGCGGACGGCCTTCGGTTACATCGGCGCCGACAGCTTTACCCGTCAGCGAAAAGAACAAGGTCAGCGCCAGGGACCGCGCCAGGGTCCGCGACGAGGCGGAAGAAATCGCTGATTGGCTGGCGCATACAGGTTAAAATTCAACGCTTTGTGCCCAAGTCGGCACATCACTTTCTCTCTTTGTTCCAGGAAACCCCATGGCTATTGAACGTACCCTGTCCATTATCAAACCCGATGCTGTTGCCAAGAATGTCATTGGTCAGATTTATGCTCGTTTTGAGGCCGCTGGTCTCAAGGTGATCGCTGCAAAAATGGTGCACCTTTCCCGCCTGGAAGCTGAAGCTTTCTACGCCGTCCACAAGGAGCGTCCTTTCTTCAAGGATCTGGTGGCGTTCATGATTTCTGGACCTGTCATGATTCAGGCCCTCGAGGGTGAGGGCGCAATCATGAAGAACCGTGATCTGATGGGCGCTACCGATCCCAAGAAGGCCGCTCCTGGCACTATTCGTGCTGACTTTGCTGACAGCATTGATGCCAATGCCGTGCACGGCTCGGATGCCCCTGAAACCGCTGCCGTGGAAGTCGCCTTTTTCTTTCCCGGCATGAACCTCTATTCTCGGTAAACACATGCAATGACGGCCAATCTTCTTGACTACGACCTTGAAGGATTGGTCAGCCTGTGTGAGGGGCTGGGTGAGAAGCGCTTTCGTGCTGTTCAGCTGTTTCGCTGGATTCATCAAAGAGGTGTTTCTGATTTCTCATTGATGACTGATCTGGCCAAGTCCTTGCGCCAGAAACTGCAAGCCAGTGCCGTGGTGCAACCCTTGACGGTCATCTCGGAACACCTGTCTGCCGACGGTACTGTCAAATGGCTTTTTGATGTCGGTGATGGCAATGCGGTTGAGGCAGTCTTCATCCCTGAAGATGATCGTGCCACCTTATGTGTCTCCTCGCAAGCGGGTTGCGCGATTGGGTGTCGGTTCTGTTCGACCGGACACCAGGGATTTAGCCGTAATCTGAAAACCGGTGAAATCATCTCGCAGCTTTGGCACGCAGAGCATCAACTGCGGCATCGGCTGAAGCAATCGGATCGGATCATTACCAATGTGGTGATGATGGGCATGGGCGAACCCTTGCAGAACTATGATGCACTTTTGCCTGCCTTGCGGGTGATGCTTGATGACCATGGCTATGGGCTGTCGCGTCGTCGCGTGACGGTGTCCACCTCCGGTGTTGTGCCCATGATGGATCGATTGGCTGCAGATTGCCCGGTTGCCTTGGCGGTTTCTCTGCATGCGCCAATTGATAGCTTGCGCGACCAATTGGTGCCAATCAATCGCAAGTATCCAATTGCTGAACTGATGTCTGCCTGCCGCCGTTACCTGGAAAGCGCGCCCAGAGACTTCATTACCTTCGAATATTGCATGCTTGAGGGCGTCAATGACCAGGCTGAACATGCCAAACAGCTGATTGCCCTGCTGGCTGAATACGCCCCTCCCACTGGGGTCTGGTGCAAGGTCAACCTCATACCCTTCAACCCGTTTCCGGAGTCCGGACTTCGACGCTCGACGTCGGCTCAGGTAACCGCCTTTGCCAAACTGCTCAATGCGGCTGGTATTGTGACCACCATTCGCAAGACGCGGGGCGATGACATTGATGCAGCCTGTGGACAGCTTGCAGGAGAAGTCAAAGACCGCACGCACGCGCAGCGCCGCATGCAGCAACTGCGCACTGTGGCTATTCATCCAGCAAGGGCCTTGATCAAACCGGTGAAGGAGCAGGTCTGATGCACCCCGGATTGACATATCCCGTGGTCTGGTACAGGCTGTTCTGGTTGTGTAGCCTAACGATGGTGTTCATGACAGGACTCGCCGGTTGCGGCTCCGCACCCCTGAAAGAGGCGGACGGCCAGGCTGACTTGATGACTGCTTCCGACGAGCCGGAAAGTCGCAAGCGTGCGCGGATCCGTCTTGAGCTTGCGACCAGCTATTTTGAGCAGGGTCAGACCACCGTAGCCCTTGATGAGTTGAAGCAGTCCCTTGCCTCCGATCCTAATTTCATGCCGGCCCACAATTTGCGTGGCTTGATTTATCTGCGCTTGAACGATCTAAAACTCGCCGAGGAAAGCTTCAAGCGGGCACTGACGCTGGCGCCCCGTGATGGCAATGTTCTCCACAATTACGGCTGGCTCTTGTGTCAACAGAACCGGTATTCAGATTCAAGCCAGGCATTCGTCCAGGCATTGGCCAACCCCACTTATGGTGCTCGCGCAAAAACCTGGCTCACCCAGGGGCTGTGCCAGATCCGTGCCGGACAGAAGATCGATGCAGAATACAGCCTGAACCGTTCCCTGGAGCTTGATGCAGCCAATCCGATCACTGGTTACAACCTTGCATTGCTTCTGTACCAGCGTGGTGAACTGGCAAGGGCCCAGTTCTATGTGCGTCGCATCAACAACAGTGAATTGGCCAATGCCGAAACCTTGTGGCTGGGGATGAAGATCGAACGGCGCTTGAACAATACCCTTGCGCTTGAGCAGCTGGCATCCCAATTGGGCAAGCGCTTTGCCCAGTCGAAAGAATTTTCTGCCTTTCAGCAAGGAAAGTTCGATGAATGACCCTCTTGATCAGCATTCGCAGGACAAAACTGCTGGCGTGTCACCGGAAGGGCCTGGCAATGTTTCAGCGGGTGCCATGCTGCGACAAATCAGAGTATCCAGGGGGGTTCATATTGCGGCGCTGGCTGTATCGCTTCGGGTTCCAGTTAAAAAACTGGAGGCCCTGGAGGGCGATCGGTTCGACCTGCTTCACGATGTTGTTTTCGCCAGAGCCCTGGCATCTTCTGTATGCCGCGCTCTCAAGGCTGACCCCAGTGTCATTCTGGACTTGTTGCCGCGCCCCGATTCAATCATGAAATTCTCCGAGTCTCGGGATCTGGCAACCTCCCGAGAAATAGGCTTCCCTGCCAAAGAAAGTCAGATCTTTAAGCAAATTCCCAGATCGGCATTGTTGGCTATTTCCACCTTGCTGTTGGCAGCTTTTGTGCTGTTGCTGGTGCCAGATTTTGATTGGTTTACCCAATCAAAATCAGACGCCACCCCTAGCAACCAGATCCAATCCGGGGACCTGAGCAAATCTGATATGGGACTGCCAAGCAATGCCCCATCGACCGTATCGCCAGGGCCTGAACCTTCAAGTCAGTTTTCTCAGGCTGCTGCTTCGACGAGTCAGCCCCTGCCATTAAAACAGGCTCAAGTCTTGGGGCAGGCCAATGTCAGTCCTCCCTCAGTTACCCCCCAGGGGTCTGCCAATTCAACCGAGATAGACCGCTCAACGCTTTTGCAGTTCAAAACCCGTGGTGAGTCCTGGGTACGTGTTACTGACGCCAAAGGGGAGACCTTGTTAAGCCGCAATCTGGCATCCGGTGAATCTGCGGTTGTGGCACAAGGAGAACTGCCCATGCAAGTGATTGTGGGTCGTGCGGGTTTGACCGATGTTCTGGTCAGGGGAGTGCCATTTCAGATTCAGGATTTTGCGCGCGAAGGTGTTGCACGATTTGAGGTCAAGCAATGAACCAGCCCCTGTTTCCTGCTCAGCCCATCGCCCACGCTCATCCCGCGCCGCGTCGTTCCCTTCAGGCGACAGTGGCCTGGGGTGACCAGCGGGTTACGGTTGGCGGCGATGCGCCTGTGCGGGTTCAGTCGATGACCAACACGGATACTGTGGATGTGGTGGCCACAGCAATCCAGGTCAAGGAACTGGCTTATGCCGGATCGGAACTGGTGCGGATCACGGTTAATTCACCCGAAGCGGCCCAAGCCGTGCCGTTCATCCGCGAACAACTGGACCGCATGAATGTGCATGTTCCCTTGGTGGGAGATTTTCATTACAACGGCCATACCTTGCTGACCCAGTTTCCAGCGTGCGCACAAAGCCTGTCCAAGTACCGCATCAATCCTGGCAATGTTGGCAAGGGCGAAAAGCGAGATCGACAATTTGGCCAGATGATTGAAGTTGCACTGAAATGGAACAAGCCGGTGAGAATTGGCGTCAACTGGGGCAGCCTGGATCAGGAGATGCTGGCTGACATGATGGATGCAAACAGCCAGAGAGACCAGCCCTGGGATGCCAAGTCTGTCATGTACGAGGCCCTGATCCGATCGGCGCTTGAATCGGCTGATTTTGCCAAGTCCCTGGGGATGTCAGCCCAACAGATACTGCTGTCCTGCAAGGTGTCCGGTGTCCAGGACCTGATTGCCGTATACCGAGAGCTTGCCCGACGTTGTGAATATCCGCTCCATCTTGGACTGACCGAAGCCGGCATGGGCACCAAGGGGACGGTCGCTTCCAGCACTGCCATGGCTATCCTGTTACAGGAGGGGATTGGTGACACCATCCGGGTATCGCTGACGCCACAACCTGGCGAAGCGCGTACCCAGGAAGTTGTGGTGGCCTACGAAATACTGCAGTCCCTGGGGCTGAGAAATTTTGTGCCCAGCGTGACAGCATGCCCAGGCTGTGGTCGTACCACCAGCACCACCTTCCAAGAACTGGCCAAGCAAATTGACGATTTTTTACGCTCAAAAATGCCGATTTGGCGCAAGCAATATCCAGGCGTCGAGTCGCTCAAGGTTGCCGTGATGGGATGTATCGTCAACGGGCCAGGTGAAAGCAAGCATGCCGATATTGGGATCAGCTTGCCTGGAAGCGGCGAGGCCCCTGCTGCCCCGGTATTCATTGACGGTCAGAAGCAGCAGACCCTGCGGGGTGAGCATATCGCGCGTGATTTTCAGGCTATTGTCCAAAACTACATAGAAAAACGCTTCGGTGCGCACAGCACGATCGAGGCCAGCTAAGCCATGAGTGATCACAAAAGGGCTGACAAGGCCGAAAAGCTGTTGGCCGTAAAGGGCATGAACGATATCCTGCCACCCGATTCGGCCCGTTGGGAGTGGTTGGAAAACCAGGTGCGCGAACTGATGGCGAGCTTTGCCTATCGCAATATTCGCACCCCGATTGTTGAGCCAACACCCCTGTTCGTGCGTAGTCTTGGTGAGGTCACTGACATCGTTGAAAAAGAGATGTATTCATTTGAGGATCGGCTCAATGGAGAACAGCTGACTCTGCGACCTGAATCAACCGCTGGGGTGGTACGCGCTGCTGTGGAGCACAACATGCTCTACGATGGGGGCAAGCGGCTCTACTACATGGGACCGATGTTCAGGCATGAACGGCCGCAGCGCGGTCGTTACCGACAGTTTCACCAGATAGGCGCTGAGGCCTTGGGATTTCCAGGCCCTGAGTTGGATGCCGAAATGATTCTTTTGGCCGATGCCTTGTGGAAGGCCTTGGGCTTGACCGACATTCAATTGGAACTCAACAGCCTGGGTCAACCCGAGGAGCGTCGCCAGCACCGTGCCGCACTGATTACATATCTGAGCCAGCATGAGCAACTTCTGGATGAGGATGCGAAACGGCGGCTGCACCTGAATCCGTTGCGGATTCTGGATACCAAGAACCCTGCCATGCAGGAACTTGTTCAGTCGGCGCCCAAAATGATGGACTTTCTGGGGGCGGCGTCGCTGGAGCATTTCAATCGGGTGCGTGCCATTCTGGACGCCAATGGTCTGAAATACAGCATCAATTCCCGTCTCGTCCGCGGCATGGACTACTACAACCTGACGGTCTTTGAGTTCATCACCACGGAACTGGGTTCCCAGGGCACCATCTGTGGCGGCGGTCGATATGACTACCTGGTCGAGCAGGTGGGAGGCAAACCGGCGCCGGCTGTGGGTTGGGCTTTGGGCGTCGAGCGGGTGCTCGAGTTGATGAAAGAGCAGGGTGCCCCGACTCAGGATGTTGCGCCGGACGTGTTTGCAATCGTTCCAGACACGGCTGCCTACCCGGTGGCCACGAAGTGTTTGCAGGCCTTACGCGCCGCGGGCCTAAAGGTCCAAATGCATGCTGGTACGGCAGAAGGACCGGGTAGCATGAAGTCACAATTCAAGAAGGCCGATGCCAGTGGCGCTAGATTTGCACTGATATTTGGCGCTGATGAATTGGCCAGTGGGGAGGTCACCGTCAAGACTTTGCGCGATGGCGTTGGATCCCAATCCCGCTACCCATTGAACCAGACGGACCAATGGGCAACACGCCTACAATCTGAAGTCTGATATCCAACAACATTCATGGCACATCTTGACCTCGAAGAACAGGAACAGCTTGACCAGATCAAGCATTTCTGGAAACAGTACGGCAACCTGATTACCTGGTTGTTGATCGTTATTCTGGCTGCTTACGCCAGTTGGAATGGCTGGCAATATTGGCAGCGCAAGCAAGCTGTCCAGGCTGCTGCACTTTACGATGAGCTCGAACGTGTGGCCCGTGCAGGTGATCTTACAAAACTTGAGCGCGTCCTTGCAGATATGCAGGAGCAGTTTGGCGCCACGACTTCAGCCCATCAAGCGGCCTTGTTGGCTGCCAAATCCTATGTTGATGCCGGTAAAAATGATGCGGCAAAGGCGGCGCTGAATTTCGTGGCAGAAAAAGCCAAGGATGAGGGCTATCAAGCGATTGCCCGCCTCCGACTGGTAGGGCTGTTGCTTGAGACAAAAGCCTATGACGAGGCGCTCAAGCTATTGAGCGCTAAATTTCCCCCAGAATTTTCTGCACTGGCAGATGACCGACGGGGGGATATCTACCTGGCCCAGGGAAAACCCAGCGAGGCCGCCGCCGAGTATCAGAAGGCCTATCGTGCCATGCCCAAGGATTTTGATTACCGACGTCTGTTGGAAATCAAGCTTGCCGCATTAGGAATTTCAACGGATACCCAAACCGCTTCTCAGTCAGGAGCCAAACCGTGATAGGCCTGCGGGGACTGCTAGGTGGATGCCTTGCCATTTTGCTGGCTGCCTGTTCCAGTTCTGTAAAACGACCCGAGCCGTCTGAACTGGGTCCTGATCCTGGTCTGATCAAGGTGCAGTCGGTCTGGCGGACCCCGCTCAGTTCCGTGGATTTTCCGCTTGAAACCAAGCTGGTCGGTGAAAAACTGGCTCTTGCCACCTCGGACGGCTTGGTCATTCTGCTGGACATCCGCAATGGCGGTGAAGTATGGCGTTATTACACCAAGTCGGCGCTTTCCGCCGGGGTTGGTTATGACGGCCGCTGGGTCAGCGTGATTACCCGTACCAACGAATTGGTAACCCTGGAAGCTGGACGGGAGCTATGGCGCCAGCGCCTGAGCGCGCAATCCTTCACGGCACCTCTGGTGGCTGGCAACCGAATATTTGTGCTGTCTGCTGACCGCAGCGTGCAGGCCTTTGACGCTCAGACTGGGCAAAGGTTGTGGCGACATGAGCGGGCGGGTGACCCACTGGCCTTGCGACAACCAGGCGTTCTGTTGCCTGTTGGTAATACGCTGGTGGCGGGCCTGTCTGGCCGATTGGTAGGACTGGACCCGCTCAATGGTTCACCCCGTTGGGAGGCAGCGCTTGCGACTCCTCGTGGGACCAATGACATCGAGCGCTTGGTGGACCTGGTCAGCCCAGCCAGCCGTGCCGGCAATATCGTCTGCGTTCGTTCCTTTCAGGCTGCCGTAGGTTGTGTCTCGGCCGACCAAGGCAACCTGGTCTGGACCAAGATTTCCAATGGACAACTTGGTTTGGCCACTCAGTCGAACTTGGTCTATGGCAGCGAATCCGACGGTGCGCTGATCGCCTGGCGCCAGGACAACGGCGAGCGTTCCTGGAGCAATGAGAAACTGCGATGGCGTGATCTGGGCCCCATTCTTGCCACCCCAAGGGCCTTGATTCTGAGCGATAACAAGGGGCTAATTCATTTCGTTTCCCCGACGGATGGCAGTTTGCTGGCGAGGGTTGGTATCGAGGGTGGAGGCAGGCTGGCCGCTGCGCCGATACAGGCCAATTCCAATTTTGTGACGGTGACCCGCAGCGGAATCGTGCAAGCCTGGCGCTTTGTTGACTAAGACAAAAGCTGATGAAACCAGTGCTGGCCCTGGTGGGGCGTCCCAATGTGGGCAAATCCACACTCTTCAATCGGTTCACAAAAACTCGTGACGCTATTGTTGCTGATTTTGCCGGTCTGACTCGGGATCGGCACTACGGCAATGGCCGTATCGGCAAGCATGAATTCATTGTCATTGATACCGGAGGTTTTGAGCCGGATGCCGGTAAAGGCAGCATTTATCTTGAGATGGCCAAGCAGACCCGGCAAGCCGTGGCAGAGTCTGATTTGGTCCTGTTTGTGCTTGATGCCCGCGAGGGCTTGTCAGCACAAGACCATGAGATTGCCAAATTTCTTCGTCGCTTGGGAAAGCCCTGTCTGTTGGTTGCCAACAAGGCTGAGGGATTAAAAGATAGCGGTCAACTGGCAGAATTTTTTGAGCTGGGACTTGGGGCGGTCATCCCGGTTTCAGCCGCCCATGGTCAAGGCATTCGTGCATTGCTTGAGCATGCGCTGGATAGCATGAACCTGCCAGACCAGGAAGATGGTGACGAAGCCTTACAAGACCCGGAGTTGATCCGACTGGCGGTTGCAGGCCGACCCAATGTTGGTAAGTCAACCCTGATCAATACCTGGCTGGGCGAGGAAAGGTTGGTGGCTTTTGATTTGCCGGGAACAACGCGAGATGCCATCTCAGTACCTTTCGAACGACATGGCCAGAAATTTGAATTGATCGATACAGCTGGTTTGCGGCGCAAGGGACGCGTGTTTGAGGCTATCGAAAAATTCTCAGTCGTTAAAACCCTGCAGGCGGTCGAATCTGCGAATGTGGTCTTGTTGCTGCTCGATGCCACTCAGGGAGTCACCGATCAGGACGCGCACATCGCCGGGTTCATTCTGGAAAGCGGCCGGGCCGTGGTTTTGGCCGTCAATAAATGGGACGCCGTGGATGACTACCAGCGTGAAATGCTGCAACGGTCCATCGAGACGCGTCTGCCATTTCTAAAATTTGCCAACCTGCATTTCATCTCCGCTCGCAAGCGGCAAGGTCTGGGGCCGCTATGGTCTTCAATTGTGCAGGCCCATAAAGCGGCAACCTGTAAGATGCCGACCCCTGTATTGACCCGCTTGCTTCAGGAAGCCATCCAATTTCAGTCACCCAAACGTTCTGGTATGTATAGGCCCAAGATGCGCTATGCCCACCAAGGCGGCATGAATCCGCCAGTGATTGTGATTCACGGAAATTCTCTTGACCATGTCAGTGATGCGTACAAGCGGTTCCTGGAAACCCGGTTTCGCAAGGCCTTCAACTTGGTTGGTACACCCTTGAGAATTGAACTCAAGACCAGCGAAAACCCCTTTGCTGCCAAGGACCAGTGAATGCGCCTCTAAACCAGACAGGTCATCTGGAAATGACTTATGTAAATCTCCTGCATAAGCGGCTGTGGTAAGGTACGGGTCTCGATAAACTTTGAACACGGAAAATATCGTGAACACTAACAAAGGTCAGCTCTTGCAGGACCCATTTCTGAACATCCTTCGCCGTGAGCATGTTCCCGTATCAATCTACCTGGTCAACGGGATCAAACTGCAAGGACAAATTGAATCTTTTGACCAGTACGTCGTGCTGTTGCGCAACACCGTCACTCAGATGGTTTACAAGCATGCCATTTCGACCATCGTTCCTGGCAGGGCTGTCAATTTCTCTGTTGGTGGCGAAGCTGCTGAGGGTCCAGGCGCCTCAGCCTAATTTTTCTCGCTAACGTTTTGTACGAACCGTCGGACCGCCCAGCCGCAACGGCCTTGTTGGTCGGTGTGGATTTGGGTAAGCCGCATTTCGATGCCGAACTTGAAGAACTGGGCCTGTTGGCCCAGACGGCTGGGCTCAATCCGGTGGCGCGATTGACCTGCAGACGCAAGGCCCCTGATGCGGCCTTGTTTGTTGGTTCAGGAAAGGCCGATGAAATCAGGTCATTGGCTCTTGAAACAGGTGCCACCGAAGTACTCTTTGACCAGAGTCTGAGCCCGGCGCAACAGCGAAATCTTGAGCGCCACTTGGAAATGCCGGTTAACGACAGAACCTTGCTCATCCTTGAGATTTTTGCTCAGCGTGCGCGCAGTCACGAGGGGAAACTTCAGGTTGAACTGGCTCGCCTGCAGTATCTCAGCACGCGCCTTGTGCGGCGTTGGTCTCACCTTGAGCGGCAAACTGGTGGAGCCGGTCTGCGCGGTGGTCCTGGTGAAAAGCAGATCGAACTTGACCGACGCATGATCAACGAGGCAATCAAGCGTACCAAGGAGCGACTCAACAAGGTGGCCAAGCAGCGACTGACCCAGCGCCGACAGCGTGAACGCAGGCAGGCATTCACGATTTCCCTGGTCGGCTATACCAACGCTGGCAAATCCACCTTGTTCAATGCCCTGGTCAAGGCGCGCGCCTATGCCGCTGATCAGCTTTTTGCCACCTTGGATACCACCACCCGACAGCTTTACCTGGGCGAGGCTGCCAGGACTGTGTCCTTGTCAGACACGGTTGGATTCATTCGTGATTTGCCGCATGGCCTGATTGACGCATTTCAGGCAACCTTGCTGGAAGCAGTCGAGGCTGATTTGCTTTTGCATGTTGTGGATGCTTCAAATCCGGATTATCCGGAGCAAATACAGGAAGTTCAGCGGGTACTTGAAGAAATTGGTGCAGCGGGTATACCGCAAGTGCTGGTATTCAACAAGCTGGATAAGTTGCCAGTCCTTAACCAGCCAACGCAATTGCAAGACAACTACGAACTCAATGGCGTGATGATGCCTCGCGTATTTGTCAGCGCCAGTCAGTCACGAGGCTTGTCCGAATTAAGGCAGCTACTCAGCGGTCTGGTTCAACAACTCGGCCCTGATGTGTCAAATCCGCATGAATTCGAGGCTCAATCTGCCTCTTCCGATGACTGGGGCGGCAGCTTTAGGCAAAATTCGGGTGTTGTGTCCTAGCCCCCGCAGTCAGGTGTCCCCCAACTTATAGAAGCCAAGACAATTGCAAGATACCATGAAGAAACTCACAGCCCCTGTCTTTCGCATAGCGAGTTGGCCTGCCCGTATTCGCGGGATGTTTAATTTGAATGACCCTCGTTGGGGCCGTGGCGATGAGACGCCCCCCGAAGGCGGCAAGCCCGAACAACCAGCACGCCCGGAGCAACCCAGACCTGACTCGTCGCAGGATCAGGGGCGTCGCCCCCAGAAGGGGCCCAACCAGGGCCCACCAGATCTGGACGAATTGTGGAAAGAATTCAACCGAAAGCTTGGTGGATTGTTTGGTGGGGGTTCAGGTCGTGGCGGCCGACCCGGAAAGGGCGGCAATGGCGGTGGCTTTCAACCCGACATGAAGGCGACTCGTTTTGGTATCGGGTTGATTGCCTCGATTGTTGTGCTGATCTGGCTGGGCACAGGGTTTTTTATTGTTCAAGAGGGTCAGCAAGCAGTCATTACCCAATTTGGCAAGTACAAATCCTCGGTTGGGGCGGGCTTCAACTGGCGCCTGCCCTATCCGATTCAACGTCATGAGTTGGTGTACGTCTCACAGATCCGGTCTGTGGACGTCGGACGCGACAACGTCATACGGGCCACAGGCCTGCGTGAATCGGCCATGCTGACCGAAGACGAGAACATCGTCGAGATCAAGTTTGCCGTTCAATACCGGCTGAATGATGCGCGGGCCTTTCTATTTGAAAGCCGAAATCCAGGGGATGCCGTGGTCCAGGCTGCCGAGACTGCAGTACGTGAAATTGTTGGCAAGATGAAGATGGATTCGGCCCTGTCGGAGGAGCGTGACCAGATTGCCCCGCGCGTGCGTGAACTCATGCAGAACATTCTTGACCGCTACAAGGTCGGTGTCGAAGTGGTCGGCATCAATCTGCAGCAGGGAGGTGTCAGACCACCCGAGCAAGTCCAGGCCGCATTTGATGATGTGCTCAAGGCTGGCCAGGAACGCGAGCGCGCTAAAAACGAGGCCGAAGCCTACGCCAATGACATCGTTCCCCGAGCCAAAGGTGCCGCATCACGATTGAAGGAAGAGGCCGAAGCCTACAAGGCCAAGATTGTTGCGCAGGCCCAAGGTGATGCACATAGGTTTAGATCCGTCTTGGCAGAATACCAAAAGGCGCCACAGGTAACGCGTGATCGACTCTACCTTGAGTCCATGCAACAAATCTACGGAAGCGTAACCAAGGTACTTGTTGAGTCGCGCCAGGGCTCGAATCTGCTCTACCTGCCCCTGGACAAGATCATGCAGTTGGGAGCTGCTGGCGAATCTTCGCCTGCCCCGGCAACCTCGTCCTCAGCGCCAGTCAATCCCACATCCTCCTCGCAGGGGGATATGCGTAATCGCGATGTCGGTCGCTCTCGAGATCGCGATCTTCGCTAAGGAGTTCACAACATGAATAACCGCCTCGGTCTTTATATTTCTTCAATACTGGTCCTGCTGGCCCTGGCCAGTTCAATGCTTTTTGTGGTTGACCAACGACAGTTCGGTGTGGTCTATGCGCTTGGGCAGATCAAGGAAGTGATCACCCAGCCCGGGTTGAATATCAAACTGCCGCCGCCTTTCCAGAATGTCAATTACATCGACAAACGGCTTTTAACCCTTGACAGCACGGACACCGAGCCAATGCTGACTGCGGAAAAACAAAGGGTGGTCATTGACTGGTATGTTCGCTGGCGCATCACCGATCCCACCGAGTACATTCGCAATGTGGGCCTGAACGAAGCGGCTGGCGCTAGCCAGCTTAACCGCGTGGTCCGCAACGCTTTTCAGGAAGAGATCAACAAGCGTACCGTCAAGGAACTTTTATCGCTCAAGCGTGAGGAACTCACCGCCGATGTGAAAACAGAGGTTCTCGACAAGGTCAGGGGTGGTAAACCCTGGGGGATTGATGTGGTGGATGTTCGTATTACTCGAGCTGATTATGTCGACTCGATCACGGAATCTGTTTACCGTCGAATGGAGGCCGAGCGCAAGCGGGTCGCCAACGAACTGCGCTCCACAGGTGCTGCCGAGGGCGAAAAGATTCGAGCCGATGCTGATCGACAGCGTGAGGTCACCATTGCCAATGCTTACCGTGATGCCCAGAAAATAAAGGGTGAGGGCGATGCCGAGGCTGCTCGGATTTATGCGGAAGCTTTTGGCCGAGATCCTCAGTTTGCCCAGTTCTACCGTAGCCTTGAGGCCTACAAGGCAAGCTTTGCCAAAAAGAATGATGTGATGGTTCTTGACCCGTCCTCATCCGAATTCTTCAAGGTATTCCGCGGCCAGGCTGGGGCAGTTTCGACACCCAAGAAATAAGCCGTGCTGGGCGATACATTCTGGCTGGCCTTGGCGCTGGTCCTGGTGATTGAAGGTATTTATCCGTTTGCTTCACCCTCCGGATGGCGAAGCTTGTTTGGCCGGATGATGGAACTGACTGATGGCCAGCTGCGATTTTTTGGCTTGAGCAGCATTGTGATTGGACTGGTCTGGATAGCTTGGCTGCTCAATTGAGCTGACGCTCAATTTCAGGCTGGAACACCGGTAGAATCCAACCTTTAACAGCCATCCTGATTTCCCCATGTCTGCTTGGGTCCTGCCGGATCACATTGCCGATATTTTGCCCTCCGAGGCGCGGCACATCGAAGAACTGAGACGTAGCCTGCTGGATACAGCTCGTGGCTATGGCTATGAATTGGTGATGCCGCCGATGCTGGAACACCTGGAATCGTTGCTCACGGGTACCGGACAGGCACTTAACCTGCGCACATTCAAGCTGGTCGATCAGGCCTCGGGCCGATCGCTTGGCCTGCGAGCTGACTGTACCCCTCAGGTGGCGCGCATAGATGCCCATTTACTGAACCGACAAGGTGTGGCAAGGCTCTGTTACAGCGGTTCTGTGCTCCATACCCGTCCTGCCAGCCCGCATGCATCGCGCGAGCCGCTACAGTTTGGTGCAGAAATTTACGGACATGCAGGGGCCGAGGCTGATCTTGAAATTTTGCAGCTTGGACTCGATAGCCTCAAGGCCGCCCAATTGTCTAACCTGATTGTCGATCTGGCTGATGTTCGTGTTGCCAATTCCCTTCTGCAGAACTGTGCCGCCGATGCCACCTTGAAAATGCAGATCTTCGATGCTTTGGCTGCCAAAAATAGCCCGGCCCTCAAGCAGTTGACTCAGTCCTTGCCTGAAACTACCCGCCAGGCCCTGCAGGAACTGCCTTCTCTGTATGGCGATTTAGGTGTGCTTGATCGTGCCGAACGGGTCTTGCCTGCATCAAGTGAAATCAAGGCGGCCTTGGACAATCTGCGCTGGTTGGCGCGACACATTGCGGATTATCCAGTCAGCATTGACCTGGCCGACCTTGGTGGCTATACCTATTACAGCGGCATGCGCTTCTCCGTTTATTCATCGGGCGCTGGCGAAGCTCTTCTGAGGGGTGGCCGTTACGATGAAGTGGGGTCAGCCTTTGGGCGCAAGCGCCCCGCGGTCGGCTTCAGTCTTGATATCAAGTCACTGGTCGGTGTGGTCGCCCCGCGGGCTTTGCGTGCTGCCATTCGTGCCCCATGGAGTGAATCTGCCAACCTCAGACAGGTGATCGCTCGCCTGCGTGCCCAGGGTGAAACCGTGGTGTGCATCATGCCTGGTCATGAAAGCGAAATTGATGAATTCCACTGTGACCGAGAAATTGTTGAGATTTCAGGCCAGTGGGTCTTACAGGCTATTTAAGCTAAGAATATGAATATGAGCAAAGGTCGCAATGTCGTGGTTGTCGGCACCCAATGGGGTGATGAGGGTAAGGGCAAACTGGTTGACTGGCTCACTGAATCCGCGCAGGGCGTTGTTCGCTTTCAAGGCGGCCACAATGCAGGCCATACCCTTGTCATTAATGGCGTCAAAACTGCCCTGCACCTGATTCCCAGCGGCATCATGCGGCCCGGTGTGAAGTGCTACATCGGCAATGGGGTCGTGCTATCTGCAGCGAAATTGTTTGAAGAGATTGAAGGACTTGAGAAAGCCGGCGTCGAGGTCCGGTCCCGGCTGCGTATCAGTGAGGCTTGTCCGCTGATCCTGCCGTTTCATGCCATTCTCGATCTTGCCCGTGAGGCTGCCCGAGAGCAGGGCGGCACTGAGAAAATTGGCACCACCGGGCGAGGGATCGGACCAGCCTACGAAGACAAAATTGCCCGCCGGGCCCTGCGGGTGCAGGATTTGAAATACCCTGATCGCTTTGCCGCCAAACTCAAGGACCTGCTGCACCTGCACAACCATGTATTGGTCACCCTGCTTGGGTCCAAGGGCATGACTTTCAACAGTCTGCTTGCGCCTTACATGAAGGATGGTGAGGTGCAGTTTGAGCCGGTATTTAGCGAGGCCATGCGCCATGCCGAACTGCTCAAGCCCATGATTGCCGATGTTTCGCGTGAACTCAACCAAGCCCATTCAGAAGGACAAAATCTCCTGTTTGAAGGCGCACAGGGCACCTTGCTGGATGTTGATCACGGAACTTACCCGTATGTCACTTCCAGCAATTGCGTGGCTGGCAATGCAGCGGCCGGATCGGGCGTTGGCCCCGGCTTGTTGCACTATGTACTGGGCATTACCAAGGCTTATTGCACCCGTGTAGGGGGAGGTCCTTTCCCAACCGAGCTTGATTGGGAGACGCCTGGTACCCCAGGGTATCACATGAGCACCGTGGGCGCGGAAAAAGGGGTGACCACAGGCCGCTCCCGCCGCTGTGGCTGGTTCGATGCCGCCCTGCTGAAACGATCCGCCCAGGTCAATGGCTTAAGTGGTCTGTGCCTGACCAAATTGGATGTACTCGATGGCCTGAAGGAATTGCTGCTTTGTACTGGCTATGAGCTTGATGGCCAGACCATCGACATCCTGCCCATGGGCGCAGAGGAAATTTCCCGGTGCCAACCCATCTATGAAACCCTTGCTGGATGGAGCGAGACAACCGTGGGTGTTACCAACTATGAACAACTCCCGCTCAATGCCCAACGCTACCTGCGTCGCATTGAGGAAGTTACAGGCGTTCCTATTCATGTCATCTCCACCAGTCCGGATCGAGAGCACACCATCATGATGAAACACCCATTTGCCGTTCACTGAATGAACTTCAAAGCCTGCCTTGCGCAGGCTTTTTTCACCCACCGAGGACTGACCTATGTTGACTGAAGATGGCAAGCATCTCTATGTGAGTTACGACGAATACCACAACCAGATCGAAAAACTGGCTATCAAAATCCATCAATCCGGCTGGGACTTTGAAACCATTCTCTGTCTGGCCCGAGGAGGGATGCGGCCAGGCGATGCACTCTCGCGCATTTTCAAAAAACCGCTCGCCATCATCTCCACCAGTTCCTACCGCGCCGAAGGCGGCACGCTCAGGGGTCAGCTCGACATTGCCAAATACATCACAACGCCCCAAGCCAATATTGCTGGTCGCTTGTTGCTGGTGGACGATCTGGCAGACAGCGGCTACACCATGAAGGCAGTCATCCAGATGCTGCGGGAAAATTATCCTGCCATTACCGAGATGCGGTCTGCCGTCCTGTGGACCAAGGCTAGCTCTATTTTCGAAGCAGATTACTCGGTGGAGCACTTGAACACCAATCCCTGGATCCATCAGCCTTTTGAGCGCTATGACCAATTGTCGATCTCTGATTTGCTGATCAAATGGAAGGTCTGACGATCATTCTTAAAGAGATTTGACTGGTAAGTCCCTAGTGACCTCGCATCTCCAGGATCCGGCATGAGCGAAAAGATTACCCGTCTTATTCACCACCCCTACGAAGCGCCGACGGGTTTTCAGTCCCCGCAGGTCGGGATCTTCAAGGCCTCCACAGTCATTTTTCCGAATGTGGCGGCCTTGCGCAGCCGAGATTGGCGATTCAAATCGGGCTATACCTATGGCTTGCACGGTACGCCCAGCACCTTTGTCCTGGAAGAGCGGCTGGCAGCGCTGGAGGGTGGCGCCCAGTGCCTGTTGACACCCAGCGGCTTGTCGTCCATTGCCTGTGTCAGCCTGTCTTTGCTCCGTCATGGTGATGAGGTCCTCATTCCTGACAATGCCTATGGTCCCAACAAGGCCTTGGCGCTGGGCGAGTTGTCCCACTGGGGAATTAGCCATCAGTTTTACGATCCCATGAACCCTGCTGACTTGGTTGGCAGGATTAGCGCAAGAACCAGGCTGGTCTGGCTGGAAGCACCAGGATCGGTCACCATGGAATTTCCTGATTTGATTGAACTGGTGCGTTGTTGTCGTGAAAAAGGGATCACGACGGCTCTGGACAATACCTGGGGCGCTGGTTTGGCCTTCCAGCCATTTGAGCTGGGGCACGGACTTGGGGTCGATATCTCGATCCAGGCCCTGACTAAATACCCATCGGGTGGGGGTGATGTGCTGATGGGCAGCGTGATCACCCGTGACGAAAAACTGCACCTGCTACTCAAACAAACCCATATGCGCCTGGGTCTGGGCGTGGGTGCGAATGACGTTGAGGCGATCCTGCGTGCATTGCCGAGTATCGAATTGCGCTATTTGGCACATGATCAGTCGGCCCGCCAATTGGCGCGCTGGTGTGAACAGCGTGATGAAATTGCGCAGGTGCTGCACCCGGCATTGCCGGGGTCACCTGGACACAAGCATTGGAAGGCCGTATGCACGGTCGGCGGAGGACGGGCGGCGGGACTCTTCAGCATTATTCTGAAAGATCGCTACAACCAGGCGCAGGTGGATCGTTTTTGCGATTCACTGTCTCTTTTTAAATTGGGTTACAGCTGGGGTGGCCCTATCAGCCTGGTGGTCCCCTATGACCTGGCCGCCATGCGATCGGTCAGGCCTAAGCATCTGACCGCTGGCACAGTGGTGCGATTTTCAGTGGGCTTGGAGCATGTGGCTGATCTTGAACAGGATCTGGCCCAAGCTCTTGACCGGGCCCTGACAAGTTCGTAGCCTCACATCGGGCAGTCTGTGCAGTGTCGGAATGATCGCTGCGACTCATCAGCTTGACCCTGGCGCTAGATCCCGACCGGGTATCCGTCCTTGCGATGATCAGAGGCGGCAATGTACCCCCCTTCGGTTTTCATGGCCAACTGGGCGCATCCGTATTCGGTATCAAAGCGGGGCGAAACTTTGACCGGGTGGCCACGTTCTATCAGTCCTTGGATGGCTTGCGGGTTGAAGTTCCATTCAACCGCCACACCATGGTTGTCGTCCATGACGCGCCAGCGCGGCGCATCGCTGACGGCTTGCGGATTCTGGTTGTGGTCGGCGATCCGGGTGCTGACCTGAACATGTCCCTGAGCCTGCATCGACCCCCCCATCACACCAAAACTCATCAGGGGTTGCTTGGCACGGGTAAGAAATCCCGGAATGATGGTATGAAAAGGCCGTTTGTTGGGGGCAACCTGGTTGGGGTGCCCGTCCTTGAGGGTAAAGCCCCAGCCCCGGTTGTGCAGGGCAATGCCGGTACCTGGCACGACAACCCCCGAGCCAAAGCCCTTGAAGTTGGATTGAATGAATGAAATCATCATGCCGTTTTTATCGGCTGCTGTCAGATACACCGTACCCCCACTGTGGGGGTGTCCAGGCCTGGGTGCGCTGGCACGCTTGGGGTCAATCAACCGGGCACGTTCTGCAAGATAGTCAGGGTTAAGCAGGTCACTGCCAGAGACCTGCTTCATGAAGTTTGGATCACCCACATAGGCCTGCATATCGGCAAATGCAAGTTTCATCGCCTCAATTTGAAGGTGGTGGGAAAGAGCTGTATCCAAGCCCGCAGATTTCAGGTCCAGCTGGTCCAGCATCCCCAGTGCCATCAGCGCCCCGATGCCCTGGCCGCTGGGTCCGATTTCGTGCAATGTGAGGTCGCGGTATTGGACCGAGATTGGCTCAACCCAGTCACATTGGTGTGCGGCCAGATCGTTCTCGTCAATGGCTCCGCCGGTGGTCCGGGCGTGATCGGCAATGGCTTTGGCCAATTCTCCGCGGTAAAAGGCCTCACCCTTTGTTTTGGCAATCAGTTCAAGCGTCTTGGCTTGGCCCGGACAGATGAAACGCTCCCCTGGGAGCGGAGCTCGTCCATGAGGTGCAAAGGCTTCCCGATACCCTGGCTGTGTCGACAGCTCGCCCACCTGCGCTTGCCACTGGCGGTGCACTGTGGGTGAAACTAGATAACCGTCGTTGGCATAGCGCAGAGCAGGCTCAAAAAGATCGTGGAATGGCAGTTTGCCAAACCGTTCGGAAAGGGCGCGCCAGGCAGACACTGTGCCCGGGACAGTCACCGAATCCCACCCGCGGGCAGGATTGGACTGGTATTTTGAGAAATAGTCGGGTGTCCAGCGTCTGGGCGCCCGACCACTGGCATTGAGGCCATGCATGCGTTGGCCGTCCCAAAGAATGGCAAAGGCATCGCCACCGATGCCATTCATACAGGGCTCGACCACAGTCAGGGTGATGGCTGTGGCCAGGGCTGCATCCACCGCGTTACCCCCTTGGGCAAACATCAAGAGCCCGGCGGCGCTAGCCAGGGGTTGCGAGGTACTGACCACATTGGCGGCCAGCAGCGGCATGCGCTGTGAGGTGTAGGGGAAATCCCAAAAATTACCTGTACTCATCAGTGGGCGACATTGAAACAGTGGTTACGAATGGCTAGCTGGTTCCATGCACTCAAAAATGGAAGAGCCGATGGCGCCATGCACCGATCAGCCACTTGCTAGGAAGAGTGGAATCCAGCCGAAAAAAAATTGAACGCGAGGCTTTGCAGAGCAATCAGTCGTGGCTGCTATTCGATCTTAGCCTTGGCGCGCAAGTCTTCCTGGAATTTCAGCAGTTTTTGCTGCTGTAACTGCTGGCTGATTTGGGGTTTCAGGTCTTCGAGTTTTGGGAGTTGGGCATCACGTACATCATCCAGTCGGATGACGTGCCAACCAAATTGGCTTTTGACGGGCGTTTCAGTGACCTTGCCCTTGGCCAGTTTGACCATGGCTTCTGAAAATTCTTTGACATAACTGCTGGCAGCCGCCCAATCAAGGTCACCGCCGTTAGCACCAGAACCTGGATCCTTGGATTGTTTCTTGGCGATGTCTTCAAACTTGCCCCCCTTTTTGAGGGAGGCAATGATGCTCTTTGCCTGCTCTTCCTTTTCGACCAGGATATGGCGAGCGCGGTATTCCTTGCCACTGTTGTCAGCGACAAACTTGTCGTACTCGCCTTTGATGTCAGCGTCAGTAACAGGATTGTTTTTCTGAAAGGTGGCAAACAACTCACGAATCAGTATGGCCTGGCGGGTTAACTCCATTTGGGTCTTGAAGTCCTCAGTAGCGTCCAGACCCAGCCGCTGAGCCTCTTGCATGAAGAGCTCACGTGCGATGACCTCTTCCTTGATCTGCCCCATCATCTCAGGGGCAACCGGACGCCCGGAGCGTGCAAGTTGCTGGGCCAGGGCATCCACGCGTGACATGGGAACTGGCTTGCCATTGACGATGGCTACATTCTGGGCTAACACAGGCAGTGTAAAAGTGGTCAGCAGGGTGGAAGTTAGTAGTACCAGCGGTAGTTTTAGTTTCATCATGAATCCTGGGAATTGAGTAAACAAGAAAAGTGACTATCAGGTGATATCAATGGCAATCGCATGAACACCTTGATCGATAAATTCCTGCAGCGCATCATACACAAGGCGGTGGCGTGCCACACGGGTTTTTTCGGCAAACAGAGGCGAAGAAATTTTTACCCTGAAATGTGTGCCCATGCCTGTGTCATTGGCGCCGGTATGACCTGCGTGCTGGTAACTTTCATCAATCACCTCAAGCTGTGTGGGGCGCAACTGGCGTTGCAGCGATTCAGCCATACGTTGGGCAAGCTCCTGAGGTTCACTGGTCATGAGCGTTCCGTCGGGGCTGGTTTGAGATGTCTTGCAATGTAAAAACCCTGGCCCACGAGGAAAATCAGGGGAAACACATAACCCCACAACTTGAAGTTGACCCAGTCCTCGGTGGAATAAAAGCTTGCCACAAAGGCATTGATCCCAGACATGAAGGCGCAGTAAGCAATCCAGGCAAGATTCAGCCGGTGCCACACGCCACTGGGCAACTCAATCTGGCTACCCAATAGAAGGTGCAAA
The DNA here is from genome assembly GCA_017856435.1 of Burkholderiaceae bacterium. Taxonomy (GTDB): domain Bacteria; phylum Pseudomonadota; class Gammaproteobacteria; order Burkholderiales; family Burkholderiaceae_C; genus Hylemonella. The sequence goes on from JAFMFB010000011.1 coordinate 38,244, forward strand.
ATGTTTTTGCGCATCCCCCACAGTGCCACCCCCAGGGCAATGGCCATAGCGGCGTAGAGCACGGTAGGTTTCCATTTGATGAAGCGATCATCATGCAAGAGCAGCGTCAGCGCACCAAACAGGAGGATCATCACCAGAGTGACCTTGTGCATGATTTGAAGTTTGCGGTCGATCAGGTAGATCAAGGTCATCTGAACGACGGTTGCTGCCATCAGCACCGCCGTGGCCAGATAAATATCCTGCATTTTGTAGGCGATAAAAAATAGCAGGATTGGAAAAAAATCGATCAGGATCTTCATGAATCAAAAAAAATGTTGGAGCCAACGCCGCTCAGTTAGGGTTTGTGCTCAAGGGCGGCCGAGTTCATGCAATAGCGAAGACCGGTGGGTTGGGGGCCGTCGTCAAAGACATGACCCAGATGGGCGCCGCAGCTTGCGCAGACTGTTTCTGTTCGAATCATGCCGTGAGTGGTATCTCGTCGCTCCTCAATGGCTTCAGGCGAAGAGGCTTGGGAAAAACTAGGCCAGCCGCATCCCGCATCAAACTTGGTATCGGCCTCGAACAAACGGGCACCGCAACAGATGCAAGCGTAATGGCCGGGCTTCCAGAAATTGGCGTAGCGTCCGCTGTAAGGGCGCTCAGTGGCCGCATATCGGGTGACAAGAAAAGCCGAAGGCTCGGCCTTTTTGCTGGCTAGCAAGGTTTGCCATTCGGGATCGGTTTTTTGGACTGGGTAGCTCATGATGAACAACTGATTTCAATGGAAGAAGCCCAATCTGGGGGGAAACCCGCCATGTGTTCCAGCGAGGGGTGTTCGTCGTAGGGATTTTCCAATACCTGCAGCAGCTGCGCTACCGAGGAATAGTCGCCCTGGCTGGCCTGACGAATCGCCGCTTCACCCAGATAGTTCCTCAGCACAAACTTCGGGTTGGTGCGCAACATGAGTGAGGTGACCCGTGCATGATCTTCCTTCTCAAGGCGTCTTTGGTAGGTGGTCAGCCAGTCATTGATTCCCGCTGGGTCGATAAATAGATCGCGCACAGAGCGATGATCGTTGTCAGCGATGCAATGACTGAGGCGACGCCAGAAAATTGTGTAGTCTGTTCCTTCTCGGGCCAGAAGCTGGAGCGCTGCATCGATCAACAAGCGGTCTTCATGGGTAGGAGACTGAAGGCCCAGCTTGGCCCCCAGATTGGCCAGCAGGGCTTCGGAGAAATCCTGCTTGAAGGGCTCCAGGGCTGCAAGGGCTGCATCCTGGTCGTTGATCAGGGGCAGCAGTGCCTCGGCGAGGCAATGCAGGTTCCAGTAGGCCACACTGGGTTGACGGTTAAAGGCGTAACGGCCCTGGGTGTCGGAGTGATTGCAGATGTGGGCCGGTTGGTAGGCGTCGAGGAATTGAAATGGACCATAGTCCAGCGTCAGCCCAAGAATGCTCATGTTGTCGGTATTCATCACGCCATGACAAAAGCCAATAGCCTGCCAGTGCGCCAGCAGTACCGCTGTTCGCTGACTGACCTCTTGCAGGAGGGCAGCGTAAGGCTGTTCTTTCCCAAGGCAATTGGGGTAATACCGTGAAATCACATAGTCAGCCAGGTGGCGCAAAGACTCATAGTCACCCTGGCTGGCGAAATGCTCGAAATGACCAAATCGAATGAACGAAGGGGCTACGCGGGTGACGACCGCTGCTGTCTCCATGACTTCCCGTCGAACTGGCGAATCAGAGCCCGTGACGCAAAGAGCCCGCGTGGTGGGAATGCCCAACCCATGCATTGCCTCGCTGCACAAAAACTCTCGAATGCTTGAGCGCAGAACGGCACGCCCATCGCCCATACGGGAGTAGGGGGTGCGGCCACTACCCTTGAGCTGGATTTCCCAGCCCTCCTCGGTTTCGCCGAGCAGCAGAGCGCGTCCGTCGCCAAGCTGACCCGCCCAGACACCAAACTGGTGGCCGCTGTACACAGTGCTGATAGGCTGGCTGCCAGCCAAAGGCTGATTGCCGCTCAGAGCCTCCAGAAGGTCGGGATGTGACAAGGCCTCGTCATCCAGTCCCAGCAGGCTGGCCACACTGGCACTTCGCGCCACCCAGTAGGGGTCGAGCAGAGGCTGAGGTGGCAATTCTGTAAAAAAGTTCTCACCCAGCCGGGCATAGCCAGTCTGCCAGCGCAGACCTGCATCAAAAGCCAAAGGGGCGTGGGTCACAGAATTCATGGGAGGATTGTCGCGCAGATGACAAGTACACATTGGCCGGAGGGTAAAAACTGACTTTCCCGCACGAATGGGTGATACTTGCTGCTTGTAGAGGAGCAAATAAAGGAGCCAAACAATGCTTGGTCTGATGCAAAGCCAGCCATTATTGATTTCATCCCTGATCGAATTTGCCCAACGCCACCATGGCGATGGAGAGATCGTGTCCAGGCGAGTTGAAGGGGATATCCACCGTTACACCTACCGCGTTCTGGCTTCTCGTTCACGACAAGTTGCCAACGCCCTGGATAGCCTGGGTCTTGCTTTCAGCGACCGCGTCGCCACCTTGGCCTGGAACGGTTACCGCCATCTGGAACTTTATTTTGGCGTGAGCGGGTCAGGGCGAGTGCTGCACACCATCAATCCGCGCCTGCATCCGGACCAAATTGCCTGGATCGCCAACCATGCCGAAGACAGGGTGGTGTGTTTTGATATGAGTTTTTTGCCGATTATTCAGGCGGTCCATAGTAAATGTGCAAGCGTTGAACACTGGATAGCCCTGTGCGACCCGGACAAGCTGCCCGCGGACAGCGGCATCCCGAATCTGAAAAGCTATGAGGCATGGATCGGGTCGCAAAAGGATCAGTTTGACTGGCCCCAGTTTGACGAGAACTCGGCCTCCAGCATGTGCTACACAAGCGGCACCACAGGAAACCCCAAAGCCGCGCTCTACAGCCATCGGTCCACTCTCCTGCATGCCTACGCAGCGGCATTGCCCGATGTGATGTGTATCAGTGCTCGGGACTCGATTCTGCCGGTCGTGCCCATGTTTCATGTCAATGCCTGGGGCATCCCCTATTCAGCTGCTTTGTGCGGCGCCAAGCTGGTTTTGCCAGGCCCAGCCCTGGATGGCAAATCAATTTATGAACTGATTGAAGCCGAAGGGGTCACTTACGCGGCTGGTGTACCGACCATCTGGCAGATGCTGTTGGGTCACATGAAACCCGCTGGCCTCAAGTTCTCTGCCTTGCAGCGTACCGTGATAGGCGGCTCAGCCTGTCCGCCAGCCATGATTCAGGCGTTCAAGGACGATTACGGTGTTGATGTCCTGCACGCCTGGGGCATGACCGAAATGAGCCCCCTTGGCACCGTTTGTACCCTGAAAAACAAGCATCTCAAACTGGCCGAATCGGAACAAACGGAGATTCGACTCAAGCAGGGGCGTGCAATTTTTGGTGTTGATATGAAAATTGTCGGCGCCGATGGGCAGGAGCAGGCCTGGGACGGCCAGAGCTACGGCGACTTGCTGGTTCGTGGCCCCTGGATTCTGAGTGAGTACTTCAAGGGTGAGGGGGGAAACCCCCTGATTGACGGCTGGTTTCCCACCGGGGATGTGGCCACGATTGATCCTGACGGTTATATGCAGATTACCGATCGCAGCAAGGACGTGATCAAGTCGGGAGGCGAATGGATCAGTTCGATCGATGTCGAGAACATTGCGATGGCCCACCCCGCCGTTGCCATGGCGGCTTGTATTGGCGTTGCCCATCCCAAATGGGATGAGCGGCCGATCGTGGTGGTTGTCGTGAAACCTGGCATGGAGCTAGGCCGTGAGGAACTTTTGAAGAGTTATGAGGGCAAGACAGCCAAATGGCAGATCCCGGATGATGTGATCTTCGTGGACGCTATCCCTTTGGGGGCGACCGGCAAGATGCAAAAGATGAAATTGCGGGAATTGCTCAAGGATTACCGCCTCCCCGGACTATGACGCCGGACCATGGCGCACCTCTTAAAAGAAGGCGCTAGGGTAAGTCCCTAGTCGGCAAGCTGCGGCAATGCCATTACGCTAGTGCTTTGATCAATTTTTAGGAGGCTTAGATGAACTTGACTATGAAAATTGTTGCCCTGGCTACTGTTACAGCCATCTGTAGTGGTGGGAGCTGGGCACAGGCTCAAAAAGCCACAAGCGCTAACAAAGGGCCGCTGGCAGGGCAGACCGTCAAGATCGCCTGGATTGATCCGCTATCGGGTCTGATGGCGCCGGTAGGCTCAAACCAACTTAAAAGCCTTCAGTTTTTTGCTGAAAAGTTCAGTGGGTCAGGTAACCCGGCTGGGGTCAAGTTTGAAATCATTGGCCTTGACAACAAGCTCAGCCCGGCTGAAAGCTTGAACCAACTCAAGGCTGCCATTGACCAGGGCGTGCGCTATGTGACGCAGGGTAATGGCTCCTCGGTGGCTGGCGCGTTGATTGATGCAGTGAACAAGCACAACGAGCGCAATCCCGGCAAGGAGGTAATCTACCTGAATCACTCAGCAGTGGACCCGGACTTTACCAACAGCAAGTGCAGCTACTGGCACTTCCGCTTTGATGCAGACACATCAATGAAGATGGAGGCTCTTACGACCCTGATGAAGGATGACCAGGGTGTCAAGAAGGTCTATTTGCTCAATCAGAACTACTCGCACGGACACCAGGTCGCCAAATTTTTCAAGGAAAACATACAGCGCAAACGCCCCGATGTGCAGATCGTCGGCGAGGAACTGCATCCACTGGCTCAGGTCCGTGATTTTGCGCCGTACATCGCCAAAATCAAGGCTTCCGGTGCTGACACCGTGATCACCGGTAACTGGGGGTCAGACCTGGCCTTGCTGGTCAAGGCTGCCAATGAGGGGGGCTATAGCGGCAAGTTTTACACCTATTACACCGGGGTGACGGGTACCCCTACAGCCCTGGGTCAAGGTGGAGCCGGCCGGGTCTTTCAGGTTTCTTACAACCACTACAACATGGGTGGGGACATGGCCAAATGGCGTGATGAATACAAGAAAAAGTTCAACGATGACTTTTACACTGGTTCCATGATTCATATGCCAAAAATCCTGGGCGAGGCGATGGCCAAAGCCAAGTCAACCGATCCGGTCAAAGTGGCTGCCGCCATGGAGGGGTTGTCCTTTCAAAGTTTCAATGGTGAGGTACAGATGCGAAAGACCGACCATCAGATGCAGCAACCCCTGTACCTGACGGTGTGGCAAAAGGCTGACAAGAAGTTTCCCTACAGCCCGGAAAATACTGGGATGACATTGGCGCTGGTGAAGGAGATACCGGCCTACATAGCCAGCACACCGACCAGCTGCCAGATGAAGCGCCCTTAACAGCCAAACTTGAAGTTGTCGTCCCTGTCAGATAAGCAGGCAGGGGTCGTACACCATAGGACCGGCCGGGCCGGTTCTATGACGGTTTGTGATGAGGCCAGGGATTTGTCGTTCAGTCGGCTGGAACCATATCTCAGTTAGCACCATGGAATTCTTCACTATCTCCATGCTCAATGGATTGAGCTATGGTCTGCTGTTGTTCATGCTCAGCTCCGGCTTGACGCTGATCTTCAGCATGATGGGAGTGCTCAATTTTGCCCATGCCAGCTTTTATATGCTGGGTGCCTATCTGGGCTATTCGATTGCCGGCTTATTCGGGTTTTGGACTGGTCTGGTGATTGCCCCGTTCCTGGTGGGTGCCCTGGGGGCAGCTTTTGAGCGCTTGGCCTTGCGCAAGGTGCACAAATTTGGTCATGTGCCGGAATTGCTGATTACGTTTGGGCTGTCCTACATCATTCTCGAACTGGTGCAATTGGTCTGGGGACGAGCGGCGGTTGATTTTCCGCCACCGGCTGTCCTGCAGGGACCCATGTTCACACTCATCAACCACCCGGTCCAAGGAATAGGGTTGCTCTGGGGTGCTGCAGCACCAGACTTATGTCGGTTAGCAGCCTGCTCGCCCTTTCCGGCCACCCGCGGCTTCATGATGCTGGTTGCCGTCCTGATGTTGCTGGCACTTTGGCTGATGCTTACCCGTACACGTGTTGGTCTGGTGATTCAGGCGGCACTGGAGCACCCTGAAATGGTTGAAGCGCTGGGCCATAACGTGCCGCGGGTCTTCATGCTGGTTTTCGGGGCGGGTGCAGCGCTTGCCGGCTTGGCTGGCGTGATCGGTGGTACAACCTTTGTGACGGAGCCCGCCATGGCTGCCACGGTTGGATCGATCATCTTTGTGGTGGTGGTCGTCGGTGGGCTGGGTTCCTTATCGGGCGCATTCCTGGCATCGGTTCTGATAGGGGTGATTCAGACATTTGCCGTAGCCTTTGACTATTCTCTGATAACACTGGCGCAGCAACTTGGGGTTGAACTGAGTTCCGAGCTAAAAAATAATTCTGTCATCAAGTTGACCCTGTCTCAGATCGCCCCCATCCTGCCCTACCTGTTCCTGGTGCTGATACTGATATTGCGTCCCAAGGGCTTGCTTGGCTCAAGAGATGAATAAAGCCTGGGCAATGCAGTACTACGAATTCAAACCTTACAACGTTGGTCGCTGGATCGTCTGGGGACTGTTCGCGTTGCTACTGCTGCTGATACCCAGGCTATTCACCAGTAGCCTATCGATCACCATGCTGTCCCAGATGGGAATTGCCATCATTGCCTGCTTGTCCTACAACCTGCTCCTTGGTCAGGGCGGGATGTTGAGTTTTGGCCATGCGGTCTACTCCGGTTTGGGGTCTTACATGGCTATTCATGCGCTGAACATGGTCAGCAAGGGGAGTCTGCCTATTCCCGTCAGTCTTTTACCTATCGTTGGCGGACTATCGGGCATGGGGTTTGCCGTATTGCTTGGCTATGTGACCACCCGAAAGTCGGGCACACCGTTTGCCATGATTACCCTGGGGGTGGCTGAACTGGTGTTTGCCATGTCCCTGATGTTCTCCGAGTTTTTTGGTGGAGAGGCGGGTGTGTCCGGCAATCGTGTGGCGGGCAGCTCCTTTTTGGGTATTACCTATGGGCCAGGCGTTCAGGTTTACTACCTGATTGCCACCTACACCTTTATTTGTGTTGGTTTGATGTTCGCTTTTACGCGGACACCGCTTGGGCGCATGCTCAATGCGGTACGTGACAACCCGGAGCGGGTCGAATTTATTGGTTACAACACGCAAAAGGTTCGCTACCTGGCCTTCATCATTTCCGGATTCTTTGCCGGGATTGCTGGCGGGTTGGGTTGCCTACTGTTCGAGATCGTCACTGCGGAAGTGGTTGGGGCCCATCGATCGGGCGCCTATTTGTTGTTCACTTTTCTGGGCGGTGCCACCTTCTTTTTTGGACCGATCATTGGTGGTGTGCTGATGATCCTGGCGTCCGTGTTGCTATCGGAAATTACCAAGGCCTGGCTGCTCTATCTCGGGCTGATTTTTCTCTTTATGGTGATGTACGCTCCCGGCGGTATTGCCAGCCTGATCATGATGAATTTGCGGCTTGCTGCTTTTGGCTTTCTAAGGCGGATCTGGGTCAGTTACCTGGGCCTTGGGCTGGCAGCTTTGACCATGCTGCTTGGGGCTGCCGTGATGATCGAGATGACGTACCACCTTCAACTCAATGCGGCTATGGGCCCCACGGTCAAATTCATTGGCTTGGTTTTCAATTCTCAACAACTGGACCATTGGTTTGGCGCTTTGTTTGTTCTTTTCACTGGACTGGGCCTGTTTGAACTCTGCCGCCGTCAGTACCTGCTGGAATGGGGTGAAATTCAGGAGGACATTGAAAAGGAAATCAAACGCAGGGAGGCGCTATGACCGGTACGAGTCGCTATGCGTTGGAACTCCGAGGGGTGCGCAAGAGTTTTGGCCACACAGAAATTATCTGTGGCATTGATCTGGCAGTTGCCCATGGGGAAAGGGTGGCCGTCATTGGGCCCAACGGCGCTGGCAAGTCCACACTCTTTAATCTGATCAGTGGGCGTTTTGGTCCCAGCGGTGGCGAAATCTTGCTGGCCGGACAACGTATCGACGGTAAAAAGCCGTATGAGATCAATCGACTGGGGTTGTCGCGCAGCTTTCAAATCACCAATATCTTTCCTAAGCTCAATGTATTTGAAAACTTACGCTGTGCCGTTCTCTGGAGCCTGGGACACAAATACAGCTTTTGGCGCTTTTTGGCTGACCTTGATGACGCCAACGACAGAACTGAGGAATTGCTTGAGATGCTTCGGTTGGACAAGCGGCGCGATGTACTGGCGACCAACCTGACCTATGCTGAACAGCGCGCCCTTGAGATAGGAATCACGATTGCCGGTGGCGCCCGGGTGATTCTGCTGGATGAACCCACAGCGGGCATGAGCAAGAGCGAAACAACCCGCTTCATAAAACTGATTCGCGAGGTGACCGAGGGACGTACGCTACTGACGGTGGAGCATGACATGGGTGTGGTATTCGGTCTGGCCGACAAAATTGCCGTAGTCGTCTATGGCGAGGTGATTGCCTTCGATACGCCTGAGGCAGTACGCGCTAATCCAAGGGTCCAGGAGGCCTATTTGGGATCTGCCGTGGCAGATGCGCAGTTGGGACATTGACCATGCTGAGAGTCGATAATCTGCACGCCTTTTACGGTAAAAGCCATGTGCTTCATGGGGTGAGTTTCAATATCCAACCGGGGGAAATCGTTGCGCTTTTGGGCCGCAACGGTTCGGGCCGCTCGACAACGGCCAAGACCATCATGGGTTTGGTCGATGGTGAAGGCATGATTGATTGGCGCAATGAACCAATTCTTGGGCGCAAGGCCTTTGAGATTGCCCAGCTTGGGATTGGTTATGTGCCGGAAAACCGCGAAATTTTTCCGGATCTGACAGTTCACCAGAACCTGATGCTCGGTGAAAAGCGAAGCAACAAGGCCAGTCGCTGGTCGTTTGATGACATGTACAACATGTTTCCTCGACTCAAAGAGCGCCAGCATACCGAGGCAGGCTATCTCTCTGGGGGCGAGCAGCAGATGCTGACCTTGTGCCGAACCCTGATGGGTGATCCTGATCTGATCATGATCGATGAACCCACCGAAGGCCTGGCGCCTAAAATTGTTGAGTTGGTCGCCGAATATCTTGCAAAGCTCAGGCAAAGAGGTATTTCTGTTTTGCTGATTGAACAGAAGTTGACCATCGCCATGGAAATTTCTGATCGCTGTCTGGTCATGGGCCATGGAAGCATTGTTTTTGATGGCCCACCCGCTCAATTGCGTTCCAATGCTTACATCCGTCGTGAGTGGCTTGAGGTGTAATGTTTCCCTGAATCCCTTTTCTTGCCCAAGCAAGTTGTCTGACAAGCAGCGTAATTGACTGCGATGTGTATCAAACTGATTGGCTCTGAATGAATCTTAGGCCGCCCGCCTTTAAGATATGGGGCTAGCGCAATAAACAGGTTTTACAAGGATCCGAGCATGAGTGCTGAGTACCAAGTTCACGGCGATGTCGCCGTCATCACTATGAAAAACCCACCGGTCAATGGCTTGGGTCTAGCCGTTCGCCAGGGGATCGCAGAGGGCCTTGAAAAGGCCAACAGAGATCCGGCGGTACTTGCCATCGTGATCACCGGCGCGGGCAGAGCCTTCTCGGGCGGGGCTGATATTCGTGAATTTGGGACGCCCAAGTCGATTCAGGAACCCAATTTGTTGAGCCTTATCCTTGCCCTGGAAAATTCACTCAAACCGGTGGTGGCGGCCATCCACTCGGTGGCGATGGGGGGAGGGCTGGAGCTTGCGCTGGGTTGTCACTACCGGATTGCCGCACCCGGCTGCAAAGTGGCCATGCCCGAAGTGAAGCTGGGGCTGATTCCTGGTGCTGGCGGTACCCAGCGGCTTCCGCGGGTCATTGGGGTAGAAGCGGCCTTGAACATGATCGTCAGCGGAGAGCCTGTTGCCAGTGAGTTGTTGGCCTCATTGCCCGGACAGAAACTCTTTGACCGATTGGCTGCCTCGAATGAATCCTTGATGGATGAGGCTATTCAGATGGCCAGGGACAAAGCGGCCATCAGACCGCTGCCTTTGGTTCGCCAACTCCCCGCCAAACACCCACAAGGCGATGCTTACTTTCAGTTTGTCCGCAACATGGTCGGCGGGATGAGCAAGAACTTTCCAGCCCCACTCAAATGCATCGATGCGGTTGAAACGGCCACCAAGAAAAAATTTGACGAAGGGATGGCGTTTGAGCGGGAAACCTTCCTCAACCTGATGTTGACACCCGAGTGTCGCGCATTACGCCATGTTTTTATGGCTGAGCGTGCGGCATCGAAGATAGCCGATGTACCTGAAGACACAGCCAAACGTTCAATTCAAAGCGTTGCTGTCATTGGCGCAGGAACCATGGGGGGCGGCATCAGCATGAATTTCCTGAATGCGGGCATTCCGGTCACCATTCTTGAAATGCAACAGGAAGCGCTTGATCGCGGCTTGGCAACAATTCGCAAGAACTATGAGGCGCAGGTCAGCAAAGGCAAGCTCAAGCAGGACAAGTACGAGCAACGCATGAGCCTGCTCAAACCGACCTTGAACTATTCCGATATCGGACAGGCTGATCTGGTGATTGAAGCGGTTTTTGAAGAGATGGGCGTCAAAGAAAAGGTGTTCGAACAGCTGGATCAGGTCATGAAGCCAGGGGCAATTCTGGCAACCAACACATCGACGCTGGATGTCAACCAGATTGCCTCTTTCACACAACGTCCCCAGGATGTGGTCGGCCTGCATTTTTTCAGCCCTGCCAATGTCATGAAGTTGCTGGAGGTGGTGCGTGGTGAGAAAACTGCCAAGGATGTTCTGGCTACGGTCATGTCGCTGGCCAAGACCATCAAAAAAACTGCGGTTGTATCAGGCGTTTGCGATGGGTTTATTGGCAACCGGATGATCGAGCAGTACAGCCGTCAGGCCGGATTTTTGCTCGAAGAGGGTTGCTCACCCTCGCAGGTGGACAAGGCAATTGAAAAGTTTGGATTCGCCATGGGACCATTTCGCATGAGCGACCTGGCTGGCAATGACATTGGTTGGGCGATCCGCAAGCGCCGCTACCTTGAAAAGCCTTCGATGCGTTACAGCAAGACGGCTGATCTTCTGTGCGAATTGGGACGTTTTGGCCAAAAAACCGGCGCGGGCTGGTACGACTACAAACCGGGCAAGCGTGATGCGATTACCAGTCCGCTGGTCGAGGCGATGATCGAAAAACATCGCCAGGCACAAGGCATTACCCCAAGAAAAATCAGCGATGAAGAGATTGTTCAGCGACTGGTATTTTCACTGGTGAATGAAGCTGCGCGTATTCTTGAAGAGGGAATTGCCGCCAAAGCCAGCGACATCGACATGGTCTACCTGACCGGCTACGGCTTTCCGCTTTGGCGCGGCGGTCCAATGCAATATGCCGATACGGTTGGCCTGTTCAATGTGGTCCAGGCGATGAAACGTTTTTCACAAAACCCGATGGACGATGCGAATTTCTGGCAGCCGGCGCCCATGCTGACAAAACTGGCCGCTGAGGGGCGTACCTTCAACTAGGCCCTCAACAATGCGAGACTTCTCGTTGCAAAGCCCTGAATCTAGGCTGACAACCAGAAGGCTTGCGAACGGATCAATCAGGAGCTGATACATGACAAAAGCTGTAATTGTTTCAACTGCGCGTACTCCTCTGGCCAAAAGCTGGAAGGGCGCATTCAATATGACGCATGGGGCGACTCTGGGTGGCCATGCAGTCGAGCATGCCATCGCCCGGGCCGGCATAGAGGCTGGCGAAGTTGAAGATGTGATCATGGGCTGCGCCACACCCGAGGGAGCAACCGGCGCGAACATTGCACGTCAGATCGCTTTGCGCGCTGGGTGCCCGGTCACAACCTCGGGCGTGACGGTCAACCGATTTTGCTCATCCGGCTTACAGACTATCGCGTTGGCCGCCCAACGGGTTATTGCTGGCGAGGGTGATATTTTCGTGGCCGGCGGCGTGGAAAGTATTTCCTGCGTGCAGAATGAATCAAACCACCATATGCTGTTTGATCCGGCCTTGGTCAAATCAAAACCCGAGATCTATTGGTCCATGCTTCAAACGGCCGAACAAGTTGCAAAGCGCTACAACATCGGGCGGGATGCGATGGATGAGTATGGTGCAGCCAGTCAGCAAAAAGCTTGCGCGGCACAAATAGGGGGGCTGTATGACGCAGAAATCGCCCCCATCACCGTGACGACTGGTGTGGTCGATAAAACGCTGGGATTGATTAGCAAACAGATGACGGTGAGCAAGGATGAGGGCTTGCGCGAAGGCACTACCAAGGAAGGCATTAGCGGCATTAAGTCGGCCTTGCCGGGAGGATTGATCGCGGCCGGCAATGCCAGCCAGTTTTCTGATGGGGCCGGCGCCTGTGTGGTGATGAACGAAGACCTGGCCAGCCAGCGTGGTCTTAAACCTCTTGGCCGCTTTCTTGGGTTTGCTGTAGCTGGTTGCGAACCCGACGAGATGGGGATTGGCCCGGTCTTTGCTGTTCCCAAGGTTTTGAAAAAACTCGGCTTGAAGGTTGACGATATCGATCTATGGGAACTGAATGAGGCTTTCGCGGTTCAGGTAATTTATTGTCGCGATAAGTTGGGGATATCCCCCGAAAAGCTCAATGTCAATGGGGGCGCGATTGCCCTTGGGCACCCGTATGGTGTCAGCGGTCAGCGTCTCACTGGCCATGCATTGATAGAGGGCCGTCGCCGACAGGCCAAGCTGGCCGTCGTCACCATGTGCATTGGTGGCGGCATGGGGGCGGCGGGTGTCTTCGAAGTCTTGTAAAGGTACGTGCGCCCTTTGTAAACATCACCCTGACTTGTCTGGTTGTGGTGCTCCAACAAGCCTATGAGCAATGAGCTGAATAAAAAGAAAGCCGAACGATGGGCCTGGATTTTGATTTATGGTGGCCTGTTGATGCTTGTATTCAGTATTTTCCTGGCCCGTTATGAACGCATGTGGGCCATAGCGATGCAAGTGGTCGGGGCCATCAGCGCTGTTGGCGGAGCGGCACTGATCTGGTTGCGATCCCGAATGAAATAAAGGTAAACCATGACACGAACCATTCAGCAATTGTTTGACTTGAAGGGACGTACTGCCCTGGTAACAGGAGGATCGCGTGGGCTTGGTTTGCAACTTGCGCATGCCCTGGGAGAAGCGGGCGCGCGCATCATGCTCAGTGCTCGCAAGGAGGATGAACTGGAAAATGCGGTAGCGCAGTTGCAGTCGGCCGGGATTGATGCGCGCTGGTGCAAGGCCGACTGTTCCAGTGAGCAGGATTTGCATCGTCTGGCTGACGAGACCCTGCAACGCATGGGTGACATTGATATTCTGGTCAACAACGCCGGGGCGGCGTGGGGGGCTCCTGCCGAAGATCATCCGGTTGCCGCATGGGACAAGGTAATGAGCCTGAATATCCGCGGGTACTTTCTGCTGAGCCAGAGGGTCGGAAAAAAAAGCATGATCCCTCGCCAAAGAGGTCGCATCATCAACATTGCTTCGATTGCCGGCCTGGGGGGTAACCCTGAGCAGATGCAGACCCTTGCCTACAACACATCCAAAGGCGCTGTCATCAATTTCACCCGGGCCCTTGCCGCCGAGTGGGGCAGGTATGGAATCAATGTCAATGCCATCTGCCCTGGTTTTTTCCCAAGCAAGATGACAGCGGGAACCCTTCAGACCTGGGGCGTTGAAAACATGATTCAACATGTTCCCCTTCATCGTTTGGGTGATGACGAAGATCTCAAGGGCCTGTGTCTGCTGTTTGCTTCAGATGCGGGCAAGCACATCACTGGCCAGTGGATGGCAGTCGATGGCGGTGTCAGTTGCGTGATTGGGGCTTAGTATGAGTCTTCCCTTTGGTGCGGTCATACCTTTTGTCCATCATCTGGGGTTTGAACTTAAACGCTTCGAAGATGGCCATTCAACGCTTGAATATCACCCTCAACCGGAGCATCTCAACTCATTCAGTGTCACCCATGGCGGGGCCCTCATGACCCTGCTGGACGTCACCATGGCCAGTGCTGCGCGCAGTGTTCAACCTGACATGGGGGTGGTCACCATAGAAATGAAAACAAGTTTTATGCAGCCTGCCCGCGGGCCCCTGACAGCTCAGGGACGTTTGATACACCGCACCAAGACCCTGGCCTTTACGGAAGCTACGGTCTACGACCAGGAGGGGCAGGCATGTGCACACGCTACCGGTACCTTCAAGTACGTCAAGCGTCTGGTCGTTGGATCCAAAGCTGTCAATGATCTGAATATCATTTCCACCGATTGAGAAAACTTGCTATGCCAACGAATCGACAGTGGTTGCTCAAGAGTCGCCCACAAGCGCAGGCCAATCAGGAGAACTTCGCCCTTGTAAATTCTGAGACGCCACCCCTTCTGGATGGACAGGTTCTGGTGCAGCACCATTACCTGAGCCTGGATCCCTACATGCGCGGCCGAATGAATGATGCCAAAAGCTACGCCAAGCCTCAGGCGCTGGGTGAAGTCATGATTGGCGGCACAGTGGGTGAAGTCATGCAGAGCCGTCATCCCAAATTCCATCCAGGTGACAAGGTCGTCGGCATGGGAGGGTGGCAGGAATACAGCATCCTAGAGCCAGACCAGGTCAATGCGTGGCGCAAGGTCGATACCAGCACAGTACCACTGAGCTATTACCTGGGTGCGGTTGGCATGCCTGGTGTCACCGCCTGGTATGGCCTGATGCGAATCATTGAGCCCAAAGCTGGAGAAACCGTCACTGTCAGTGCAGCATCAGGTGCAGTAGGCAGCGCGTTGGGCGTTCTGGCCAAGTCACGGGGTTGCAGGGTTGTCGGCATCGCTGGCGGATCGGACAAGTGCAACTATGTCGTGAACGAACTGGGCTTTGATGCCTGCCTTGACTACAAACAATATACAAATGCTGTTGAGCTGTCGCAGGCGCTCAAAACGGCCTGCCCCGAGGGGATCGACGGCCATTTCGAAAACGTCGGTGGCCTGGTGCTGGACGCCGTCATGTTGCGCATGAATGCTTTTGGGCGCATAGCTGTCTGCGGCATGATCGCAGGCTATGACGGACAACCCGTGCCCATGAGCTACCCGCAACTGATCCTGCGTGATCGCTTGAAGGTTCAGGGTTTTATTGTGAGCGAACACATGGAAGATTGGCCTGTTGCGCTCGCGGCGCTTTCTGAATTGGTCATTGCGGGCAAACTTCACCCGCGTGAAAGCGTTGCACAAGGCATCGAAGCCGCTCCCGCAGCTTTTCTCGGCCTGCTCAAGGGCCAGAACTTCGGTAAGCAGCTGGTGAAGCTGATTTGATGCAGACGCGTATCAGGCTTGATCGGTATTCTGTGAACTTCTGAGGCGCGTTAGTTGCCCTTGATGCTCGCCAACATTTGAATGGATTGTGTAGACCCAAGATGCTGAACGATTTCAAGGACAAGGTGGCGGTCATCACTGGTGCCGGATCGGGATTTGGTCTGGCGTGTGCCCGCATGGGCGCCAACCTTGGCATGAAGCTGATTCTGCTGGATGTTCAACCGGATGCACTGGCCCAGGCTGAGGCCGAAATCAAGTCGGCTGGTGCCGAGGTAATGGCTTTGCAAATTGATGTGTCTGACGCTGGCCAGATGACTCATATGGCCCATCGGGTGAAGGAACTGTTTGGTGCGCCTCATCTGGTATTTAACAACGCAGGTGTGGCTGGTGGCGGCTTGATCTGGGAAAATTCAATACAGGACTGGCAGTGGGTGCTGGGCGTCAATTTATGGGGTGTCATCCATGGGGTTCGCCTTTTCACACCTATGATGCTCCAAGCGGCAAAGAGCGATCCGACCTATCAAGGGCATATTGTCAACACAGCCAGCATGGCCGGATTGCTGACTCCTCCCAATATGGGTGTTTACAACGTCAGCAAGCATGCGGTCGTCGCCTTGAGTGAAACACTCTATCAAGACCTGGCCCTGGTCAGCCCTCAACTTGGCGTGTCGGTCTTGTGCCCATATTTTGTGCCCACCGGCATCAGCCAGAGCGAACGCAATCGCCCCGTTGATCTGGCAGTCACAACCCCAACCCGAAGCCAGCTGATCAGCCAGGCCATGAGCGAAAAAGCGGTCAGCTCCGGCAAAGTGACTGCTGCCGACGTGGCCAAGCTGGTGTTTGATGCAGTTCGAGCCAACCAGTTCTACATCTATAGCCACCCCAAATCTCTGGGCCCTGTTCAGACCCGTCTGGAAGACATTCTGCAGGGTCGCAACCCAACTGATCCGTTCGCTCACAAACCTGAACTGGGCCAGGCCTTGCGCCAGTCCTTGGGTGAACAAGATTAACTGAGACCGGCCGCCAGGCAATGAGTTGTCCAAGGCACACAATTCCAGCCTTGAAGGGCTCAACATTGAACGCTTCTAAATGAAGGCTTTGCGAATTTATGCCGGCAGGATAGCCCGGCTTCATGTGAAAGCGTATGGACTTTTGCCCAAGCATGTGCGGATTGTTCCTGCGGCAGCTGGGGGTCCAAAGGGGCTGATTCTTGGGCCAATCGACAGGTTTCTGTTTGGCCACTGGCTCACAGGTTCATCCCAGCCAATCGATCTGATCGGCGCTTCCATTGGTGCCTGGCGTATGGCGACGGCCTGTCTGAAGGATCCGGTTTCAAACTTTGCTCGCCTTGAGCAGGATTACATACATCAGCACTACCCGCTACAAGCTGGGCAGCGTCGTCCTTCGCCAGGCCAGGTCAGCGATCGCTTTAGCCAAAGCCTTCAGTCTTTCTATGGGGATCAGGTCGCGCAGTTGCTGGGGCATCCTCGGTACCGGTTGCATATTCTTGCCTCTCGGGGTCGTCATATTCTGAGACGCGAGCAGGCCATCCTTACGGCCCTGGGCTATGCCGGTGCGTTTCTCAGCAATATGGTGAACCGAAAGGCCATGGGCGGCTGGCTTGAAAGAGTGGTCTTTTCTTCTGGTTTCGGCCCACTCCCATTTTTGACCGGGGACTACCCCACACGACCATTGGCCCTGACAGAACAAAACTTCATGTCGGCATTACAGGCAAGCTGCTCAATACCCTTTGTCCTACGCCCGGTGTCCCATATTCCCGGCGCGCCCTTGGGCAGCTACTGGGATGGCGGTATCACCGATTACCATTTGCACTTGAATTACGCTACCGGGGAGGATGGCCTGGTCCTGTACCCTCATTTCCAGAAAAACGTGATTCCGGGTTGGCTCGATAAGCAATTGCCCTGGCGGCACGGTTATTCCAGCTTTCTTGATCGAATGGTTTTGCTTGCCCCCAACCCCGAATGGGTCAATACTTTGCCCAACGGCAAGCTGCCCGACAGAACGGACTTCACCCGCTATGGCAATGACCTGGTCACAAGAGTGCGGGTATGGCAGACAGCGGTCGGCGCGAGTGAACAATTGGCTGATGAACTCGCCCAGTGGCTGGAGCGCCCGAATTTATCGCAGGTTGGAGTGCTGTAATAGATTCAGCGTTTTTTGCCATTTCCCAGGATGCTGCCCAGCACCCCGCGGATGATTTGTTTGCCAACTTCCCGGCCTATGGTACTGGCGGCGCTTTTGAAAAGTTGTTCTCCCACACTGGCTCGGCTACGTTTTGGACCACCACCCAGCAAATCACCAAGACTGCCCAATAAGCCAGGAGTCGATGACTTTGCTTCGGTATCCGACTGGTCATGCTTGGCCTTCTGCAGTGTTCTGCTACCCAGAAGCTCAAAAGCTGATTCTCGGTCAATGGTTTGTTCATAAGTTCCAGCCACTATGGACGACGCCAGGAGAGCCTGTCGTTGGGCGGTCGAAATCGGGCCAATCTGACTGCCAGGTGGAAGCACAAAGACCCTGCTGGTGGGCGAAGGGCGACCTTTTTCGTCTAAGAAGCTGACTAAAGCTTCTCCCACCCCAAGCTCAGTGATCGCGGCGGGGATATCCAGACCAGGATTCGGTCGCATGGTTTCGGCGGCGGATTTGACCGCCTTTTGGTCACGCGGAGTGAAAGCACGCAGCGCGTGCTGTACCCGATTGCCAAGTTGTCCGAGCACGCTATCGGGAATGTCAAGCGGATTTTGGGTGACAAAAAATACGCCTACTCCCTTGGACCGTACCAGCCGAACTACCAGCTCTATGCGTTCAAGCAGCGCCTTGGGCGCGTCGTTGAACAGTAGGTGGGCCTCGTCAAAGAAAAATACCAGTTTGGGTTTGTCCAGGTCACCCACCTCGGGCAGATGCTCGAATAATTCGGACAGTAGCCAGAGCAGGAAGGTGGCGTAAAGGCGCGGCGCATTCATCAGCTTTTCCGCCGCCAGCACATTGATGAGGCCACGACCGGCCGCATCCGTCTGCATGAAGTCGGCGATGTTGAGCATGGGCTCGCCGAAGAATTTGTCGCCGCCCTGTGCCTCGATCTGCAGCAGTCCGCGCTGAATAGCGCCGATACTGGCCGCACTGATGTTGCCGTACTGGGTGGTGAACTGTGAGGCGTTGTCGCCCACGTGCTGACACATCGCACGCAGATCCTTCAGGTCCAGCAGCAACAGGCCCTGGTCGTCGGCGATTTTGAAGACCAGCTGCAACACCCCTTCCTGCGTGTCGTTCAGGTTAAGCATGCGACCCAGCAGCAAGGGGCCGAGGTCGCTGACGGTGGCGCGTACCGGGTGACCTTGTTCGCCGAACACGTCCCATAGCGTGGTGGTACAGGCCAGGGGGTCAGGCCGGGTCAAGCCGCGCTCCTTGAGTACGGCAGCGAGCTTGTCACTCAGCTGGCCGGCTTGCGAGATGCCGGTGAGATCACCCTTAATGTCGGCCATGAAGACCGGCACGCCGATTCTGGAAAAGCCTTCTGCCAGGGTCTGCAGGGTGATGGTCTTGCCGGTGCCAGTGGCCCCAGTGATCAGACCGTGTCGGTTGGCTTTGTCGGGGCGAAGAAAACATTGCACGTTGCCGTGCTGGGCGATCAGGATCGGTTCGGTCATGGAAGTGGCGAAAAGTACAATGCTGGCTTTATAGCCGAACCCGGCAAATTCATCCCAAGGAACTTTTCATGGCCGGACACAGCAAATGGGCCAATATTCAACACCGCAAAGGTCGTCAGGACGAAAAGCGCGGCAAGATCTGGACTCGTATCATCCGTGAAATCACGGTGGCAGCCCGTTCAGGCGGTGCCGATCCCACGGCCAATCCGCGCCTTCGACTGGCTATTGACAAAGCCAAAGCTGCCAACATGCCCGCCGATCGGGTCAAGTACAACATCGACAAGGCTGCTGGAAATCTCGAAGGGGTTACCTATGAAGAAATTCGCTACGAAGGCTATGGCATTGGCGGTGCTGCAATCATTCTTGACACCATGACCGACAACCGGGTACGCACAGTGGCCGAAGTCCGTCATGCCCTCTCAAAGCATGGTGGAAATCTGGGCACTGAGGGTTCGGTGGCTTTCCAGTTCAAGCATTGCGGTCAGTTGATTTTTGCACCGGGCACCCCTGAGGAACAGGTGATGGACATAGCTCTGGAAGCTGGTGCGCAGGACGTCATCAGTGATGAGGACGGGGCGATTGAGGTATTGACTCAACCCGCAGACTTTGAGGCAGTCAAACTTGCGCTGGAATCAGCAGGCTTTAAGCCTGAGGTGTCCGAGGTCACCATGCGCCCAGAAAATACCATCGAACTTAGCGGGGAAGATGCCGCCAAGATGCAAAAATTGCTGGACGTGCTGGAAGATCTTGACGATGTACAGAATGTGTTCCATAACGCAGCGATTTGAGTTTGGATTCTGAGAATACGGAATGACAATATGAAGGTGTTGGTGATTGGTGGGGGAGGGCGCGAGCACGCATTGGCCTGGAAGCTGGCGCAATCGCCCAGGGTTCAGCGGGTCTATGTAGCGCCCGGTAATGGGGGCACTGCCCGCGACAAGAATCTTGAGAATTTGCCGCTGACCGATGTCAAGGCTTTGCGCGAGTGGGCCCAGCAGGAGAAGATCGGTCTGACCGTGGTTGGGCCGGAAGCGCCACTGGCGGCCGGCGTGGTCGATGAATTTCGAACCCATGGCCTGCGGATTTTTGGCCCAACCCGGGCCGCGGCACAGTTAGAAAGTTCCAAAGCCTTCTCCAAGGCATTCATGAAGCGCCATGGGATTCCTACTGCTGATTACGACACTTTTTCAGACCCCGGTGCTGCGCATGACTATGTCAACAAAATGGGCGCACCGATTGTGGTCAAGGCTGATGGTCTGGCAGCGGGTAAGGGCGTTGTTGTTGCCATGAGTCTGGCCGAAGCCCATGAAGCCATTGACTTCATGTTGCTGGACAACAAGCTCGGTGTCAGCCACAACGAAGGTGGCGCTCGGGTGGTTATCGAAGAGTTTCTGCAGGGAGAAGAGGCCAGTTTCATTGTCTTGTGTGACGGCAAGCATGTGACACCCCTGGCAACCAGCCAGGACCACAAGCGCCTGCTCGATGCTGACCAGGGCCCCAATACTGGCGGCATGGGGGCTTACTCCCCGGCACCCGTGGTGACCCCAGAGGTTCATGCGCGAGCGATGCGCGAGATCATCCTGCCCACGATCAAGGGTATGGAAAAAGACGGCATTCCCTACACGGGCTTTCTTTATGCAGGTCTGATGATTGATGCTTCGGGCGCCCCCAAGACACTCGAGTTCAATTGCCGCATGGGCGATCCTGAAACCCAGCCGATATTGATGCGCCTGAAGACTGATCTGCTGGAGGTCATGCTGGCTGCGACCGACGAGCGGCTTGACGAGTTGACCCTTTCCTGGGACCGGCGCTGGGCCCTGGGTGTTGTCCTGGCAGCCCATGGCTATCCGATGTCACCGCGCAAGGGAGATGCCATCACCGGTCTGCCCCCTGATACAGAGGATGCTATGGTGTTTCACGCTGGTACTACGCTTCATGATGGCCAAACCCTTACATCCGGCGGTCGCGTCTTGTGCGTCACGGTACTGGCTGAAAACATGAAGCTCGCCCAGCAACGCGCCTACGAAATGACACGAGGCATCCAATTCGAAGGGATGCAATTCCGCCGGGATATTGGCTATCGTGCCTTGAAGCCCTGAAAACTGCCCATGGCTGCTGGCGAGTTTTCTCCTCCTTTTCCGGTCACCTTCAAAGGCAGTTCGCTCGCGCGTAGTCTTTTCAGCCTGATGGGCTGGAAGGTCTATTTCGATGGCCTACCCTGCCGGCAGGGAATAGCCATCATCTACCCGCATACCAGTAACTGGGACTTCCTGACGCTGGTATTGGCCAAATGGAGTGCCGGGGTGGCTGTCAGGTTTTGGGCCAAAGACTCACTCTTTCAAATCCCTCTGTTTGGACGTTGGCTGCGCTGGTTGGGGGGTGTGCCGGTAAAGCGCACATTAGCTCAAGGGGTGGTGACTCAGACGGCGCAGGCGCTGCTGCAAGCCAAGCGGGATGACGATTATTTCTGGTTGGCTCTGGCCCCTGAAGGCACCCGAAAGCATATTCCTGGCTGGCGCAGTGGCTTCTATCGGACAGCCCTGATGGCCGATGTTCCCTTATGTCTTGTCCAACTCGACTATCAGCGCAAAGCCGTTAGTGTCAGCGAATTCATCCGACTTACGGGTGATGAGCATTCAGACATGTTACGAATTGCTGCTGCCTATGAAGGAGTCGTTGGATATCACCCCACCAATCAGGCGCCGATCCATCTGCTCGATGCCTCAGTGGCACGTAGCGAGACCATCAACAAATGAACAGCAATATTCATCAAAACCAAATTGGTCGGGTTCGCTCTTACCTGCAGTCCTTGCAGAAAAAAATTACGGAAAGTATTTCATCGCTTGATGGAAAGTCATTTCTGGTTGATGCCTGGAGCAAGGAGGCTGGCGAACCTCTGCAAGGTGAGGGGGTGACCATGATTCTGGAGGGCGGTCAGGTCTTTGAGCGGGCCGGCTGTGGTTTCTCGCATGTGAAAGGCCACAAATTGCCGGCCTCAGCGACCCAACATCGACCCGAACTTGCCGGGTCTCCCTTTGAGGCATTGGGAGTGTCTTTGGTATTTCACCCACGCAACCCCTATGTGCCCACCGTGCACATGAATGTACGCATGATTGCAGCTGGCGACGCGACCCAGCAGAGCAGTTGGTTTGGCGGGGGCATGGACCTCACGCCTTACTACGGGTTTGAGGAAGATGCCATTCACTTTCACGCCACCTGCCGTGATGCCCTGACCCCATTTGGCGATGACAAATACCCTAGGTTTAAGCGCTGGTGTGATGAGTATTTCTTTTTGAAACACCGCAATGAGCAGCGTGGGATTGGTGGGATATTTTTTGACGATTTTTCTGAGCTGGGCTTTGAAGAAAGCTTTGCCATGATGCGTGCAGTGGGCGATGCTTTTTTGCCGGCCTATTTGCCGATTGTGCAAAGGCGCCAACATTTGGAGCATAGTCAGCGTGAGCGGGACTTTCAGTTGTATCGGCGTGGCCGCTATGTTGAATTCAATCTGGTGTTTGACCGGGGCACCCACTTTGGCTTGCAATCCGGAGGGAGAACTGAGTCTATCCTGCTCTCCATGCCACCCTTGGTGAGTTGGTCTTACCAGCACATCCCTGAGCCTGGCTCGCAGGAAGCAACCCTGTACAGCCGTTTTTTGCCTAGACGTGATTGGGTCTGAGAAAGCCACTGAAAAGATGACCCTGAAGCGACTTGGCGTGTTCGGAGGGGCGTTTGATCCTCCTCATCTGGCGCATCGGGCCTTGGCAGAAGCCGCCCTTCGTCAGCTGGAGCTTGATCAATTGCGGATATTGCCCACCGGTCAAGCCTGGCACAAGACCCGCCCCCTGAACCCGGCCCATCATCGACTTGCCATGGCCCGGTTGGCATTTGGTGATTTACCAAAAGTGGTCATCGACGAACGCGAACTGGTTCGGGCAGGGCCCACCTTCACTGTCGATACCCTGCTTGAACTTCAAAAAGAGCATCCTCAAGCCGAATTCTTTTTGTGTATGGGATTGGACCAAGCCCAAGCCTTGACGACCTGGCGCCATTGGGAGCAGGTTCTCTCTCTGGCTACAATCTGCGTTGCCGACCGTGATCTGGAGTCAGGTGAGACCAACCATTTTGACCCACCGGTTCACCTCAAGCACCGCTTTATCAGCCTTGTCATGCCACGCTTGGCGATCAGTGCCACTGATATCCGGGCTCGTTGTGCAAAAGGCAAGAAGATTGATGCAGTGGTCAACCCTGCCGTTGCGGGGTATATTGATGACCATCAGCTCTACTTGATCCATAACTCTTGACCTACTTGATGACTACAGAACCAAGCTCAGAATCCGCCGCCAAAAAAAGCATTCAGAAACTGCAGCGTGCCATTGTTGATGGGCTGGAGGACGTCAAGGCCCAGGACATCCAGGTTTTCAATACTGAGCATCTTTCACCACTGTTTGAGCGGGTAGTAGTGGCTTCGGGCACCTCGAACCGTCAAACCAAGGCCCTGGCAACCAGCGTGCGGGATGCGGTTCGACATGCTGGATTCCCAAAACCAAGGGTTGAAGGCGAAGAGGTGGGCGAGTGGATCATTGTGGACTGTGGTCCTGCCGTGGTGCACATCATGCAACCGGTCATCCGGCAGTACTACCGTCTGGAGGAGTTGTGGGGCGAAAAACCAATTCGACTTAAGTTTGGTGCTGACAAGCCCCATTTGCCGGTCAGAAAATCCGAACCAAAAGAATCCAAACCGGTTTCCAGTTTGAAGCGATCCAGTGCGTCAAAGAAAGGCCAAGCCCAGGCCTTTCCGTCTAAAAAAGCAGTTGCCAAGGCATCGGGTAAGTCGGCGGCCAAGAAAACCACCTCGCGTTCAATAGCTGCCAAGGGCGAAGGAAAGGTCGCTGGCAAACAAGCGCCGCTCAAGGTTGTCAAGGTCAACGCGCCCCAAAATAAAAACAAATCACGACCAGCCGCCAAAAAAAGTGCTGTCAAAAAATAAAGCTACGCCCCAGGACTGATCGATGCGGCTGCTGATCGTTGCTGTAGGTCAGCGCCTGCCAGGCTGGGCTCAAACTGCCTGGGAGGATTACGCAAAGCGCTTTCCACCTGAAATCCGGCTCGAGCTCAAGGCGATCAAAGCCGAACCGCGCACGATGGGAAAAACCACCGATCAGATGAAAGCTGCTGAGCGCAAGCGGATGGAAGATCTCATCCCCAAGGGGGCCTGGGTGGTGGCACTCGATGAGCGGGGGCACTCTTTGACTACCAAAGCGCTGGCAACCAAACTCCAATCCTGGCAGCGTTCCAGTCAGGAAGTGGTCCTGCTAATTGGCGGGCCCGATGGGCTCGACCCCGGCTTGCGACAATCAGCCCAGGAGAGAATCCGCCTGTCGGACATGACCCTGCCCCATGCGTTTGCCAGGGTCATGCTGGTGGAGCAGCTTTACCGGGCGTGGTCGATCAATGCAAATCATCCATACCACCGAGAATGAGCAGGAAATCAACGTTGGGCACAGTTTTGTTGTCTGCAGATAGGATGTCTGAGCAGCCGCCAGCTGCTGGGGATAGAGCTCAGGGGAAATTTGTCTACCTGGCCTCTCAAAGCCCAAGACGAAAACAGCTGCTCGATCAGATGGGAATACCTCACGTGCTGCTACTCCCGGACCAAGCCGAGGACGCCGAAGGTATTGAAGCCGAATTGGCGCATGAAACGCCGTCCGCCTATGTGCAACGTGTCACACAGCTGAAACTTGACGCGGCCTTGAGCCGTCTGAAGATGCGAAAGTTGACAATCGCACCCGTAATTTGCTCAGACACCACAGTTGCTTTGGGTCGTAAAATTTTCGGCAAACCCTCCGATGCAGAAGACGCTGTAAGGATGTTGCGCGAATTGGCCGGTCGCACCCACCGTGTCTTGACCGCAGTATCGGTGGGAACTTGGCGCAAACGCAGCATGGCACTAAGCGTTTCCCGCGTCACTTTTGCCTCTATCAGCGCGAAGCAGATTGAGCGCTATGTAGCTAGCGGAGAACCTATGGGTAAGGCGGGCGCCTATGCGGTGCAGGGCAAAGCGGCAACCTTCATTTTGCATATTTCCGGAAGTTATTCTGGCATCATGGGATTGCCCATGTATGAAACGGCACAATTGCTGCAACCATTCGGCTTCAGGATCTGAGACAGATTTGAATATGCTGCGTATTGCCCTGGTCGCTGCGAGAGGCGCTTTTACCCGCGGGACAACGCCGGACCTACTTTGCTGGGCCGCAGTTGTCGCCCCTTGCAAGCTTGGTGGCGAAGCGACACACAGTACGTGCAGCCAGAGGGAGTGCTGGTGAATCAAGAAGACATCCTTATCAACTGGTCGCCCCAGGAGACCCGCGTTGCAGTCGTGGAAAGTGGCGCGGTGCAGGAATTGCATGTGGAGCGAATAGTTGAACGTGGTCTGGTCGGCAATATCTACCTTGGCAAGGTGGCGCGGGTATTGCCCGGCATGCAATCAGCGTTCATTGATATTGGTCTGGAGCGGGCTGCCTTTTTACATGTGGCCGATGTATGGCATCCCCCAGCATTGGGTGAAACCATCAGCCAGGCCCGCAATAGCCACCCGCAGATTCCCATTGAAAAACAGGTGTTTGAAGGCCAGGCCTTGATGGTGCAGGTCATCAAGGATCCGATTGGCAGCAAAGGCGCTCGACTCTCCACCCAGATTAGCCTGGCTGGCCGGTTCCTCGTCTTTCTTCCTCAGGATAACCATGTCGGGGTCTCCCAGAAAATTCCGCTGGAACTCAGGGAGGATTTGCGTAGTCGTCTGTTGGAAAAAATTGGAGATCAGGGTGGTGGCTTTATCCTCAGGACCAACGGTGAAGACGCGACAGATACAGAGCTGTCGGAAGATATTGCCTATCTGCGCAAAACCTGGGCTCGTATCAAGGAATCTTCCCAGCGGCTGCCACCTGAGTCACTGCTTCACCTTGACCTAAGTCTGATCCAGCGGGTCTTGCGAGATCTGGTCAGCGAACGCACGCAGACGATCCGGATTGACTCCCACGAGCAATTCGACAAGCTCAAGGCCTTTGGTCAAGAGTACATGCCAGGGGCCGTGGCCAAACTGCAGATCTACAAGGGCGAGCGGCCAATCTTTGACCTGTTTGGCGTGGATGATGAAATCACCAGAGCACTGGGCCGTCGTGTCGATCTGAAATCGGGTGGCTACCTGATCATCGACCAAACGGAGGCCCTGACTACCGTGGATGTCAACACCGGTGGCTTTGTGGGAGCCCGTAATTTTGAAGACACTATCTTCAAGACAAATCTCGAGGCTGCCCAGGCCATTGCCCGTCAACTCAGGCTGCGTAATCTGGGGGGCATCATCATTGTTGACTTTATCGATATGGCTACCGAGGCACACCAGGACCAGGTCTTGAGCGAGTTTCGTAAACTGCTGGCGCGTGATCGGGTCAAGACCATGCTGGGCGATTTTTCTCAGCTGGGCTTGCTGGAAATGACGCGCAAGCGAACACGTGAGTCGCTGGCGCACATGTTGTGTGAACCTTGCCCGAGTTGTGAAGGCAAGGGCATTGTCAAGACACCGCGCAGCGTGGCGTATGACATCTTGCGCGAGATCCTGCGCGAGGCCAGGCAGTTCAATCCGCGCGAGTTCCGGGTGGTGGCTGCGCCCAAGGTGATTGAACTATTGCTGGATGAAGAGGCGCAACACCTGGCGGCTTTATCTGAATTTATTGGCAAACCAATTTCGCTTCAAACTGAATCGGTCTTGACTCAGGAGCAATACGACATTGTGTTGCTCTGATTGATGAACGTATGCGAATTGCAGTCCTGAGCCGTAATTTTTCACGCATGGGCGGTGGGGCTGAGAGTTACGCTGTGGCCCTGGTGCAGCAACTCGCCGCTAGACACGACATTCATATCTTTGCACAGCAGACCGATCAACCCGTACCAGGCGTGACTTACCACCGGGTCTTCCGCTTGTGCGAAAAGCCGCGCTGGATCAACCAACTGCTCTATGCAATTGCCGCTTGGTGGCAGACTAGGCGAGGCTTTGACCTGGTGCATTCCCATGAAAACACCTGGCACGGACAGGTGCAGACAGTCCATGTCTGGCCGACCCGACACTATCTGTTTCACGGCCGCCAAGGCGTACGCCTAATCCTGGCCTGGCTCAAGGTGTTGACCAGTCCGCGGCTACTGACCTACATCTGGCTGGAAGGTGCTCGATTCAAACCGAAGACGGGGCGACATGTGGTGGCAACATCTGACATGCTGCGTGATGCCTGCTTAGAAGCCTACCCAGATACCTCAGTTTCAGTCGTGACGCCGGGTGTTCAGATGCCCAACCAACGCCTGCCAAAGGAAGATGCACGTGCTGTTTTGGGGCTGCCTGCAAAGTTACCGCTGCTGCTGTTTGTTGCCAATGACTTTGCGAGAAAGGGGCTGGACACCCTGCTACAGGCGCTGACGCTATTGCCAGCTGAAGTCCATCTGGCAGTGGTTGGCAGCCGCAACCCCCTGCCGGTTTATGAGGCTAAAGCGAAAAGTATGGGCCTTGGCACACGGGTGCATTTTCTCGGACCCTTGTCGGACATGGCCCCAGCCTACCAGGCTGCTGATGTCTTGGTTCATCCTACGCTTGAAGACAGCTACGCCATGGTGGTGCTGGAAGCCATGGCGCA
>JAFMFB010000073.1 GCA_017856435.1 Burkholderiaceae bacterium
CCTGATGGCTGGGAATTCACCTTCAAGGACAACGGCATCGGGATTGAGCAGGGGTTTTTCAACCGGATTTTCGAGGCCTTTCAACGCCTGCATACCCGTGATGCGTACCCCGGCACCGGCATTGGCCTGGCCATCTGCAAAAGGATCGTCCAGTCCCATGGCGGCCAGATCTGGCTCGAATCCACCCCCGGCGTCGGGTCAACCTTTCATTTTGTGATTGCCGATGCGGCAGCTATTGAGCAGTAATTTACATATCTGTAACAGTATTTTGCAATTTTCTGTCATTGTTATACCTGTAACAGCCTTTAATCCGGATGCGTTCTGAAGTTCTGTTGTCTGCTGTCCTGTGAAGTCGCATAAACGCGCCAAACAGCCATGCTCATTCCAATCCAACACGACAACCTGAGTTTGATCTTTTTTCTGGCCCCACTGACCGCATTGCCGCAAGCCGAGGCGCCCCGCTGACCAGCTTATGCCGCCGCACAATGACAAACTAGTCATCTTATTGGTCGAAGACAGCCCAAGCGACGCCCTGCTGATGCAGGAGGCGCTGGCTCAGGTGCGCAACCGTAGCTTTGAGATCAAGGTGACCAACCATCTGGAGCGGGCCCTCAAGCATCTCGCCAGTGAAACCTATGACGCCGTATTGCTTGACCTGAGCCTGCCTGACTCCACCGGCCTTGAAACCCTCAGCCGGGTGCTAGATCTGGCACCCGACCTGCCAGTGTTGGTGATCACTGCCCTGGATGATGAAGAAACCGGCGTGCAGGCAGTTCAGTTGGGCGCGCAGGATTACCTGGTCAAGAACCAGTTGCAGCCCAATATTCTGGGCCGTGCCATCTCCTATGCGGTTGAGCGCCAGCACCTCAAAAAGCTGCTTGCTCAGGAGACCCAGCACCGAATTCATGACCAGGAGCGTGAGCTCCAGTCGATTGATCGCCTCTCGATCGGCGATACCTCGGCTATTACTGCACGGGTCTATGACGCAGGCACCTTGCGCGAGGTTCAGCCCCAAATTTATCAGGACTTTGTCGGCCGTTACCAGAAGCTGCTCTCCAACGTCATCGAGGAGAGCCAGTTTGTGCGTGAAAAGGACCACCGGCCCGCCTCCTCAGACCTCCGGGGCCTAGCGTGCGAGCTCGGGCCGCGCGATGTGGTTGAATTCCACACCGAGGCCCTCAGAAATGAACTCAAACATCTCAATTCCACCCAGTCCAAGGCCTTCATGGAGGAGGGACGCTTGGTATCGCTTCAGCTCATGGGTTTTCTGGTCGATCACTACCGGCACTTTTGTGCCCCTTACCCCGGCAACAGGCCAGCTCCCAAATAACCCTGCCCTATTTTCACGAAAGTAACCACCATGGCCCCTCAAAAGCTATACGTACTCAGGCTCTATATCACTGGCAGAACCCCCAGTTCTGAGCGCGCCATTAGCAATCTGCGCCGTCTGTGCGAGGAAGAGTTCGAGGGCGAATACATGATGGAGGTGGTGGATGTGCTGGACCAGCCCCAACTGGCCGAGGACGAGAAGATCCTGGCCACCCCCACCCTGGTCAAACTCCTGCCCCCGCCCATGCGGCGTATCACTGGTGATTTGTCAGAGTTAGACAAGGTCCTGCTCGGCCTCGATATCCACGCCTCGCGCTGATCGGCTGTAAGAAGAAACGGTTGAAACTGATTGTTAAATTTATCGAGTAGTTGACCATCATGAAAAAAGAGACACCCTCAGCCAAACTCATCCCGATAGAAAAACTGCCTACCGGCATTCCCGGACTTGATGCCATCACCGAGGGGGGCATCCCTAAGGGCCGCACCACGCTGGTGGCCGGTACGGCCGGCAGTGCCAAAACCATTGTGGCGGCGCAATTCCTGGCCGCGGGCATCGAAGCGGGCCACAACGGGGTGTTCGTCACCTTCGAAGAGTCGCCGCAGGACATCCGTGCCAACATGAACGGGATGGGCTGGCCTATCTTCCAATGGGAAAAAGAAGGCAAGTGGGCCTTCGTCGATGCTTCTCCCCAGCCTGAAGAGTCTGTGGTCACTGGCCCCTTCGATCTGGGCGCGTTGCTCGCGCGCATTGAAGGTGCGATCAAGAAAGTCCACGCCGAGCGCGTGTCACTGGATTCGCTGGGCTCTATCTTCACCCGTTTCTCCGAGGCCGCGCTGGTGCGGCGCGAACTGTTCCGTCTGGCCTACGCGCTCAAGCACATGAACATCACCTGCATGATGACGGCCGAGCGCACCCATGACTACGGTGAGATCAGCCGCTTCGGGGTGGAAGAGATTGTGGGCGACAACGTGCTCATTCTGCGCAATGCCCTGGATGGTGAAAAACGGCGCCGTACCATTGAGGCGCTCAAGTTCCGAGGTGCGTCGCACCACAAGGGCGAGTACCCCTTCAACGTGGTCCCGGGCAGAGGTGTGGTGGCTGTGCCGCTGTCGGCCATCGAGCTCAAGCAACGCTCCTCCAATGTGCGCATCACCTCGGGCAATCCCGAGCTCGACCTCATGTGCGGCGGCGGCTTCTTCTGCGACGCCATCATCCTGGTCACCGGCGCCACCGGCTGCGGCAAGACCCTGATCACCACCGAGTTCATCGCGGGCGGTGCCAAGCAGGGCGAGCGCTGCCTGTTGCTGGCCTTTGAGGAAAGCCGCGACCAGTTGTTCCGCAACGCCACCAGCTGGGGCATGGATTTCGAGCAGCTGGAAAACGAAGGACTGGTCCGGGTGGTCTGTGCCTACCCCGAGTCGATGGGACTGGAAGACCATCTGGTGCACATCCGCTCGGTGATCGAGGAATTCAGGCCCAACCGGGTGGCGGTTGACAGCTTGTCCGCGCTGGAGCGGGTCTCCACCCTTAAAAGCTACCGTGAGTTTGTCATCGGCCTGACCTCCTTCCTCAAGCAGCGAGAGATCGGCGGCCTTTTCACCGCCACCACCCCCACCCTGATGGGCGGCACCTCGGTGACCGAAGCTCATATCTCCACCATTACCGACACCATCATAATGTTGCGCTATGTCGAGATGAGTGGCGAGATGCGCCGCGGCATCACCGTGCTGAAAATGCGCGGCTCTCCGCACGAGAAGCAGATCCGCGAATTCTCGATTGGAGGCGTGGGCATGCACATTGGCCGCGCCTTCCGCAACGTCACCGGCATCTTGTCGGGTTACCCGCAGCATGTGCCGGCGGAAGAGATCACGCGCCTCAACAGCCTGTTTGACCCGGACAAACCGGAAGCTTTGCCTTAAGCAGATTCCAAGCCAAAGACATCATCATGAATCCCAGTGCGCCTGAGGCAGACCTTTCTGCCTTGGCGCTGCAAAAAATACTACTGGTTGCAGACAGCGCCCCCGGTGCCTGGAGGCTCGGGCAGTGGCTTGAACTGTCCGTGTAGCGTGCGTTTGAAGTCAGCACCACCGTGGCCGCGCCTGTCCGAGTCGCTGGCCATGAGCAGCCTGCCGGGCCAGGGCACGCGCAGGATGCAGTGGCTGCCCCAGGCCTAGGCAGTTGCACCAACCCCCAACCCTTGGTCGGCCTGCCAAGCTGTCAGCCGGTGAACCCGGTGACCCAGCTGCGCAGGGCCCAGAGCAGCCGGCATTCAAAAGTTCACAACCTCGCAACACTTTATTTCAGGCTATGGTTTCTAATGGCGTTCAGAAAACCGTGCTGACTGTCGTAAAGGGTACAGCGGTACAACGGTACACATCTGTGCAAAGACTGGAAGGTTTGACGACACATTGGCATAAAAGCCCAAAGCACTACAGCCTAGAGCACGCCCAGACGGGCTGAGGCGGGCTTACTTTTTGACGATGCCACTTTTTTAAGCGGGTTTACATGAGCAAGATCCTAGTGGTTGATGACGAGCCGAGTAACAGCAAGCTGCTCGCCACCATGCTTTCATATGCAGGCTACAAGGTGATGCACGCCCAAAATGGGCAGGCGGCGCTGGAGGTGGTGCAACGCGAGCTGCCATATCTGGTGCTGCTGGATGTGCAGATGCCCAGGCTGGACGGCCTGGATGTACTCAAGCGGCTGCGATCTGACCCAGGCACAATGAACCTCAAGATGGTGGCCACCACCGGGCTGGCGATGGAAGGCGAAAAACTAAACCTGCTGCGCTCAGGCTTTGACGCCTACCTGGCCAAGCCCATCCGCTACAAGGAGTTGCTGGCGCTGGTGGCAGAAATGCTGCCAGTCGGTGTTGCCTGAGCACTCGCTTGCCTTGTTGGCATTGACGCTCGGCCCAGTTCTCGCGCCACTTTAAACTCAGCCTTAGCATGCGACCGACCGAACCTTCAGCCACCCCGCCAGCGCCACCGACCCCCACACCTGCGGCGCCTGCGCCCGGCCAGAGCCCGGGCAGCGCGACCATCGGCACCTCCAGCGCCTCCAGCGCCTCCAGCACCTCCAGCACCTCCAGCACCTCCAGCACCTCCAGCACCACAGCTACCCCCCGCCCCGCAAGCTTTATTCGCACCGCCACCGACCAGCTGGCGCAGCACCAGGCCTGGTGGTGGGCAATCGGGGTCTGGCTGCTGGCCATGCTGGGCGTGCTGGCCTCTGACCGGCAGACATACCATGAGGGTCAAATTCTGGACCGCCAGCTGCTGACTATTGAGATTCATAAAGTGCGGCAATCGATAGCGCGTGCGCTCAGCCAGCGGCTGGATGTGCTCAAGTTCTTGGGCGCTGCCATCCAACAGGCCGAGGATCCACGTGGCATAAAGTTTGAATTACTTGCGCAGAACGCGCGAGGCACCGTCAATGGCATTGCCAGTATGCAAATTGCTCCCGGGGGGGTGATTCAGACGCAAGTGGGCGACGTCATGAGCAAGGCTTTGCTGGGCATCAACCTGCTGACCGACCCGCGCACCCACGATGCAGCGAACCTGGTGCTGCAGCAAAGAGCGCTGCTGATTGAAGGGCCCATCCAGCTGATGCAGGGCGGCACCGGGCTGGTGGCCTGGCTGCCGGTGTTTCAGGGTATGGCAAACCCGTCGCCCACGCCGGGCGTACCGCCAGACTTCTGGGGTTTTGTCACCCAGGTGATGGATCTGCAGGCACTGGTGCAGGATGCCGATCTGCAGCTGCCCCCTGAGGTGCAGATTGCTATCCGAAACAAGGTGGTTGGCCTGCGTCAAACCATTCCCCTGATTGGCGACGCCCGGCTTTTTGACCCGCAAGAGGACGCAGGGCAAACCGTCACTGACGTCCTGGTCCTGCCCTACGGCCAGTGGGAGCTGGCGGCGCGCTACCAGCCTGGCCACCTGAACCCGTATTACCTAGCGCAACTGCCCTGGGTCTGGGGAGTCGGCTCAGCGCTGGCGCTGCTGCTGGCGGGCCTGACCTGGCTGTGGCAACGCAATCGCCAGCAAAACCGGGTGCTGCTGCGCGAAGCCGGACGCCGCAGGATTCAGCAAGAGCTGCTCAACCAGAGCCCCGGGGCCATCATCATGTATGACCGCCAAATGCGCTACCTGGCTGCCAGCCCGGCCTGGAAAACCCTGCGCGGCTACGCAGGAGTGGACGATGCGCAGTTGGTGGGACGCTCGGCCTATGACCTGGTGCAGGGCAATACCCATTGGCGTCAAACCCACAACGCTGCGCTGCAAGGTGAGGTGATTGAAGCGCGTGAGCAGGCTGTGACCGGCCCCAAGGGCGATTTGAACTGGGTTGATTATTCGGTCGGTCCCTGGCGCGAGTCGGATGGTCAGATTGGCGGCCTGATCCTGTGGATTCACGATGTCACCGAGCAGGTGCGCAGCCGCAAGACCGCGGAGACGGCGCTCAGGGCCAGCGAATCCCTGTTTCGGGGCGCCTTCCTCTCGACCTCGGTTGGGTTCATCGTTGGAGACAGCCATGGCAACATCCGCAAAGTCAACCCCGCAATATGTCAGATCACAGGCCATTCGCAGGACGATCTCATTGGGCGGCCGTTCGAGAGCTTTGTTCACCCCGATGACCGCGATGCCAACCTGATGCTGGTGCACAAGCTCGGGTCTGGCGAAAAGGACATATTCGAAGTTGAAAACCGATTTCTGACCAAGAGCGGCAGGACCTGTTGGGTACACAAGAGCGTGTCTGCCATTCGAGGCGAGGACGGGTCGCTCCAGCAGTTAATCGCCTTGGTTGAAGACATCACCGAGCGAGTCCACAAGGAGAGTAGTCTGCGCGAAATCAAGAGCACGCTGGACAGTACTTCGGACAGCGTGTTCATCTTCGACCCAATGTCCCTGAAATTTTCCTATGTCAACGCCGGTGCCTGTCTGCAGGTGGGCTACAGCCAGGCTGAGCTGCTGGGCATGGCCCCCTATGACATCAAGCCGCAGTATCCTGAGCCCAAGTTTCGCGCGCTGATCGCACCTCTGATTGCCGGTGAGCAAGCCAGCCTGCGCTTTGAAACATTGCACCGCCACAAGGACGGCCATGAAATCTGGGTGGAAGTGTTCATCCAATATGTCGCTCCCGTCGGAGAAAAGCCGCGTTTTATCAATATCGCGACCGACATCACCGAGCGCAAGCTGCTCGAGCAACGCGTGGCCCAGCGCACCGCGGAG
>JAFMFB010000074.1 GCA_017856435.1 Burkholderiaceae bacterium
CCACGCCGGCCTTGGAGGCGCTGTAGGCTTGCTGGCCCACTTGCCCGTCGTAGGCGGCGACCGAGGCGGTGAAGACTATGACGCCCCGGGTGCCATCATCCAGGGGTGCGAGTTTGGCGCAGGCGGCAGCAAACAGCCGGGCTGCGTTGTAGGTGCCGATCAGGTTGACATTGACCACCCGGGCAAAGTCCTCCAGTGGTGCGGCTGAGCCGTCTTTGCCGACCACCCGCTTGGCTGTGCCGATACCAGCAATCTGCATCAGGATGCGCGCCGGGCCATGGGCTGCGGTGGCGCGTTCGATGGCCTGGGCCATGCTGTCGGGATCGGACACGTTGCAGGCGATGGCAATGCCGCCGATCTCGCCGGCCACACGTTCAGCGCTGTCCTGGCTCAAGTCGAGCACGGCCACTTTGGCGCCCAGGTCGGCCAGCTTGCGCGCGACGGCCTCGCCCAGACCGGAGCCTCCCCCAGTCACCAGTGCCGACAAGCCTTGAATCTGCATATCAATGGCCCTCGGGGTTTTCAATCAGCAGGGCCATGCCTTGACCGCCCCCCACGCAGGCACTGGCGATGCCCCAGCGCAGCCCGGTTTGCTTGAGGTCGCGCGCCAGGGTGAGGGTCAGGCGAACACCGGTGCACGCCAGCGGATGGCCCAGCGCGATGGCGCCGCCGTGCACATTGAGCCGGGCCAGGTCCAGGCCCAGTTCTTTGGCAACGGCCAAAGTTTGTGCCCCCTGCGCCTCATTGATTTCAAAGCGGCTGATTTGTTCCAGGCTGAGTCCGGTGCGCTCAAGCAGCAGACGGATGGCGGGTGCGGGGCCAATACCCATGATTTCAGGAGGCACGCCAACCACGGCAGCCGCCGCAACGCGCGCCAGAGGTTTCAACTGATGGGCTTGCGCATAACTGCCCGTAGAGACCACGCAAGCGGCCGCAGCATCCACCAGCGCAGAGCTGTTGCCGCCAGTCTGTACTCCACCTTCATGCACCGCCCGCAATTTGGCCAGTACCTCAACCGGAGAGATTCTTGGATGGGTGTCTGCGCTGACCTCGCTGATTTTTCCTGACAGTTTGATGCCACGCGGGTTGTAGCCAGCCAGCTCAAATTTTTCACTGACCACCGGCACAATTTCACCAGCATGAAAGCCGCTTTGCTGGGCGGCCACCGCTTTGGCGAAGGAGTCCGACGCAAACTGATCGACTTCTTCGCGGGTGATGTTGTATTTCCGGGCCAGATTCTCTGCGGTCTGGATCATGTTGATGCCAGCCGCAGGATCCTTGAGGGCTTCCCACATGTAGTCCTTGAAGCCAACCGGGGCGCCGAGTTTGAAACCGGTGCGGTGATCGAAGGCTGCAATCGGGTTGCGGGTCATGCTCTCGGTGCCCACCACCAAGGCCGCATCACACACGCCGGCTTCCAGTTGTTCGCCCGCTTGACGGAAGAGTTCGAAGCCGGTGCCGCAGATGCGTTGTGCCATGATGGCCGGAACGTCCTGGGGCACGCCAGCATAGAGGCCGATATGGCGCGGCAGCAGGAACTGATCAAAGTCACCGGGCGCCATGTTGCCGGCAATGACTGAGCCGATATCACTGGCCTTGACACCGGACCGTTGCAGGGCTTCACGCGCCACCTTGATGCCCAGGTCGGTCGGTGAAATATGGCCCAGAGCGCCGCAGTAGTCCACCATCGGCGTGCGCACACCCTGATGCATCCAGACATCCGAAAACCCGTTGAAAAACCCTTTTGCTGCCATGAGTTCGTATCTTTCAGTTCAAGCCTGAGGTTTCAGGATATGGTGCAGGCTGTCGTTGTGCAGGGCGGCCACTGTGTCGGCACGATGGGTGAGCACCGAGCGCTGATTGATCGAACCCTTATCAGTGACTTCACCTTTGTCGATGGTTGGGGCCTCGCTCAACAGGCAGAGCCGGGCAATCCGGTTGGCGCTGCCGGTGCTGGTCTTGGCCAGGGAATTAAGCACCTGCTGAAAATGGGCAAGCACCTTGCTACTGGCCAGGACCTCATTGAGGGGTGTACTCTCTGGGAGGCCCGCCAGTTCCCGCACACGGAGAGTGGGAAACACCATGGCGCCCACTTCCCTCAGGTTCAAGCCTGTAAGAACCACGTCCTGAATGTAGGGCGCCCCGGCGGCAATGATCTTGGCGCGTAGCGGCCCGACACTGACAAAGGTTCCGGTGGCCAGCTTGAAGTCCTCGGCAATCCTGCCATCAAACTTGAGTCCGAGGTGCTGGTCGGTTTCGTCAATCCACTTGATGGCATCTCCCGTTCTGAAAAAGCCCTCGTCGTCAAAGGCCTCGGCGGTCTCCTTGGGGTTTCTCCAATAGCCGGGTGTGATATTGGGCCCACGGTAGCGAACTTCAGTTTTGTCATCAATGTCCACCAGTTTCAGCTCGAGCCCCGGGGTTGGCACGCCCAGATCTCCGGCGCGGACATTGGGATTGGTGACAAACAAGCCGAAAGGTCCCGATTCGGTCATGCCCAGGCCAGTCGTCATGGCAATCCGCTCGCCGATTTCCCGCTCCTCGCTTGCATAAAGGCTGTCCCAAACCGGCTGTGCCAGCGCTGCGCCCGCATAGAAAAACATTCTGACCCTGGATAACAGGTTCTTGCGCAGGGCGTCGTCGGTTTTCATGGCGTTGGCGATAGCTTCAAACCCGGTGGGAACATTGAAGTAAACGGTGGGGGCGATTTCTCTCAGATTTCTCAGCGTCTCTGGCATCAGGGCTGGGGTTGGTTTGCCATCGTCGATATAAAGGGTGCCGCCGTGGTAGACCACCATGCCGAAATTGTGGTTCCCGCCAAATGTATGGTTCCACGGCAGCCAATCCACCAGGACCAGTTCTTTCTCGCCGAGGGTTGGCATGGACTGGACCATCTGCTGCTGGTTGGCACACCACATCCGGTTGGTATTGATGACCGCCTTGGGCATCTTGGTCGAACCACTGGTGAACAAAAACTTGGCGATGGTGTCGGGTCCGCTGGCTGCCATGGCCAGGTCCACTGCATCGGTGACTGGGGTGGCACAAAGCTTTTCAAAGGAAACAGAAGCCCGGTCCGGGAGGGTTCCCTCGGCGATCACCAGGGTCACATCATGGTCCACCGTGGCTGCAATGGCCTTGGCATAGCGGCTGTCCTGTGCAAATACCAGCCCGGGGGTAAGGGTTCGCAGGACATGGCGTAATTTGTCGTAGTCAACGCTGACCAAGGAGTAGGGCGGCGACACTGGCGCAAACGGAACCCCGGCTATCAGGCATCCCAAGGCCAGCAGCGCATGCTCCAGGCTGTTTTCGCTAAGGATGGCTACAGGCCTTTCTGCATTCAGGCCCAGGTCGATCAGACCTTGCGCAATGCTGCGCGCCGTATTCCAGGTCTGCCCGTAATGGAGGTGGCGCCAGTCGCCCAGGCTGCCGTCGCTGTTTTTCATGCGGCGCGCCATGAAGGTCTGTTCCGGCTTTGTCTTAGCCCAATGTGCCAGGCGATCCGTCAAGCGCTCGGGATAGTCGCCAAGAGCCTGTTCGGCCTGCATGTAATGGATGCCTGGCGTTCCATCACGCAGACTGACTTTGGTCACACCAAACGTGAGGGGGCGAAATTTTGGGGCACTCATTGGGTCACTCATTTGGGGGGCGGCCGGTTGTTGATGTTTGCCTTGACTTATTTGGAGTTTTGAACCTTGGCGGCCTTGCCAGCAAGAAATTCTCGTACCCGGGCCTTGGCCTCGGGTGTGGACTGGGCAATTGATGCCATCAAGGCTTCGGTCAGATAACCATGGTCCGCGGGTTGTTCCGCAATCCGCGGCAGGGCATGGGTCAGGGCGAAATTGGTCAAAGGTGCGTTGGTGGCAATTCTTTGCGCCAGTTCCAGCGCTTTGTCTAGTGCTTTGCCGCCGGGAACCAGGTACTGGGCCAGGCCGATACGCTCACCCTCGGCCGCGTTGTAGACGCGTCCAGTCAGCATCATGTCTGTCATTCGGGCGACACCAATCAACTTGGGCACACGCACCGATCCGCCGCCGCCGACAAAAATGCCACGTGTTCCCTCAGGCAGGGCAAAAAAAGCGGATTCGTCGGCTACCCTGATATGACAGGCTGAGGCAAGCTCCAGGCCGCCACCAACGACGGCGCCGTGAACTGCAGCAATCACCGGCACGGGCCCGTACTGAACGGCATCAAGCGCGACATGCCAACTGCGTGAGTGAAAGACCCCCTGGCCAGCGTCCCGCTCGTTCAACTCCGAAAGATCCAGTCCGGCACAAAAGTGATCGCCTTCGCCGTGAATGACGGCAACCCGCGCCGATTCGGGCAGGTTCTGAAAAGTGTCTCGGACTGCTTCGATCAGGCTGTCAGACAGCGCGTTGCGCTTGCCCGGCCGACGCAGGGTAATTACAGCCACCGGCCCCTGCATGTCGAGGGTGACGCCGTGGGT
Source organism: Burkholderiaceae bacterium (assembly GCA_017856435.1). Classification (GTDB taxonomy): domain Bacteria; phylum Pseudomonadota; class Gammaproteobacteria; order Burkholderiales; family Burkholderiaceae_C; genus Hylemonella. The sequence goes on from JAFMFB010000074.1 coordinate 4,445, forward strand.
AGCGGCGCGTTCAAGAATTGAATTACTCAAGGCGTTGTCCTTCAGAGATCATGGTCCATGATCTAAAAAGTTATATTTGATAACTATATTTTGCCGAAGTAATCGGCATCAGTGACTAGGGTTTACCCTCGATGCCGAGATAAAAAATGATGGTTGACCCGGCTCGAGCTGGTGTTCGCGAAGCGGGCCAGTGCCAATCCAGACAAACCCGGCTTAGCCCCAGACCTCGCGTGCGGTTTGCAGGACCAGGCTCAACTTGGCGCGCTGGTCTTCCACCGCAATCTCATTTCCGTGAACAGTGCTTGAGAAACCACACTGAGGTGAAAGGCACAGTTGGTCCAGGGAAACATACTTGGCGGCATCGTCAATTCGACGCTTGAGCTCATCCTTGGATTCAAGCTTGCCGAATTTGGTGGTCACCAGTCCTAGAACAACAATCTTGCCTTTGGGCAGGTAACGCAGGGGGCGAAAATCGCCGCTGCGTTCATCATCGTATTCAAGGAAATAGGCGTCCAGGTCCATTTCCTTGAGCAGGGCTTCGGCCACCGGCTCGTAATTGCCTGAGGCGGCATGCGTACTCTTGAAATTGCCACGGCACAAGTGCATAGCCAGGGTCATGCCGGCCGGTTTGAGTGCGACCACTTTGTTAATGAACTTTGCATAGCGGTGGGGCAATTCATTGGGATCATCGCCGCGTTGACGGGCCGCTTCGCGCATCTTTTCGTCGCACAGGTAGGCAAGGTTGGTGTCGTCCATCTGGACATACGTACATCCAGCGTCTGATAGCGATTTGAGTTCATCACCATAGGCTCGTGCCACATCATCATAAAAACTGGGTTCTAGTTCAGGATAGTGATCCTTGCTGATGCCGGCACGGCCACCGCGGAAGTGCAGCATGGTGGGCGAGGGAATGGTGACCTTGGCGACGGCGCCACGACCAGGGGTGATCTGACTTTTGAGGTATTCGAAATCGGCGCGCTGGATATCCTTGACATGACGTACCTTGTCGACCACGCGCATTACCGGGGGAGCCAGTTCCTTGGTGCCGTCGGGTTTGATGACAGTCACTGGGATATCGGCTTTAACGCCGCCAATCTGTTCAAGAAAATCGATATGGAAATAGGTGCGGCGGAACTCGCCATCGGTGATGCTTTGCAGTCCGACATCTTCCTGGAATTTCACAATTTCGGTAATGGCCCGGTCTTCGACCTTGCGCAGTTGTTCGGCGCTGATTTCACCTTTGGCTTTCTGCTCGCGTGCTTCCAGCAGATATTTTGGGCGCAGAAAACTGCCTACATGGTCAGCGCGAAAGGGTGGGGTGGTGCGAGCGGTCATTCAAATCTCCGGGGTGGGTGACATAAAGTCCAAGAATCATAGACGATTGAAAACATAGGTTCGGGCGCAGCCAGTGGGAATTGCTTGTGAGTGTTGCCAGGCCATTCAGTCTTTCGGCATCAGGTGACCGGTGACCCGTCAAGCCTGGTTTACTGGGCAAATTGGTATCATCCGATCGTTAGCTTTCGCAACCTCTGTATCTGTACAAGTTTTTAAAGTTTCAGGAGTCATTCAATGCAAAAACGAATTTTTATTTCTGCAGCTGCGCTGGCCTTACTGGCCATGAGTGCCACTGCCACCTTGGCTCAAGATAAATTCAAGATCGGTCTGATACTGCCGATGACCGGTCCGCAAGCCACGACGGGTCGTCAGATTGAAGCTGCTGCGCGCTTGTACATGGCGCAGCACGGCGACATGGTGGGTGGCAAAAAGGTTGAACTGATTGTCAAGGACGACACCAGCGCCCCTGACGCCACCAAGCGTCTGGCTCAAGAGTTGGTGGTGAATGAGAAGGTCAATGTCCTTGCCGGTTTTGGCATCACCCCGTCAGCGCTGGCCACAGCACCAATCGCGACGCAATCCAAGACGCCCCAGGTGGTGATGGCTGCAGCAACCTCCAGCATTACCCTGGCATCTCCCTACATTGTGCGAACCAGCTTCACCATTCCTCAGGCGGCGGTA